>VGWF01000138.1 GCA_016873715.1 Lentisphaerota bacterium | reverse complement strand
GGGGACCACCGGATTGCGCTGGGAGCAGTAGACCGTGCGGGTGGCGACGAGGCCCTCGCTGGTGGGGTAGACGACCGTCAGCATCCCGTCGAAGGCCACGGTGGCGGGCGCGTGGCACCGCAAGGGCCTGCCGTTGACCAGCAGCCTGGGAACGGAGTTGGTGCCCCCGTCGGCCACGACCCACCCCTTCCGGGTGAGGTCCGGATCCACGTGGAAGAAGCGCGCACGGTAGGAAAGGCCCGCCGTCCGGTCCACCTGCACCTGCATGACGACCTTGCGGCCCTGCATGTTCAGCACCACGGGTTCCCCGCCGCCGCCCGTGCGGACGATGCCGCCCCGCGCCGCGTCCGGCGTCCAGAAGTTCGCCGGCCTCGGCTCGCCGGCGACGGCGGAGAGCAGCGAAGCGGCGGCGAACACCAGGCACGGCACGGTCGGATCTCGTCGGTTGTTCATGGCTCTCTGCCCCCGGTCGCCTTCCTGGCGTTGCCCCGTTCGTTTCCCTGTTCGGCCGGTGCGCCGTCCGGTCCTGCGAGCACGGTCAGTTCGTTGGCGCTGGAATCCGTCCGGACGAGTCCGACGGAATTCGACGCGGTCACTTTGACCTCGTGGATGCCTGCGGGCAAGCCGGCCATCCGGTCCGCGGGCAGCGTCCAGGTCCCGTTCCGGTTGTCGATGCCCCGGAAACTCCTCCCCGCGATTTCCACGGTCAGGCTGTCCGTAACGCTGCCCAGGGTGCCGGTGAGCTCGGCCGGCCGGCCGGCCCTGAAGGCGAGCGGAGACACCGTGACGTCCGGGGGCAGGCGGTCGAACGCGAACGTGCCCAGTTCGAATCCGATCCTGAAGCCCCGCGCCTCCAGCACCTGTCGCACCCTGGGAATCAGCCGGGCGGCGTTCCAGTAGTAGATGTGGTTCAACACCGGGTCCGGCAGGTGGAAGCCCTCCATCCTGGGCCCGCCGTGCAGGCCGCTGGTCACCTCGCCTGTTTCGAGGAGTCTACGCTCGTTCAGGAAACCGGCGGCCCCGCCGCCGGCGGCGAAGACGTCGGAGCCGAACAGGATTCGGTCGCGGTGCTTGATGTAGAACGCGCGGGCCTTGCTCGCCGTGTAGCGGGCCGGCTGCCGGGTGTTGTGCGTGAAGGACAGGTCCACGAAGACATTTGGGCACCGGTCGAAGATCCCCTCCAGCTTCTCCATCCCCCGGTCGCTCTGCAGCATGAACAGCCCATGGGCGAAGATGAAGGTCGTCCGCGGGTGCGCCTCGGCCACCTCGACGGAATCATCCTCGAACCTGGGGAAGGCGGCGTGGTCCCCGTCCTTGGTGCCGGGATCGCCGGTGTGGAATCCCACCAGCGGCATGCCCTGCCGCCCGGCCTCTTCAAGCTGCGCATGGATCCCGGGGATCCTGCTCGTGAGGATCCTGCCGTGCGGCCACAACTTGAGCCCGACGAAACCCTGCTCCTTGAAGCGCCGGATCTCGTCCGCCTCCCACCAGATGCCCTGGCTGGGGATCGTGAAGGCTCCGGGGCAGAAGAGAACCCGGTCGTTCAGCTCCTCCCGCACGTACACCATGTCGTTGGTCGGCATCTGCCGCACGCTGGCCGGGCTGGCATTGCTGCCGCGGTTGTCCTTCACCCAGAACAGCCCCGCCAGCGAGATGCTGACGGTGCCGCCCCACTGATCCATGGCCTCGACGCACTTCGCGTACTGCGGCCTGGCATCCATGTGGGTGTGCATGTCCACCCGGGGCATGGCGGACGGCGGGTAGATCGCCTGCTGATCCGCCCGCGCCGGAATCGCCAGGGCCAGCAACAGGCACAGCGGGGTGGGGGGCCCGAGTCGTCGCTGCATGCGTGTGGTCCTGGCCTCCATCCGGTGGGTTCCTCGCGCGGCGCACGGCTAGGCCTGGATGGCCTCCACCATCGCACGGAAGTTCTCCATCGGCGTGTCGAGCTGCACATGGTGCGTGGGCCCGAGGATCAGGCCGCCGCCCTTGCCGAGGGTGGCAAGGCGCGTGCGCACCTCCCGGCGCACATCCTCCGGCGTGCCGAACGGCAGCGTCCGCTGCTCGTCGATCGAGCCCCAGAAGCACAGCTTGTCGCCGAAGCGCCTTTTCAGAGATGCCGGGTCCATGCACGCGGGCTGGATGGGGTTGAGGACATCGAGGCCGATCTCGATCATGTCGGGAATGATCGGGTCAATGACCCCGTCCGAGTGATAGACGATCTTCAGCCGGGGATTCATCCGCTTCAGCTCGCTGAAGAACGCGGCCCACATCGGCTTGAAGATCCTGCGCCACAGCTCCGGCGGCAGGACCATCGCGTTCTGTGCGCCGACGTCGTCGCCGACCCAGATCGCGTCCACGCCCATCTCCACCAGCTTCTTCGCTGCCGCCAGGTGATAGCGGTAGGGAATGTCGAGGATGGCCCCGGCCAGATCGGGGTCGGCCACCAGGTCGATCAGCAACGCTTCCAGCCCCCGTAGCGCCCAGGCCGTCTCGAAGATCGTCGTGACGGTGACGCCGACGATGAAGTAGTCCCGCTTGAAATCCCGAATCAGGTGGGCCGCGTCGGCATACAACCCGGGCCGGTTCGGGTCGGGAGGCCGGTAGGAGGAGATGGCGTTGTCGTCGGCCAGCGGATGGCCGGCGATCTCGGTGTAGTAACCCGTGCCGAAGGGGGTGGTGTATTCGCAGGACCTCCAGCCGACGCCCCACTCGTCGGTGTACGGTTCTCTCGACTGGTAGTAGCTGTTGGCCCAGCCGACGCTCGTCAGCAGGAGATCCTCGCCCAGGGCGCGTTCCAGTTCGTACGTGTTGCCGCCCCCGTGGGGGTTGTGTCCGGTCCCGTCGGCCAGCCCCATGTCCGCCCGCAGCCGGGCGGCGAACTCGGGCGTGAAGCTGATCTGCATCGGGCAGCGGTCCGGCTGCTCGCGGCTCAAGGCCGTCAGAACGCGATCCCTCGGTTTCATAGTCGAACGCTCGCGTTGCCGACGCGGCCGTTTCCCGGACGCCATGCGCGCACGGGGCCTGGGGCGAAAGGACTCGCGATCCGACGTGTGTTCACAGGATCCTCTCCAGCGTTTCCTTGTCCAGGGATCCGTTTGGGCGGAACCCGTCCGAGCCGACGTAGCGCAACAAGCTGCGCATCAGCTGGCGCGCCTCGGGATGGCCCTGCAGGGACGGCAGGTCGCTCGCGCAGACCAGCAGGCTTCCCTTTCCGACCGAGGTTTCGAACAGGAGGCCGAGCTTGTGGTTGCGGGCGAAGTTGTCGATGACGTGGATAATCGGTCGATAGCCGGACGGGGTCCCGTCGAGGATGATCGGCCGCGCGTTCGTCACGATCCGCCACCACTGCCAGTTGCTGTGGAACTCGGTGGGGAACTCCGCCAGCGCCGGATGCTTCGGGTCGCACAGGAAGCCCTGCGTGCCCGGCGCCGGCTCCCGCCCCTGCGCGATGGCGCCCTTGGCGAACATCGGCCAGCACCAGAAGTCGGTCGGGAACGCGCCGGCCACGCTGAGCTTGAGTTCGTCCAGCTTCGGAAAGAGCAGGACTCGTCCGCCATCGGCCAGGACCTTGAGCGCCGCCTCGTCCAGGCGACGGGTCACGCACACGCCGTCGGGCGCACGGGTGTCGGCCTCCGGCGGATACACCCAGAGATCGTACCGGTTGAGATACGCGGTGCCGGGGATGGAGATCGTGACGTTCAGCTTCTTCGGCGCGTCGACGCGGTTCAGGGGCGCGCGGATTTGGCCGACCGGGAAGACCCCGCCCTGCCGGATGGTCACCGGCCCCAGCGTGCCGGACGCGAGCGCGGACGCCCCGCCGTCGCCGACCATCCAGTTCACGCGGGCCTCGCGGAGGTCGGCCGGGCCATAGTGGGCGACCTTGACCTCGCCGGCGAACGTCTCCTCCGTGGTCCAGGCGTACTTCGGCATCAGCAGAAGCGGCACGGTCTCGCAGCAGAACTGCCGCCATGCCTCGGGCGTCGTGAGGCCCTTCGATTCCATGAAGACGTTGAGCATCCCGACCAGTGCGGTCCCCTGGCCGGGGAAGTCCATGATGTCGAGCCACTGGAACCCGTCGAACCCCGGCGTGCGCAGGGCGGCCTCGATGTCCTCCCGCTGGCAGATGGCCGCCAGCGCGCCGGACGCCCGCATGAAGTCGTGCGACAGGTCCAGCATGTCCGCGTCCTTCAGCCGCTGCCGGAAGATCTCGAGATTCCGGGCCTTGAGCACCCCGGTGTACTTCGGGATCTCCCGGAAATCGGGCGTCACCTGGAACTCGCCCGTTTCATGCGCGATGACCGGGACCGGAACGTCGTGGATCGAGTTGCGGTAGTCGATCCGGGACGAGGGCGGCTCGCTGTAGATGTGGCCGCCGCCCGGGAAATCGCCCCCGAAGAAGGCGCCGCGCACGGGCCGGTCCTTCCCGGTTTTGCCGGTGACCCAGAAGTCATCGCCCTCGGCCAGGCTGGGGTCCCAGTGCATGTTGTTGGAACCTTGGGCGTACAGATGCCGGGGATCGCGCTCGCGGAACCGCGCCACCAGTTCGTGCATCGCAGGCGTCCGGCCGAGCTCGTTGCCGAGGGTGAACATGGCGAAGGACGGGTGGTTGCCGAAGTGGCGGAAGATCAGATCGGACTCGCGGACCGCGTACTCGTAGAGCGAAGCGTTGGTATTCGCGCCCGGCACGTCCAGGTAGTCGATGTTGCGCTGCGCCGCCTCCGTGCTCTCGGGGGACTTGAACGCGCTGCGCTTGTTCGGGAGTTCCGGCTGAAGGTAGAACCCCAGTTCGTCCGCGGCTTCGAACGCCGCCTCGGGCGGACACCACGAATGAAAGCGCACGTGGTTGAGGCCCCAGTCCTTGAGAATCCCCAGCACGCGCCGCCAGCCCTCCCTGTCCATGGGCGGATACCCCGTCAGCGGGTAGTTGGCGCAGTCCAGCCGGCCGCGCAGGAAGACGGTGCGCCCGTTGATGGCGAGGCGCTGCCCGTCCCGCTTGAAGTCGCGCAGGCCGAAACGGACGGACCGGCGGTCGCCACACGCGCGGCCGGCGGCGGCGGCCTGCAGATCCAAGTCCAGCCGCAGCAGGGCGGGCTGGAATTCGTCCCACAGCGGGACCGCGTCGCCCGGGCGGTAGGTGAAATCGACCGCCGTGCGGCGCGCGAGGGCCTGCGCCGCGACGGACATCTTCGCGAACCGGGCCGGAATGGCGACGTTGCAGCTTTCGCAGGCAACCTCCACCCGGCCGGTGGCCGGCTGGCCGGTGATGTTGCCGATCACCAGGCGGACCCGGGCCTCCTGCCTCGCGGCGTCGGGATAGACCTGCGCGTCCTCGATCCAGACCGGGCCGGTGGCGCGCAGTTCCATGCGGCCGATGATGCCGTTCCAGTTCGACTGCGTCCGCTCGTCCACCGCGTGGGCCGGCCCGACCGGAGGCAGCCTGGCGTTGTCCACCAGCACGGTGAGCACATGGCGGCCCGGCTTCAGCGCGCCGGTCAGGTCGAAGATCTGGAAGCCGCTCAGCGTGTCGTCGCCGCCGCAGTCCCGGTCGTCCACCCACACCCGCGTGGTCTTGGTCCGTTCCAGCAGCAGCGTGATGCGCCGGCCGCGCCACGACTCGGGGATCTCCACGTCCCGCTGGTACCAGGCGGGGCCCTTCCAGTACCAGACCCGCGACAGGCGATCGATCGCGTTCTCGTCCTTGAGGACGCCCTTCTGATTCGTATCCGTGGTCCCGGGAAGCGTGATCGCGTCGTCCAGCGTCTCCGCGAACCACTTCCTCTCGACACCGACGCTGTCGGGGTCCAGCCGGAACCGCCAGGTGCCCGCAAGCGACAGGCAGCCGTCGCTCGTGGACGCCGGCGCGCCGATGGCCGCGGCCACGGCCTGGACACAGGCGAGCACTCCCACGACGCGACGCAGCCGCGGCCGGTGATCTCCGTTCCTCTTCATTCGCGATGTCGTCCCATCCAGCTCCCGCGATCGTGCCCGGCTTTCACCGCCCCGCGCGGCCGCGGCGGCCACCGTGCGGCCGACGAGGACCCGGGCGCGAGTTTCGATGCCTGGACGGAGGGTCGTCATCATCCGCCGATACGGATCGTCGCCTCCTGCGTGAACGTCCGGCCGAACCAGATGATCGTCTTCCACTGATCCCGCTCCTGAATCGTCCCGCATTGGAAATCCCTGCCCGCCTGCAGCGCCTTCCCATCGATCTGTATGGCCGGCGCGTCCAGCCGCGCGCCGTTCAACACCAGCGCGAGCCCGATGGCCGGATGCGCGTCGCTGGCGAACAGCGTGCCCTCCACGCGGCCGGGGCCGGCGCCGCTGATCACATAGGCCCGCTCCGCGGGTTCGTAGCGGGCGTTGCCCTGCTTCAGTTCGAGGAGGGGATGCTGCAGCCAGCTCCGCGCGAGCGGCACCAGGTCTTGCGGCGGCTTGTCCCACATGCCGTGGAGCATGATGCGCGTCTTCACGCGCTCATCCATCCGGTAGTCCTTCCACTGCGTGAAGGTGGTGAGGTTGAAGTGGGACGGCTGGTCGTTGTGGACCACCCACCGGCCGTCGCCCGGCACGAGCGCCAGCGGCCAGTGGTTCCACCAGCCGTATACGCTGGGCACGGAGGCGGGCCGGTACTTCAGCGAGGCCTGCGCCGCGGAATAGGACCGGAAGAACGGCGCATCGTACTTGCCTTCGGCGGACTCGAACGGATCGGGCGGAACCATGTAGAACGGCCTGTGCCGGCTCTTCAGGTTCACCACGTGAATGTTGGCCCGCGGCGGGTCCTTCATCTCGACCGGCAGGTTGTTCCGCCACGAGTAGTCATGGCGTTCGCCGGCCATGTTGACGAGCGTGACCTCGGGGTCGTGGATGACCTCGTCCGGATGCCGCCCCGGCGGCAGCAGGATGAGCGCCTCCTCCCAGTCGTGCTTTCTCAAGGGCTTGGAGTAGAACAGGTCGATCCTGCGGATGCCGATGCCGTCGGGATAGATGATGTAGTACTCGTCCGCCCATTCGCCCTGGCCGTCGACATCCTTCGCGACGAAACGGTATTCCGTATCGACCAGGGCATAGCGCCAGTGCACGACCGCCCGCGCGGGCGAGTTCTCGATGATGCGCACATGGCTGAACCGGCAGTCGCGGTCCATCAGCGGCTCGGCGCAACTGACCACGTCGCGGCCCCACGTCTCCATCCATTCGTTCGCATACCAGATGTCGTTCTCGGTGACCCAGCAGGGGACGAAACCCGTTCCCCGCCAGAACACGAGGCGGCACCGGTGCGCCCCGAAGCGCAGCTCGACGTCCGGGAATCCCCCGACGCGCCACAGGCGATCCCACTGCCTGGTGTAGTTCAGCCGGGTGTAACAGGCGCCGAATTCCGCCGGCCCGTCCGGGTTGGGCGGAAACACCCGGGGCGGCGACTTCACCGCGGGCAGGGGGCCGCGGCTTTCGTACATCGTCCGGATTTCCCCGGCGACGAGCGCGGCGCCGTACACCGCCACGTCATCCAGGCGGCCATCCAGGAAGGCGAAACTGTTCGTCGCCACATACTGGTAGTCCGGCCACGTCTCGAGGATCGCGTTGCGGCCGATCGTCAGCCGGTGATCCGCCGTCGACCGGAGAGCCGGGGCGGAGGGTGCTTCGCCCGCCGGTTGGCCGTTCACGTACAGCCGGGCGGTCCGCCCGTCCACCACCAGCGTCAGCATCAGCCACTGCCTGAGGGGCAGCAGCGGACCCTCCACCTCCACCCACGTGTCCGGCTGTCCGAGGGCTGCGACCAGGTGGCCCGCGCGGTTCACCCCCAGCAGCACGCCGTCCTTCTCCCCGCGGCGGAGATCGAAGACCGGGCTCCGGAACCACGGATACGACTCCAGCGCCAGCCAGGCCTGGATCGTGAGGGTCGGCGGGAGGTCCCGGCCGAACCTCTCGCGCTCGACGTAGCCGGTGTAGCCATCCAGTTGAATGGCGCCGCGATCGAAGCCGGAGACAGGATCATGGAACCCGACGATGCGCTCCGCCTGCCCGGACACCTCCTCCCGCGTGGTCGCCTCGGTCAGCGCATCGAACGGCCATCGCGCCACGGGTTCGTGCGCCGCGAGGTCGACGCCGCCCGCGAGGACCGCGGGGGCCGCGGCGATGGCGAGGATGCTCCGTCGCCGCGTCATTTCGGATCCCTTCGCGCCCGGTACGACTCGGGCGGGCCGAGATAGGAATCGTCCGGCGCCCCGGTGAAGAGGACGATCTTGTCGAGGACGACGCCCGGATCGACCATCCAAACGCGGAGCGTATGCGGGCCGGGCTTGTCGATGGCGAGACGGGTGGAGTAGCGGCGCAGGTTGGCCAGCACGTCCCCCGCCGGGCGCGGGAGGTCGCCCAGCACCTGCGGCGGCCCGCCATCCAGGCCGACCGCAAGACGGACGCCTCGGCCGGGCGCGACCGGCTGGGTGGGCAGTGCGTCGATGCGAAGCTCGCATGACCCGCCGTTGAACAGGTGAACGTCGTATTCGAGCGACGGACTGTGCGCGAGGATGTCGGCCGGTTCGCCGCGGCTGTCGCCCGTCGGCGGGAGCACCGTCACGGCATCGCCGCTGCGACCCAGACCGCGGACCGCCTCCCAGGCCGCGCCGTCACGCCCGGTTCGGCGGGAGAAATGCTCGGCCTCCATGCTGACGCAGCCATGACTCTCGACGAAGCCGCTCACGGCATCGCGCGCCGGCGCCTCCGGGTTGAAGACGGGCACGATGAGCTGCCGCTTCCCTCCGGTGCCCTGAATCTCGATGAGAGCTTCGAGGTTCCCCTTCGGCGCGGCCGTCCAATCGATGCCCACCCACAGGCGCTGTTCGCCCTCGAAACGGCCTTCGGCGGGATCGATCTTCACCCAGGGCGCGGAAGCCCGTGCGACCCACTCGATCGGCCCCTGGCCCCGGTTGAAGAGGTCGATGAAGCGCCGGCCCTGCGTGTACACGCTGAGGTCGGCGACGACGTCTCCCCGCCCGCCCTCCGCCCTGACCTCGAGCGCGGCATCGCCGTCGCCGGCGAAATCGCTGAGGGGCGGCATCTCGAATTGCCTGGCCTGCGCTCCCCACGGGCCCGGCGCAGGGCTCATCATGCGCTTCCACCTGTTGCTCACGGTGTGCAGGCCGGTGTTGTAGTGCGTCGTGAGCTCGACGATCCGGGCCTCGGCGGCCCGGGCCCGGGCCGCGTATCCGGCCGCGCCGGCGCGGCCCTGTGCGGCGCAGCGCGCGTTCCGGTCCGCGCAGATCACTTTCTCGTTCATGAGCGCCGCGCACTGGACGGGGTAGAGCACGAGCTGGAAGAAGGCGTCCTTGCGCTCCCGCGGCAGTTGATCATGGACGGCCTGCGCGCGGCGGGCGAGGTCCGCGTACCGGTCGAGCCGTTGCTGCGCCTCGTCGTTGTGGAGGTCGTGGCTGAACCAGGAGTAGCGGAGTGGCTGCTCCGCGCGGTACTGCACCAGATGCTCCGGGCGGCGGGTGTATCCAAGGCGGAAGTGTTCGTCCAGGATCGCCGCGATCTCGGGCGCCGCGCCGGCGTCGAGGTCGCGGGCCGCCCACTCCACGAGGAAGTCGCGGATGTTGTCGTGCCGCCAGCGCCGGGGATTCCAGGCCATGTCGAGGAAGAACTCCATGCCGATCTCGCCCGGCTTGATGTCGCCGACGTTGAGGACCCACAGCGTACGCGCGCCGTACTCCCACGCCTTGTTCATCTCCTCCCAGATCAGCGACGGCGGAGTGGTGTTCAGCCACGTGTACGCGGTCGTGGCGCCGTTGAGCCACTGAAGGTGGTAGTAGACGCCGGATCCGCCGCTCCGGGCCTGCTCCGCGGCGGTCGGCAGCCGCCGGATGTAGCCGAAGTTGTCGTCCGGCCAGCAGAGGATCGCGTCGTCGGGAACCTTCATCCCGGCGTCGTAGAGGCCGAGCACCTCGGTGTACGGGATGAAGACCTGCGGGACCTTCGCCGGGTCGGGATTCACGTGCCGCGCCAGCAGGGCGCGCTGGTCGGCGAAGATCCGCTCCATGAGGGCGATCTTCTCGCGGACGGTGGCGCCGCCCTTCATGGGCTCGTCGTCCTTGCCGCGCATGCCGAGCGTGTAGACATTCTCGAACTTGCCGTTGGTCTCCAGCCGCCGGGCCCAGTACGCGCGGATCGCCTCGGCGTTCGTCTCGTAGTTCCACTCGCCGCCGCCCTCGCGGTCCCACTCGGCGCCCGCGATGTTGTTGCGCAGCAGGGGCTCGATGTGGCTCGAGCCCATGACGATGGCATGGTCGTCGGCGACCACCCGGTTCCCCGGGTAGCCGTTGAACGGGATGGTTCCCCGGTGCATCGCCGGCCAGAGGTGGTTGGCGCGCAATCGCAGCAGCAGTTCGAAGATCCTGGCGTACGTCTTCGGCCCGAGGCCCTGTCCCTCGTCGGGCGCGAACGTTTCCGCCGCCCAGGGACGGATGCCCCACATCTCGTCGTTGATGAAGATGCCGCGGTACTTCACGGCCGGCGGGCCGATCCGCACGCGTTCCGGCGGAACATGGAGCGCGGTGCGCCGCGCCGGCGGCACGTCGGCCCACCAGGACCACGGCGACACGCCGATCCGGCGCGACAGCTCGAAGACGCCGTAGGCCGTGCCGCGGCGGTCGCTGCCGGCGATGACGAGGCCCTGCGCGACGCCCGGCAGCGGGTGGGGGACCGCGGCCATGACGCACGACTCCCACTGCCCCGCAATCCCCGTCACGTCGAGCCGGCCGGACGCGACGAGGTCGTCGATCGCACGGCTGCGCCCGAGGGTGCCGATCAGCACGGCGTTCGACGCGAGCGACGCCGTGTCGTGCCGGAGCGCCGGCCGCCGGCCGGTCACCCGTTCGATGTCCTGGACGAGATTCGATGCCGCGATGTGCGCGACCTTCCAGTCGTCCGCGCCCACGAAGACGTCCGCGACGCCGCCCGTCGGGGCGAGGGGAAAACCGCCGTTTCCCGGCTCGCCGGCGATGGCGCTCCCAGCCGCGGCCGGTCCGGACGCCAGGGCGAGGTGGAGAACGGCCAGCGCGGCGCGGCCGGCGGCTGGGGCGAAATCCCTCACGGTTGCCGGATCGTTCGAGCGGAGGACAGGGCGGTCGTGAATTCGCCGAGGCTCATCACCGTGGGCGACGCCGTGCCGGCCTCGATGGCGGCGATGCTCTTCTCCAGGAGCTTCACCTGTTCGTCGTTGCTGCCCTTTCGCCCGCTCTTGAGAAGTTGCTGCCGCATGTCCTGCAGCTGCGGGAGGACCGCCCTGGCGTGGACGCCATAGCGCCCGAGGCACTCGAGGCACTTCGGCAGGCGGTTCCCCGAGCCCCACCGGTCCAGTTCGATCACCGCCACGCAAAGCGGGATGCCCTCGCGGATGTGCAGCCGGGACAACAGGTCCAGCCCCGCCAGCCGGATACCGTCGGCGAACATCTCGTTGCTGGGCGCCAGGGGGGCGATCGCCTTGACGATGGCCGGCAGCATCTCCGCCAGGTCCCGGTCGGTCAACTTGCCGTACACGCGGCCCAGCGAGCCGCGGGCGACGCTGTCCTCGTTCTCCAGCAGGGAGCGCATGGCGGGGTACAGGAGGTCGCGGTCAACGCCGTCGAGGGATTCCCTGAGAATGCTGTTGGGTTCGCGGGAACCCGGGTAGGACGAGAACAGCGCCGCGGCGGCGGCCCGCTGCGCCATGCGCCGGGGGTCGGCCGGATTGGATCGAACGGCCATCCGCAGCATGTCGTTCACGCTGGCCTTGCGCGCCTCGGGTCCCAGGGCCGGAAGCGCCAGGCACGCCAGGCTCTGCATCCACGGGTCCGGATCCTCCAGCAGCTTGCGCAGCGGCGCCGCCGCAGCATCGGCCCGCGGCCCGAGGCAGCCCAGCGCCTCGACGGCCCCGTAGCGCGCGTTGCGGTCGGGAGCGGCCAGCATCCGGAGCAGCGCGGGCACGAAGTCCCCTTCGCGCCGGCCCAGCGCCTGGGCCGACCGCTTGCGCACGGCCCC
>VGWF01000137.1 GCA_016873715.1 Lentisphaerota bacterium | reverse complement strand
AGACCGCCCCGGATGCAAGGCGACGAAGGGGGCGCTGGACTCGTGTCCGCGCCCCCTTCGGCAACGCCGCAGGCGGGGCGGGATCCCGCGCGATCCGGCCGGCCTGGTGCGCGTCGCACCCCCGCAATCGCAAGGGCTCCAGCGTCCACCAGCCACTCCGCGCCCCGCCGACCGAAAGGTGCAACGACCTCGAGGAAGATGCGTCTGCCCTGCCCCTCCCCCGGCTCAGTAGTACTCGGGGACGTGGGTCTGGCTCCGCTTCGGCGGGCGCCGGTAGGTCCCGGCCTTCGGGCGCGGCGGCAGCCGCACCGTCTCGCGCGGCACCTTCTTGTAGGGGATCTGGTCCAGCAGGTGACGGATGCAGTTGAGGCGGGCGCGCTTCTTGTCGTCCGCCTCGACCACGTTCCACCGCGAGTCGGGGATGTCGGTGTGCTCGAACATCTCGTCCTTCGCGCGCGAGTATTCGACCCAGCGCGCCCGCCCGGCGAGGTCCATGGGGCTGAGCTTCCATTGCTTCGTGGGGTCCTTCAGGCGCGCCTGGAAGCGGCGCTCCTGCTCCTCGCCGCTGACGGAGAACCAGTACTTGATCAGCCGGATGCCGGAGCGGAGCAGCAGGCGCTCGAACTCGGGACAGGAGCGGTAGAACTCGCGGACCTCGTCCCTCGTGCAGAACCCCATCACCCGCTCGACGCCGGCGCGGTTGTACCAGGAGCGGTCGAAGATCACCATCTCCCCGGCGGCGGGCAGGTGGGCGACGTAGCGCTGGAAGTACCACTGCGTCGTCTCGCGCTCGGTGGGCGTCGGCAGCGCGACGACGCTGCACACGCGCGGGTTCAGCGGTTGCGTGATGCGCTTGATCACGCCGCCCTTGCCCGCCGCATCGCGGCCCTCGAAGATCACGACGACCCTGAGCCCCTTGTGGCGGATCCAGTTCTGGAGCCTGACCAGTTCCAACTGCAGCCGGAGAAGCTCCTTCTCGTAGAACTTCCGCTTGAGCTTCCTGCGCGGCCGCGCCTCGACGTCGCCGCCCTTGTGTTCCCTCGTTCCCATGCCCCGCCCTCCGCGTTCGCCCGCCTGCAGGCTCACTCTACCGCCGCCCCGAGCGCGTGTCCACGGCGGAGGCCACGGGCCGCAGGGCCGACTCATCTTGTTCCTGTCGAAACCGGGCCGTGTGCGCGGGATCCTCAGGATTCCCCTTCCATCGCCGGGAAAGGGAGATCCCAGCCGAACGATCCTTGAATCAAGGCGAAGGCGATGCCGCGGCGCGCACCGGGTGGCCCCGAGCCCGCGAGGGGCCCGGCCGGGAACGCGGCAGACCGCCCCGGATGCAAGGCGACGAAGGGGGCGCTGGACTCGTGTCCGCGCCCCCTTCGGCAACGCCGCAGGCGGGGCGGGATCCCGCGCGATCCGGCCGGCCTGGTGCGCGTCGCACCCCCGCAACCGCAAGCGCTCCAGCGTCCACCAGCCACTCCGCGCCCCGCCGACCGAAAGGCGCCACTACCACGAGGAAGATGCGTCTGCCCTGCCACGGGCCGGCCGTCCGGGCCCCGGCCTCCCGGCGGCACGGGAAGGCCCGGCGCGGGGAGCCGGGAGGGGCGCCCGGGTTGCGGGCCTCGATCGCCCGCCGGCTTGCGGCGGCGGGGCGGGGAAGGCTATCGTGCGGGCGCGCCGGCGGGGCGCGGGAGGATGCGGCGATGACGAACGCGATGCGGGTGGCGATGGGCCTGGCGGCGGCGGGCGCGCTGGCGGCGGGCGCGGGGGCGAAGCTCGAGGACCTGTGCGACCCGGCGGCGCAACCGCAGGTGCTCGGAACGGGCTACGGCTTCTGCGAGGGCCCGGCGGCGGACGGCGCGGGGAACGTCTACTTCTCCGACGGCAAGACGAACGCGATCCACTATTACGAACCCGGCAAGCCGGTCGCGCTTTTCACCGGCGACAGCTTCGATGCGAACGGCATGATGTTCAACGCGAAGGGCGAACTCGTCGTGTGCGAGGGCGCCGCGTTCCGCGTCGTCGCCTTCAACGTGAAGTCGAAGCAGAAGCGCGTGCTCGCCGGCGGCGGGGCGACCCGCGAGTTCAACGAGCCGAACGACCTGACGATCGACCTGCAGGACGGCTTCTACTTCACCGACCCGAACTACCGCCACCGCGGCCAGCCTCCGGTGCGCAAGGAGGACGCCTACTACGTCGCCCCCGACGGCCGGGTGTCGTGCGTCTCGACCGTCTGCAAGAAGCCCAACGGCATCCTGCTGACGCCGGACAACAAGACCCTCTACCTCGCCGACAACGGCGGCAGGTGCATCTACCGCTACGACGTGACCGCTCCCGGCCGCCTCGCCAACGAGACGAAGTGGATCGACCTCGGCGCCGGGCCGGACGGGATGACGCTCGACGCGCAGGGCAACCTCTACGTGGCCTGCGGCGGCGTGGGCGTGAAGGTCTACGCGCCCGACGGGACGGCGATCGGCGTGCTGGCGCCGGGCACCTACGCCTCGAACGTCGTGTTCGGCGGGCCCGACTTCAAGACGCTCTTCCTCACGTCGAAGGACAGGTTCCTCGGCCTGCCGATGAAGGTCGGGGGGATCCGGTCGCTGGCGCCGCGGCCGTAGCGCGCCGCGCTACGGGGCGCCCCGGTCCGGCGCGTCGGCCCGCACGGGCAGGTCGTTCGTGTTGACCCGCGGCAGCAGCAGCGGGTCGTCGCGGTCGAGGTCGGCGACGTCGACCCGCGTCGACAATCCCGCGTTGCAGCCCTTCCGGCGCAGGATCCCGAGCAGGGACTCGTTCCAGCCGCCGTAGGGGTAGTTCATCATCCAGCGATCCGCCGGCGCGCCGAGGTCGCGGAGGAACGCGAGCCCGAGGTCGATCTCCCGCTCCTGCTCCTCCGGCGGGAGGCGGTTCAGCCAGGCGTGGTTGTAGCCGTGGCTGCCGAAGAACATCCCGGCGGCGGTCATCTCGCGCATCTGGGCGACGCTCATGTAGAGGCCGCGCGCGAAGGCGGCCTCGTCGTCGCTGACGAACGCGCGGAAGAGCCGGTCGGCGATGCGCGTGCGGGCGGCCTCGGGCAGCTCGCGCTGCAGCATGCGCTTGAAGAACGCGACGTCGGGGGTGTCCCAGCGGTTGCCGGACACGTCGACGGCGGCGCGGTAGTGCGCGTCGGGCGGAAGGGCGAACTCGTCGCGGAGGGCGGCCATCTCCCGGACCATGGCATCCAGCAGCGCGGACGTGTCCGCCACGGCGGCGAGGACGAAGTGGAGCTTGTTGACGTCGAGGACCCGGTGTTCGAGCACGACGCGGGCGGGCGGGAAGAAGGCGCCGGGAAGGCCGAGGTCGCGGAGGATCGGGAAGACGACGGCGTGGTGGTCGATGAAGGCGTCGTCGAACGTGAGCAGGCAGGCGCGCTCCGGCAGCGGCGCGCCCGTGGCGACCGCGTCGAGCACGGCCTCCGCGCCGACGACCGTCCGGTGCGCGCGGATCCAGTCGAGCTGCCCGCGGAACTCCTCCACGGTACGGCCCTTGATGCCCGGATAGCGCGAGCGCGCCAGGTCCCGGACGTAATGGTACATGACAATCTCGATGCGGCGGCTCATACTCGCGCTTTACGCGGAACCAGACTACCGGGCGGGGCGGAAAACACAACCCGCGGCGCGCGACGGAACGGAAACAGGTGCGGGGCCGGGGTGATGGCGATGGACGATTCGACGGCGACGGTCAGGCTGAGGCAGTTCCCGGAGCCGCTGCGGCGGCGGCTGGAGGCCGGGCTCGCGGCGTACGAGATCCGGTTCTGCGCGCCGGACGACTGGCCCGCGTTGCGCACGTTCCTCCGGGACCAGTGGAGCGCGTCGCACCCGTACGTCACCAGCCCGGAGTTCGTGCGCTGGCAGCAGGTCGACCCGGTCACCGGGCGCTACAACTTCGCGATCGCCGTCCGCCGCACCGACGGGGCGATCCACGGCGTGCAGGCCTTCCTGTCGCCCTCGCACTTCGATCCGTCGATCCCGGTCTGCGACCTCTGGCCGGGACTGTGGACGGTCGCACCCGACGCGGCGCCGGGGCTGGGCAGCGAGATCACGCGCTTCCTTGTCCGCGAGCTGCGTGCGCGCAGCGTCGGTTCGCTGGGCCTGAGCCGCAACACGCAGACCATCCTCCCGCGCCTTGGCTACACGATGGGCTTCGTCGACCGGCACTTCCTTCTGAATCCCGACGTGGCGGAGTTCCGGCTCGTCGGCGAGGCCGGCTGCGCGCCGCGCCCGCCCGCGGAGTCCGCGCTGCCGCCGGACGGGATGCGCGAGATCGGCCCCGACGAGGTGGAGCCCTTCGCCGCCGCGTCCATCGACTTCGGCGGCGTGCTGCCGCTCAAGTCGCCCGCCTACCTCCGCGCCCGCTACGCGCGGCATCCCTGGTACCGCTACCGGTTCCACGCGGTCCATGCGCCGGGTTCGGGGGGGGGGCTCCTCGTGACGCGCACCGCGGAGGCGGAGGCCGCGCGGGCGGTCCGCGTCGTGTCGTTCGTCGGCGACGACCGCGCGTGGGCCGGCGCCGGACGGGGCCTGCTGCGGCACCTGCGCGCCGAGGACGCCGAGTTCCTCGACGTCATCCGTTGCGGGGTCGACCCGGCCCTCTTCGACCTCGCCGGGCTCTCGCCCCACCGCGCCACGGACCCGCTCGTGCTGCCGCACTACTTCGAACCGCTCGAGCGTCGCAACAAGGACATCGCCTTCGGCTACCTCGTTCCGCCCGGCGCCCGCTACCGCATGTTCAAGGGCGATTCCGACCAGGACCGGCCCAACCGCGACCTGCCCGACCAGGAGGTGTTCCCCGGGGAGGCCTGACCGCCGCCCGCCGGCGCCGTTCGGGCGGGATCGCACCCATCCCGCACTGGCCGGACGGCCGGTGTGCGGGTATTCTGTCGCGTCGTGTCAACGCAGCCCCGTCAGATCCCGCGGCGCACGCAACGGGCCCACCGGCGCGGCGCGATGGCGGTCGCTCTGCTGGCCGCCCTTGCGCCTGCATCCGCGCCGGCCGCGCAGGTCGTGATCCGCGAGTTCATGGCCTCGAACGACCGGACGATCACCAACAGCCTCGGTGATCGCGCCGACTGGATCGAGCTGCAGAACGTCTCGCCCTCCACGGTCGACCTCTCGGGCTGGCACCTGACGGACGCCTCGAACCACGTGGCGCGATGGACGTTCCCCGCCGGCACCACCCTCGCCTCCGGCGCCTTCCGGCTCGTGTGGGCCTCGGGGCTC
This sequence comes from Lentisphaerota bacterium, assembly GCA_016873715.1. GTDB lineage: Bacteria > Verrucomicrobiota > Kiritimatiellia > PWTM01 > PWTM01 > VGWF01. The sequence goes on along the minus strand of VGWF01000137.1, from coordinate 6,785 downwards.
GGTGTCGCGACGAACGGCGAGCTGCACGCGTCGTTCAAGCTCGACGCCGACGGCGAGCACCTCGCGCTGCTCCGGCCCGACGGAACGACCGAACATGCCTACGCGCCCGTCTTCCCGCCGCAGAAGAAGGACGTCTCCTACGGCCTCATGTCGATCGGATCCCTGGGCACCAACGTCGTGATCGTCGACTCCATCAGCCCCTGCCGCGCGCTCGTCCCGACCAACGGCGCGGTGGACGGGACGTGGACGGCGCGGGCCTTCGCCGACGCCGCCTGGACCAACGGCCTCACCGGCGCCGGCTACGACCGCAACGCGACGCCGGTCGACTACCGCGACTTCATCGACCTGGACCTCGGGTCGAACCTGTACGGCCGCGCGACGTCGCTGTACGTCCGCATCCCGTTCGTCGTCGACGATCCGGCGCTCCTCACGCGCCTGATCCTCCGGATGCGCTACGACGACGGCTTCGTCGCCCACCTCAACGGCACCGAGGTCGCCCGCGCCAACGCGCCGGCCTCGCCCGTGTGGAGCTCCACGGCGACCGCCACGCACTCCGACGCCGAGGCGATCCTCTTCGAGGACTTCGCCGTCTCCAACGTCCCCTCCGCCCTGCTCGTCGCCGGCACGAACATGCTGGCGATCCACGGCCTCAACGCCTTGTCGACGAGCAGCGACATGCTCCTCCAGGCCCAGCTGGCCGCCGACACGGTCGACCCGATCGACGTCTCGCTCCAGCGCTACTTCGCCATCCCCACCCCCGGCGCCTCGAACAACAGCGCCTTTGCCGATTTCGTCGCCGACACCAAGTTCAGCGTCGACCGCGGCTTCTTCACCAACGCCTTCAGCGTCGCGATCTCCTGCGCCACCGCCGGCGCGGAGATCCGCACCACGACCGACGGCAGCGCGCCGACGGAGCTGAACGGAACGGTCTACGCGGGCCCGATCGCGGTCACGAACACGACGGTCCTGCGCGCCGCCGCGTTCCGGGCCGGCTGGCAGCCCTCGGACATCGACACGCAGACCTACATCTTCCCGTCCGACGTGATCCTCCAGCCCCACCGCCCCTCGGGCTGGCCGACCAACTGGGTCGGCGGCTACGCCGACTACGCGATGGACCCCGAGATCGTCGGCGACCCCGCCTACGCCGGCCGGATCGCCGCCGCACTGACCGCACTGCCCGTCATCTCCATCGTCACCGACCGGACCAACCTCTTCGGCACCGCCGGCATCTACGACTATCCGACCCGCGAAAGCGTGACGTGGGAGCGCCCCGCGTCGTTCGAGATCTTCTACCCGGACGGCCGCGAGGGAAAGCAGGTCAACTGCGGGATCCGCATCCAGGGCGGGGCCAGCCGCGAGCCGGCCAACTGCCCCAAACACTCGTTCCGCCTGCTCTTCAAGGACCTCTACGGCCCGTCCAAGCTGCGTCATCCGCTCTTCCCCGGCAGCCGCGTCGAGGAGTTCGACACGATCATGCTGCGCGGCGGCTACAACAACACCTGGATCCATTGGGACAACGGCCAGCGGGCGCGCGCGCAGTACATCACCGACCAGTGGATCCGCGACACCCAGCTCGCGATGGACCGCCCCTCCGCCGGCGGCTTCTTCGCCCACCTCTACATCAACGGCCTCTACTGGGGCGTCTACAACCCGACCGAGCGGCCCGACGCCTCGTTCGCCGCTTCTTATCTGGGCGGAGAGAAGGAGGATTGGGACGCCACCAACAGCGGCGAGTTCAACACCGGCGACGGCATCGCATGGACCAACCTCACGATGCTGGCCAACGCCGGCGTGACCACGCTCTCCGCCTACGAATCGGTCCGCGCGCTCTGCGACGTCACCAATCTCGCCGACTACATGATCGTGAACCAGTTCGGCGGCAACACCGACTGGGACCATCACAACTGGTACGCCGCCCGCCGCCGCACCACCAGCGGCCCGTTCATGTTCTTCTCGTGGGACGCGGAGAGGACGCTCGAGGACACGACGAACAATGTGTGCGACAAGAACAACAACTACATGCCATCGCGCGTGTTCCAGCGGCTGATGGCGAACACGGAGTTCCGGCTTCTCTTCGCGGACCGCGTCCACCGTCACCTGCTCCAGCCGGGCGGCGCCCTGACGCCCGGACCGATGACCAACCGCTGGGAGGCCCGCCACGCCGAGGTCGGCGAGGCGCTGATCGCCGAGAGTGCCCGCTGGGGCGACTACCGGCGCGACGTGCATCCACGCTCGAACGGCCCGTACCTGCTCTACGACCGCGACGGGGAGTACGAGGCGGAGCATGTCCGCATGGTGGGCGTCCAGTTCCCGCTGCGCGGCGGGCAGCTTCTGTCGCAGTACCGCGGCCGCAACTGGTTTCCCTCCCTCGACGCGCCGTCGATCGCCCCCCACGGCGGGCTGTTCTCCGGCTCTCTCGCCGTGCCGGTCACGGCTACCGCCACCGTCTACACCACGACCGGCGGCACCGACCCGCGCGCCTACGGCACCGGCACGCCCGCGGGCACGCCGTACGCCGGACCGGTCGCACTGGACCGCTCGACGAGACTGCGCGCGCGGTCCCTCAGCGGCACCAACTGGAGCGCCATGGCCGAGGCGGTCTTCTACGACACGCGCCCCTCGCCGCTGCGGATCGCGGAGCTGATGGTCGCGCCGCGGCCGGACGGGAGCGGCACCAACGACCCGTCGGACTTCGAGTTCGTCGAGATCGTCAACACCGGCGACCGCACCGTCGGCCTCGTCGGCGTGCGCCTGGCGGAGGGCGTGCGGTTCGACTTCGGCAACGGCGCGATCGACTCGCTCGCCCCCGGCGCCCGCGCGGTCGTCGTCCGCAACGCCGCCGCCTTCGAATCGCGCCACGGCCCGGGCCTGCCCGTCGCCGGCGAGTTCGAGGGCGCACTCGACGACGCCGGCGAGTCCGTGACCCTCGAGGTCGAGGGCGTCGGCGAGGTCGCCGCCTTCGAGTACGGCTCCGGCTCCGGCTGGCCCGCCGCCGCGGGCGGCCCCGGCCACTCGCTGGTGCCGCGGATCCTCGACCCGCAGGCCGGGGGCGCCCTCGACTACGGCGGAAACTGGACCGCGGGCGCGGTGCTCGACGGCACCCCCGGCGCCGCCGAGCCCGCGGGCGCGCCGCCGGTCGTCCTCAACGAGGTCACCGCCCACACCGACTTCAGCAGCCCGGCCTATCCCGGCTACGACTCGAACGACTGGATCGAGCTGTTCAACCCGTCGACGTCCGCCTGGCCGCTGGCGGACTGCTGGCTCAGCGACGATCCCGCCGACCTGCGCAAGTGGGCCGTGCCGTCGGGCACGGTCATCGCGGCGCGCGGCCTGCTGAGCTACGACGAGATCGCCGGCTTCCACTCGCCCCTGACCAACGGCTTCGGCCTCGACAAGGCCGGCGAGTGGGCGATCCTCTCGTGGCTGCCCGGCGCCGGGAACGACCGCGTGCTCGACGCCGTGCCGTTCGGCGGGCAGGACAACGGCGTCTCCCTCGGCCGCTACCCCGACGGCGGCGCGTGGCAGCGCTGCGACCCCACGCGCGACGCCACCAACCGGCCCGCGGCCGCGGGCGTCGTCCTCGACGAGGTCATGTTCCACCCGCCCGACGATCCGCCCGGAACCGGCAACACGGCGGACGAGTACCTCGTTCTCCGCAACACCGGCGCCGCGTCCGTCGCGCTCTGGGTCGATGCGGCCGGCGGGGTCCTCGGGACGTGGCGGATCCGCGGCGAGGTCGACTTCGACCTGCCGACGAACACGACGCTTGCCGCCGGGGCGCGGCTGATCGTCGTGCCCTTCGCCCCGACCGACACCGTCGCCGTCGCGCGCTTCACGGCCCGCTACGGCGATCCGGCCGGCGCGACGCTGGCGGGGCCGTGGGACGGCACGCTCTCCGACCGCGGAGGACGCGTGCGGCTCGAGCGGCCGCAGGAACCCGACCTGCCCGGCGAGCCGGTCATCTGGACCGTGATCGACGAACTGGTCTATTTCGACCGCGGCCCGTGGTTCCGGGCGGCCGACGGCGCCGGGCACGCGCTGCACCGGACCGCGCCCGGCCTCGCGGGCGCGGCCGTCGCGAACTGGGCGGCCGGAGAGCCGTCCCCCGCCGGGGGCGCGGTCGCGAGCGGCGATCTCGGTCTTTCGCTCGCGCCGAATCCGGCGGCGATGAAGCTGCGCTGGGACGCGCTGGCCGGCATGCCCTACGTGATCGAGGGCGCCTCATCCCTTCTCGCGGGCGACTGGTCCCCCGAGGCCGAGGTCACCACCAACGCCGCGGGCGGGGTCGAGTGGTCCCCCGCCTCCGCATCGAACCGCTTCTACCGCCTCCGCCGCGAGCGGTGAGACGGCGGACGCCCCTACGCGCCCGCGAGCAGCCGGTCGATCCGGTCCGCCGTCAGCTCGTCGAGCCGGGCGACGGTGAGATGGGCGCGGGCGAGGCGGCCGGCCGGATGGGTCGTCGTCACGCCGACCACGCGCATGCCGGCGGCGAGCCCCGCCTCGATCCCCGCGGGGGCGTCCTCGAAGACGACGCTCCGCGCGGGCTCGACGCCGAGGCGGCGGGCGGCGAGCAGGAAGACCTCGGGATCCGGCTTGCCGCGGTGGACGTCGTCCGCCGCGACGATCCCCGCGAACCCGTCGAGCCCGAGGACGTCGAGGATCGTCCGGATGTTCTCGCGGTGGGTCGACGAGGCGATGATCCGGGGGATCCCGGCCTCGTCGAGGCGCCGCAGCCACTCCAGCACGCCCGGCAGCGGCGCGATGCCCGAGTCCCGCACGAGGCCGCGGAAGATCTCCTCCTTCCGCAGCGACAGGCGCCGCGTCTCGGCCGGATCGCGCGTCCATCCGAGCAGGTTCGGGATGATCTCCTCGTTCTTCATCCCGAAGCCGCGGTGGAAGTGGCCCTCGGGCAGGACGCGCCGCTCCTCGGCGGCGAGCAGGTCCCAGCTGCGCTCGTGGTGCGCGGAGGAATCGACGATCACGCCGTCCCAGTCGAAGATCGCCGCCCGGTTCATCCCTTCTTCACCAGGTGCGTGCAGTGCCCGTAGTAGACCTCGGCGGCCTCCATCACCGTCTCGGAGAGCGTCGGGTGCGGGTGGATCGTCAGGGCGAGGTCGGACGCCAGCGCGCCCATCTCGATCGCGAGCGCGCCCTCGGCGATCATGTCGCCCGCGCCGATGCCGGTGAGGCCGAGGCCGAGGACCCGCTGCGTCTCCGGGTCCACGATGAGCTTCGCGAGCCCCTCCTGCCGCTCGAGGGTCAGCGCGCGGCCGGACGCGGTCCACGGGAACTTCGCCACGGCGACCTTCTGGCCCGCCTTCTCCGCCTCGGTCTCGGTGAGGCCGACCCACGCGATCTCGGGATCGGTGAAGACGACGGCCGGGATGGCGCGCGGCTCGAACGTGGCGCGGCGGCCGGAGATCGCCTCCACCGCGACGCGCGCCTCGTGGGTGCCCTTGTGGGCCAGCATCGGTTCGCCGGCGATGTCGCCGATCGCATGGACGTCCGGGTTCGACGTACGGCGCTGGAGATCGACGACCGCGAACCCGCGGCGGTCCGTCTCGATCCCGGCGAGGTCGAGGCCGAGGTTCTCGCTGTTCGGCTTGCGTCCGACGGAGACCAGCGCGCGGTCGAACGTCTCCTCCCGCGTGCCGTCCGGCCCCTCGAAGGTCACGAGCAGCCGGGCGCCGTCGTCCTTCATCGCGGCGACCTTCGTCCCGAGCCGGATCGCCTCGAACTTCTTCGCCAGCCGCCGCGCCAGCGGGGCGACGAGGTCGCGGTCCGCCCCGGGCAGCAGGACGGGCAGCAGTTCGACGACGCTGACCTTCGACCCGAGGGCCGCGTAGACGCTGCCCAGTTCGAGGCCGATGTAGCCGCCGCCGACGACGAGCATCCGGCCGGGGATGTCCGGCAGGTCGAGCGCCGCGGTCGAGTCCATCACGCGCGGCGAGACCGGGAAGCCCGGGATGGCCGCCGGCCGCGAGCCGGTGGCGAGGATCGCCTTGCGGAACGGGATGCGGACCGGGCCGCCCTCCGCCGCGACCTCGACAGTGTGCGGATCGACGAACCGCGCGCGGCCGCGGACGAACCGCACCTTCCGCGCGCCGCGAAGCTGTCCGAGGCCGCCCGTGAGCCGGCCGACGACGCTCTCCTTCCACGCGCGGAGCTTCGCGAGGTCGACCGAGGGCTTCGCCACGCGCACGCCGCAGTGGCCGATCTCGTCCGCCTCCTCGAGGAAACGCGCCACGTGCAGCAGCGCCTTCGACGGGATGCAGCCGCGGTAGAGACACACGCCGCCGGGGTTCTCCTCGAGATCGACGAGGGTCACCGACATGCCGAGATCGGCCGCGTGAAACGCCGCCGGATAGCCCGCCGGTCCGCCGCCGATCACCACCAGTTCCGCCGTGTCCTGCGATGCCGCCATGGAGCGCCTCCGAAAAGACACACTATAGCCGCCCGCGGCCGCCGCGCCAGCCGGCCCCGCCGGGCGGTGGCCGGAGCGGGTCGCCTTGCCGCCATCCCGATCGGATCCGTGCCCTTCGTGGAATCCGTGGCCGTCCGGGCCGGAGGTGGGAGGACGGAGGGACGGGATCCGAGAACCGGGAGTCGGGGGCACGAGGACCTGCGGACCGGCTTCCGATCCGGAACTCCCCTTTTCGCCGAGGAGGATGCGGCTGCCCCGGCCTGCCGCCCCGTCTTCCGCCGTGACGAATCCGCGGCGCTGGTGTATGTCTTGCGGTTTGAACATGGACGAGACTTCTCCATCCCGGGCGCCGTCACTGGGG
>VGWF01000136.1 GCA_016873715.1 Lentisphaerota bacterium | reverse complement strand
CCCCGGCCCCAGCTCGCGCTGGAACTTCACAACGACGGCGGCGGCCTCCTCCACATCAGCCGCCCGGACGTTCCGGACCTCGATCGTCATCTCGCGCGCATGCAGCGCTTCGAGGATCTACTGCGGAAGCACACGTGGTTCACGGAGGGCGCCACGAAGGCCTCGTTCCGCAATCCGGGCTCGCTCGGCGACGGCTGGCTCGAGCGCTTCGGCATCGACGCCGCAGTGCTGGAACTGAACTGCAACCGGATCGCCGGACTCGACGCCCCCGCCTGCGGCCGGCACTGGGACACCTTCGGCGCGGGCCTCGTGCCGGTCTTCGCGGACTACTTCGCCGTACAATGAACGCCGCGCTCCTTCGTTAGTCTTCCATGGCCCTCAACCGGGCTTCACGAAAGGGACCGACATGCGCAAGCTGCTGATGACGATGCTGGCCGGGACGATCGCCGTTGCCTTCGCCGGGGACGCGATGGCGGGCAAGGGCAAGGACAAGGGCGGGAAGAAGGACGAGTTCGCGGCGGCCGACGCCGACAAGGACGGCAAGCTCTCCGCGACCGAGTTCGCCACGATCGCCGGCGACAAGCACGCCGACAAGAAGTTCGCGAAGGCCGACGCCAACAGCGACGGCTCCGTCACGCCCGAGGAGTTGAAGGCCGCCAAGGAAGCCCAGGCCGAGAAGGGCGCCGGCAAGAAGGGCAAGAAGTAACCGCCCGTCCCGTCACAACTCGTTCCAGTTTCCAAGGGTTGGAACTCCCGGGAGCCGGGGTTTCCAACCCTTGGACGTTTCTGCAGCCGGCTCAGAGGACGGGAGGCTTCGGGCCGCCCGTGACCGCGGCGAGCGGGTCCTTCGGCGGAGGCCTCGGCTCGAAGCGCTCGCAGGTGTGCGTCGCCTCGACCTCCTTGCGGTGGACGCCGCACCACTGGCGGAACGGGTTGACGACGTAGTGCGCGCAGTAGCGGCACAGCCGGCCGCGCGGGTCGTTCTTGAACACGTCGACGACGACGCTCCGGTCGGCGTCGGTGAAGACGGCGGTCTTCTTCTCCTCGCGGAAGGGAACGTCCGCCTCCGACGCGAAGGCGTGGCCGCACGCGGTGCAGGCGAGGTCCTCGCCGGTGCGCTTGAAGCCCTCGTAGCGCGGCGTGCGGAGCAGCAGCGTGTCCTTCCCGCATCCGGGGCAATGGATCTCGGCGCCCATGGCTCAGAGGTAGACGATCGCCGCCGCCGTCGCGGCCCACAGCACCACGGTGGCGAGGATCGGGAGGTCGGTCAGCAGCACCCACTCGGGGCTGCCGCCGAGCTTCTTCTGGTGGATCAGGTACAGGTAGCGGAAGACGCCGAGGATCACGAACGGCGTGGTCCAGATCATGTGGGCCGAGCCGAACTTGCGGACGGTCTGCTCCGCGAGCGTGTAGAGGGCGTAGGTCACGACGGTCGCCGCCGCGACGATCGAGATCATCTGGTCGAGCAGGTGCGGGCTGTAGCTGTCGAGGACCTTCCGGTGCGCCCCCGCCCCGTCCTCCATCTCGATCAGTTCGTGCCGGCGCTTGGCGAGGGCCAGGAAGAGCGCGAGGTTCATCGTGCAGAGCAGCAGCCACGGCGAGACCTCGACCGCGAGGATCCACGCGCCGGCCGCGACGCGGATCACGAAGCCGGCCGCCAGCGCGAAGACCTCCAGCGTCGGCACGTGCTTGAGCTTGAGGTTGTAGGCGGCCTGCAGGGCGAGGTAGGCCGCGACCGAGGCGACCAGCCGCACGCCGCTGAGCGCCGCGGCGGCGAACGCGGCCGCCACGAGGACCGCGGCGAGGACCCACGCCTCGCCGACGCCCACCGCCCCCGCCGCGATCGGCCGCCGCGACTTCACGGGGTGGAGGCGGTCGGCGTCGCGGTCGCGGATGTCGTTGACGATGTAGGCCGCGCTCGACGCCAGGCAGAACGCGACGAAGGCCTCCATCACCTCGGCGAGGCTGGCCGGATCCGTCAGGCGCCGGGCGAACACGAGGGCGGCGAACACGGCGAGGTTCTTGGTCCACTGACGGACCCGGAGCAGTCCCGCGTATGCCCGCATCCCGCTCATCGCCGTCGCGGGCCCCACTCCGGCGCCTCGCGGATGCACTCGCCGAGGATCGCCCACGCGCGCTTGAAGTGGGCGGCCTTGGGGGCGGCGCCCCCGGGCCCCGCATCGAGCACGGCCGGCCAGCCCGGCGTGGCCAGGTCGTCCGGCGGGATCGCCAGCTTCTCCCACGACTGGAAGAGCCGGCCCCAGGGGCTGGCGAGCGCCTGGTCGACGCGGGCGCGGTGCGCGGGATACCAGAAGAAGTCGTGGTAGAGGACGCTGGCGATGTAGGCCCACGGGGCGAGGAACGTCTTGAGCGACCACTCGATCGGCCGCTTCAGCGGGCCCCAGTAGATCTTGTGCTGCATGCGACTGGCGAACGTCATCTTCTTGAACGGGCCGGCGAAGTGCCAGTTCTCCGCGGCGGCCTCCCCGTCGCCGACGATGCGGATCTCCCGCGGATCGCCGCACCCCAGGCCCGCCTCGTGGGCAAGGCGGACGAACTTGAGGTCGCGGAGCGGGTCGAACCCCATCAGCTTCGCGGCGACGGCGTCGATGGCGACCATGTCGCTGGAGGCGAGCAGGACGTTCTTCACGTGCGGCGTCATGCACCGCGGGCCGGGGCCGTCGCCGGCGAAAGTGCCGTCCATGACCGCGAACAGGCCGCTGTGGATGTGCTTCTGGATGCGGAGCAGGTCGACGAGCGTCTCGTGGATCACCGGGTGAGTCCAGTGGCGCCGCTCGTTGAGCAGCCCGCCGAACGCGTTCTTCATCGCGCCGGTGGTGGTGGTGAAGACGTGCGTCTTGACCGTCGGCAGGTGCAGGATGTTGGTCCCGAGGAACTCCTTCGGGATCATGAACCCGCCGGGGTAGACCTGGTTCAGGACGAGGAACCGGTCCGCCACGTCCCCCACCGCCTCGCGCACGTTGATCCACTCGACCCCGGGCTCGTACAGGTGGACGTTCCGCAGGCCGTGGGCCTCGACGACGGGAACCTGCTTGTTCTCGCGCTCGCCGAGGCGGGCGTCGATGACGACGGTCCGGTTGTGGCAGCCGTGGATCTTCGCGGGATCGTAGCCGTCCCGCTTCATCGCCCGGATCACGCCGTCGAGCTGCCACGGCGTCGTCGAGCTGGCCGGGTAGAAGAAGTGCCAGCTGATGTTGATCTTGAGGGCGGTCTCGCGGTCGCGCGGCAGGGCCGATGCGTAGCCGGCCAGGTTCATGACCCGGTGAACGTCGTCGAGGACGGTCGCCGGGGACGTGCGGACGATGGCCACGCGGGACTCCATGCGGAAAAAATACCCTCCCGGCGGCCGGGCCACAAGCCGGCGGGCCCCGGCGCGCCCTACGTCACGGCGTTCGGGTTGGCCAGCACGGCGCCGCAGCTCGCGTTGGTCGCGAAGGCGGTGTAGCGCGCGAGCCAGCCCTTCGTGAAGCGCGGGGGCGGCGGCGTCCAGCCCCGGCGGCGCTCGGCGAACTGGGCCTCGGTGAGGCGGGCGTTCAGCGAGCGGGCCGGCAGGTCGACGTCGACGATGTCGCCGTCGCGCAGGAACGCGATCGGCCCGCCCTCGGCGGCCTCGGGCGAGATGTGGCCGATGCAGGCGCCGCGCGTGCCGCCGCTGAAGCGGCCGTCGGTGATCAGCGCGACCTTGTCGCCCAGGCCCTGGCCCATGATGTAGCTCGTCGGCGCGAGCATCTCCTGCATGCCGGGGCCGCCCTTCGGGCCCTCGTGGCGGATCACGACCACGTCGCCGGCCTTCACGCGGCCGGCGAGGATGCCCTCGCACGCGGCCTCCTGCGACTCGAAGATCACGGCGGGCCCGGTGTGCTTCTGCATCTTCGGGTCGACGCCGGCGGCCTTGATCACGGAACCCTCGGGCGCGAGGTTGCCGCGCAGCACGAGCAGGCCGCCCTGCGCGCTGTAGGCGTTCGCCAGCGGGCGGATGCACGCGGGATCGGCCGTGGCCGCGGAGGCGATCGTCCGGCCGAGCGTCTTGCCCGTGACCGTCTTCGCGCGCAGGTGGAGCAGGCCGTCGATCGTCGAGATCTCCTTCAGGATCGCGGAGATGCCGCCGGCGCGGTCGACATCCTCGATGTGATAGGCGGACGACGGCGACACCTTGCAGATGTTCGGCGTGCGGCGGGACAGCGCGTCGATGCGGTCCAGGTCGTAGGTCACCCCGGCCTCGCGGGCGATCGCCAGCGTGTGCAGCACGGTGTTCGTGCTGCCGCCCATCGCCATGTCGAGGATGAAGGCGTTGTCGAGGGAATCCCGCGTGACGATGTCGCGCGGCAGCGGGCCGCCCTCGACCGCCATCTTCACCACCAGCCGCGCGGCCTTCTTCCAGAGCGTGCGCCGCTCCGGCGACATCGCGAGCTTCGTGCCGTTGCCCGGCAGCGCCAGGCCGATCGCCTCGAGCAGGCAGTTCATCGAGTTCGCCGTGAACATGCCCGAGCACGAGCCGGGGCCCGGACACGCGGCGCATTCGAGCGCGTGCAGCGTGCCCTCGTCCACCTTGCCGACCTTGTACCCGCCGACGGCCTCGAAGACGCTGATGAGGTCCGCGGCCTTGCCGTCCTTCGTCCGGCCGGCCGCCATGGGGCCGCCGCTGGCGAACACCGTCGGGATGTTCGCGCGCAGCGCGCCCATGATCATGCCCGGCGTGATCTTGTCGCAGTTCGGGATGCAGATCATCGCGTCGAAGCAGTGCGCGTTGGCCATCGTCTCGACACAGTCCGCGATCAGTTCCCGGCTGGGCAGCGAGTACTTCATGCCCGCGTGCCCCATCGCGAGGCCGTCGCAGATGCCGATCGTGTTGAATTCGAAGGGGGTGCCGCCGGCCCGGATGATCTCCTTCTTGACCAGCTCGGCGACCTTCTTGAGATGGACGTGGCCCGGGATGACGTCCGTGTAGGAGTTGCAGACGGCGATGAACGGCTTCCGCATCGCCTCGTCGTCCAGCCCCGTTGCGCGAAGCAGGCTCCGGTGCGGCGCCCGCTCGAATCCGGACTTGATCGTGTCGCTTCTCATGGAATCACCCGTTCCGTACGGCGTTGGGAGGGTCTGGGGTGGATGACGGGGCTCGAACCCGCGACAACCAGAGCCACAATCTGGCGCTCTGCCAACTGAGCTACATCCACCACAAACGGTCGGACACTATGCCCCGCGCCGGGGGGGAAAATCAAGCCCAACCGCCGCGGGCGCGTCGGCCGTTGATGGACCGGATCCTGCGGGCGCCGCTTCGCGGCCACTATGGCGCGGCGGGACGGCACGCGGTATGCTGGCGCCCGGATGCGACGGGTTCTCCAGTCCTTCGCGGCGATCGCGGCGTTGACGCTGCGCGAGATGCTGCGGCAGCCGCTGACGCTGCTGCTGACGGCGACGGCGGTCGCCGGGATGGCGCTGATGCCGGTGCTGACCACGCACACGCTGGGCGAAGGCGCCAAGATCATCGCGGACAACGCGCTCGCGCTGCACTTCTTCCTCGGCCTGCTGCTGGCCGGGACGGCCGCGTGCCAGTCGCTGTCCGGCGACATCCGGCGCGGCACCGCGGCGACGATCCTGAGCAAGCCGGTGGACCGCGTCACGTTCCTGCTGGCCAAGTTCGCGGGCATCGCCGGGGGCATGCTGCTGTTCTCCGCCGTCGCGACGCCGGCCTCGATGATCGCGATGCGCGCCGCGGCGCTGACGTACGAGATCGACTGGCCCGTGCTGCTGCCGCTCGCCGGGGCGATCCCCCTGGCCTTCGCCGCCGCGGCGGCGGTGAACTACCTCACGCGCCGGCCGTTCGTCTCGGACGCGATCGTGCTGCTCGCGGTCGCGGTGGGGCTGGCGTTCGTCGCGGCGGGCCTTCAGCCGAAGGAGGGCGGGGCCGCGGCGCACTTCGGCGCCCACCTCACGTGGACGCTCGTCCCGGTGAACGTGCTGATCGCGATGGCGCTGCTGCTGCTGGCCGCGATCGCGCTGGCGCTGGCCACGCGGCTGGACGTGGTCCCGACGGTGACGCTCTGCAGCATCGTCTTCCTCGTCGGCCTGATGTCGGACTACCTGTTCGGCCGGCACGCGGCGACCAGCCGCGTCGCGGCGGCCCTCTACGCGGTGCTGCCGAACTGGCAGCATTTCTGGGTGGTCGACGCGCTGCACCTGGACGTCCGCGTGCCGGCGTCCTACGTCGCGCGGGCCGCGGCCTACGCCGGGCTTTACTTGATCGGTGTGCTTTCGCTGGCTATCCTCTCGTTCCGCAGCACGGAAGTGAAGACCTGATGGAGCGCACCCCGGAGCGCGCCGCCCTTTTCGCGGCGATTTCCTCCCTTCTGCTGGCCGTGGCCTCCGCGGTCGGCCGGACGGCCGAGGGCTCGTTCCTTTTCGCGCCGCTCGCGGCGCTGCACGCGTGGGCGGGCCTGGTCGCACTGGCCGCGGCGCTGCGCGAGTTCTTCGCCCGGCGCGCCGCCGAGGAGGCGGTCGAGGCCGAGGCGGCCCGCCGCGAATCGCCGGACGGCTCCCTGTTCGCCCGGACGGGCGACGCCGCGGACGAACCCTTCTCGATGGCCCGCAGCGCGCGTCTCTTCGAGCGGTGGGCGTCGCCGGCGGTCGCCCCCCTGCTGGGCGCCGGGCTCGTCGCCGCGGCGTGGCTCCAGGCCCGCGCGCTGGCCGCGCTGCCGCCGCCCGAGGCCGCGGTGCGGACACCGGCCGCGGGCTGGTTCGGCGCGGTCGGGCTCGCGCTGCTGGTGCTCGGCCGCTATCTCGTCGTCCACGCCCGGGCCCCGGGCCGCGGGCGTCTCCGCGCCGCCGGCACGGCGGCGGGCGCCACGGCCCTGGCGGCGCTCGCCGCGGCGGCGGGATGCCTCGCGTCCGGCGCGGGGTACCCGGCGGTCGAGCGCGGCATGGCGGGGGGGCTCGTCGCCGTCGCGGGGCTCCTCGGCATCGAGCAGATCCTCAACACGCTGCTCGAGCTCTACCGGCCGCGCGGCCGGGACGCGGCGCCGTCCTCGCCCTACGAGAGCCGGATCGCGCGGCGCCTCTGCGACCCCTCGGCCTGGATGCGCGGCGCGGCGGAGTCGCTGGACTACCAGTTCGGCTTCAAGGTCTCGCAGACCTGGCTCGCCGGCTTCCTGGGCCGCACGCTGGCGCCGCTGCTTCTCTTCCAGATCGCCGTGCTCTACGCGCTGACCTCGGTGGCGGTCCTCGGCCCCGACGAGGAGGGCATCCTCGAGCGGCTCGGCCGGCCGCGCGCGGAGTCGGCGGGCGGATGGCGTCTCGGCCCGGGATTCCACTGGAAGCGGCCGTGGCCGTTCGAGACCGTCCGCCGCGTGCCCGCGCGGCGCCTGCTCGAAACGCACGTCGGCTACGAGGGCCGCGTGACGAACCCCGACGAGACCCTCTGGACGCGCCCGCATTTCGAGCGAGAGGACCCGTTCCTCACCGCGGCACGCGACGGCGCGACCTCCGCCGTGCCCCCGGCCGGCGAGGCCGCCGTGCCGGTCAACCTCGTCAGCGTGAACCTGCCGGTCGAGTACCGCGTGACGAACCTGCTGCAGTACGCCTACGGCCACCGCGACCCGGCGGCCGCGCTGCGCGCCGTGGCGACGCGCGCGGTGACGCGCGAGGCGGCGGGCCGCGACCTCTTCGACGTGCTCGGCGCCGGCCAGGCCGGGTTCGCGAAGGCGGTGGGCGACCGGGTCCGCGACGAGGCCGCCGCGCTGGGCCTCGGCATCGAGGTGACCTTCGTCGGCGTGCAGGGCGTGCATCCGCCGGTGCCGATCGCGGACGCGTTCGAATCGGTCGTCGGCGCGCTGGAGGAGAAGGAGACGGCGACGCTCGCCGGCCGCGCCCACGCCGCGCGGGTGCTCCCGGCGGCCTCCGCCGCGGCGGAGGCGGTGCGCCTGGCGGCGCTGGCGCGGCGCGACGGGCAGGTGCTCGGATCGCGCGCCGAGGCGGAGCAGTTCCTCGTCCGCAAGGCGGCGCACGACCGGTCGCCGGCCGTGTACCGCGGCCGCGCGCACCTGCAGACGGTGCAGGACGCGCTGGCGAAGCCGCGGCTCTTCGTCGTCGCCGCCCCGTGCGACGCCGAGGTCCTGCAGCTGAATCTCGAGGAGAAGATCCCCTCCACCCTGTTCGACCCCGGCGCGATCCCGGTCGCGCCCGCGGCCGGACCGGGCGCGGCGGGAACGGAGAACCGGAAATGAGCGGGCACGACCACCCCCACCCCCCGCGCAACCGCTGGATGCTCGCGCTCGGCGCGCTGGTCCTGGCGCTGTTCGCGCTCTCGCAGACCGTCGTCATCGTGCGGCAGGGCGAGGCCGCCGTGCGCACGACGTTCGGCCGCGTCGACGGCGCGATCGCCGAACCCGGTCTCTACGGACGCTGGCCCTGGCCGGTGCAGAAGATCGAGGTCTTCGACGCGCGCACGCAGGTGCTCGAGGGCGCGCTGGAGCAGACCCTCACGCAGGACGGGCGTCCGGTGCTGATGTCGCTCTACACCGGCTGGCGCATCGCCGACCCGGTGCGCTTCCTCGAGCGCGTCGGCACGCCGGAGCAGGCGCGGCGGAACCTCGCGGGGCTCGTCGGGCACTGGCGCAACGCGACGGTCGGCCGGCACCCGTTTGAGGCGCTGGTCAACCCGGATCCGAAGGCGCTCAAGCTCGAGGCGATCGAGATGACCATCGCCGGCGCCGCGGGTCCCGAGGCGCGCGAACGCTACGGCATCGAGATCGCGACCGTCGGCATCCGGTCGCTCGGCCTGCCGCAGGCGATCACCGAGAAGGTCTTCGACCGCATGCGCGCCGAGCGCAAGGCCGTCGCCGAACGCTACCGCTCCGAGGGCGAGAGCGAGGCGGTCCGCATCCGCGCCGAGGCCGACAGCGCGCGGGACAGCAAGCTCGCCGCGGCCGACGCCGAGGCCCGGCGGATCCGCGCCGAGGGCGATGCCGCCGCCGCCGAGGCCTACACCGTCTTCGAGAAGGACCCCGGCCTCGCCCTGTTCCTGCGCAAGCTCGAGGTGCTCGAACAGACGCTCGGCCAGCGTTCGACCGTCGTCCTCGGCGCCGACGCGCCGCCGTTCGACCTGCTCGCCGGAGCCAGCAACGCCGCGCCGGCCGCCGCGCCCTCCACGGGGGGCGGGAAGTGACGCGATGAGCGGTTCCGTCCACGGCCCGGACGACGTCGCCCCCGCGCTCGCGGAGGCGCTCGCGCTCGCCGCCCGCCTTCTGCGCGGCGCCCTGCTGCTGCTCGCGCCGCTCTACCTTCTCTCGGGCCTGCACATCCTCCGGCCGCAGGAGCAGGCCGTTGTCCTGCTTCTCGGGCGCGCGGGCGCACCCGGCGGCGAGCGGGTCTGGGGACCGGGCGTCCACTGGACCCTGCCCCGCCCCTTCGCCGAGGTCGTCCGCCTCGAGACCGGCCGCGTGAAGACCATCGACCTCGGCGTGACCGACGCGGACGCCGCCCTCCCCGGACAGCCGGCGTCGCCGGACGAGGACGAGTGGAAGCGGCTGCTGCTTACCGGCGACGCGAATCTCCTGCGCGCCCGCTGGGCGCTGCGCTACACGATCGACGATCCCGCCGCGCACGTCTTCGGCTTCGACCGCCCCGCCGCGATGGTCTCGAACGAGTTCCGGCGCGCCGTACTCCACGCGACCGCCGCCTGCACCGCCGACCGCGCGCTGCGGACCGACGTCGAGGGCCTGCGGGCTGCGATCGAGGACGCCGCCCGCGCCCGCTTCGCCGCCCTGCGCGCCGGGGTCCGCGTCGAACGCGTCGAGGCCGTCGCCCTCGCGCCGCCGCCCGACGTGGCCGCCGCGTTCGACGAGGTCGTCCAGGCCGAGCAGGAACGCAGCACACGGATCAGCGAGGCCCGCGAGTACGCCGCCCGCCGCGCCAACGAGGCCGGGGGCGAGGCCGCCCGGCGCCGGAGCGAGGCCGCCGCCTGGCGCGACCGGCTCGTCGCCGGGACCCGGGCCGACGCCTCCTATTTCGAGCGCCTCCTGCCGCACTACCTGCGGCAGCCAGGCGTCGTCGGGCCGGTGCTTCTGCAGGACGGCGTCCGCCGGGCGCTGGACCGGGTGTCGGAGAAGTACATCCTCCGCCGCGGCGCCGACGGGAGGCAGGAACTGCGGCTGTGGCTCGGGCCGGAACCCAAACGACCGGGGGCGAATGCAGACGTCCGCTAGGGAGACGCGCCACGACGGGCACTCGCACGGCTCCGCCGAGGGCCTGCTGCTGTGGGTCCTGCTCGCAGCCGCGTTCGTCGTCGCCGGCTACGCCGTGCCGTGGCTGCAGCCCGGCAACCCGGGCGCCGGCGACATCGCCGCGGCGATCGGCGCGATCATGCTGGCCGCCCCGATCGTCTGGAACGCCGCGCGCGACCTGCTCCACGGCCACCTGCACATGGACGAGCTCGTCGCCATCGCCGTCCTCGCCTCGATGGCCCAGGGCGACTTCCGGACCGCCGGCGTCATCTCGTTCTTCATGCTGATCTCGATGGTCGTCGAGACGCGCACCGCCGAGGGCGCGCACAAGGCCATCGAGGGGCTCGTCCGCCTGACCCCCACCACCGCGCGCCGCCTCCGCGCCGACGGCGCCGAGGAGGAGGTGCCCGCGCACCTGCTCGCCGCGGGCGACCGCATCCGGATGCGCCCCGGCGACAGCGTCCCGGCCGACGGCCGCATCGCGGAGGGCCGCACCACGCTCAACGAGGCCACCATCACCGGCGAGTCGATGCCGGCCGAGAAGGGCGCGGGCGAGGACGTCTTCGCGGGCACGCAGAACCTCACCGGCGCCGTCGAGGTCGTCGTCACGCGCGCGGGCGAGGACACGACCCTCGGCCAGGTCCGGTCGCTCATCATGGCCGCCGAGAAGACGCGCCTCCCGTTCACCGCGCTGATCGACCGCTACGTCGGCTACTACACGCCCTTCGTCCTCGCCGTCGCCGCGTTCGTGTGGTTCTTCACGGGCGACTGGGATCGCGTCGTCGCGATCCTCGTCGTCGCATGCCCCTGCGCGCTGATCCTGGCGACGCCGACCGCGATGGTCGCCGCGCTCTCCGCCGCGGCGCGGACCGGGATCCTCGTCAAGAACGTCGCGGACCTCGAGGCCGTCTCGCGGACCGACGCCGTGGTCTTCGACAAGACAGGCACGCTGACCACGGGCGAGCTGGCCGTCGCCCGGCTCGCGCCCGCCGGGGACGTGCGGCCGGCGGACCTTCTCGCGGCCGCCGCGGCGGCCGAACGGCACAGCAACCATCCCGCGGCCCAGGCGATCCTGCGGCTGGCGACCGGAAGCGGGCTGTCCCCCGCGACGGCGGAGGACCTCCACGAGGAACCCGGCCGCGGGGTGCGCGCCCGCGTCGCGGGCGACGCGGTCGTCTGCGGGCGCGCCTCGTGGCTTCGCGAGAACGGCGTCTCCGTCCCTGCGACGGCGGACGACGGCGCCTCGGACGACGCGGCGGACCTGAGCGTCGTCCACGTTGCCCTGGACGGCCGCCACCTCGGCTGGGTCGGCCTGCAGGACCAGGTCCGCCCGGGCGCGAAGGAGGCGATCGCCGAGCTTCGCGACCTGCGCGTCCGCCGTATCGCAATGGTCACCGGCGACCGCCCCGCCGCCGCTCGTCGCGTCGCCGCGCTGATCGACTGCCCCGAGTTCCGCGCCGGCTGCCTGCCGCAGGCGAAGGTCGACTTCGTCAACGAGGTCCGGCGGGGCGCCGCCCGCGTCGCGGTCGTCGGCGACGGCGTCAACGACGCCCCCGCGCTGGCCGCGGGCGACACGGGCATCGCGATGGGCGCGGCGGGCAGCGACGTGGCGATCCACAGCGCGACGATCGCGCTGATGAGCAACGACCTCCTCCGCGTGCCGTTCCTGATACGCCTCTCGCGCGCCACGCGCACGGTCGTGGGGCAGAACATCCTGGTCGGCCTGCTCTTCATCCTCGGCGGTATCGCCCTCTCCGGCGCCGGCCGGATCCCGCCGATCCTCGCCGCCCTGCTTCACA
>VGWF01000135.1 GCA_016873715.1 Lentisphaerota bacterium | reverse complement strand
GTTGACATCGACCATGCCCGAGCAATCGACCACGATGTAGGCATACCGGCCGACCGTGCGGCCATTGGCCGTGGGCGCGTCGACATCGACGAAACGGACCGTGCGTCCGGGGCAGACGATGCGGTTCGTTTCGTTGTTCAACGTGTGAACGGTGCCGGACGGGCCGAAAAGCGCCTGCGGAACGAAGCGGATGGCGCGGTCGTCGGGAAACCACGTGGCGATATCCCCCTTGGCATCGGGGCGCATGCCGGAGTGAAGGCAGTGGTTGGACCAGCCGGGGTAGTACCACCCCGGGGGAATGGACCCTCCGATCGGCGGGGCGGAGGGACCGGCCGTCGCGGGCCACCACGTGCTGCTCCGTGCATCGGACTCGATGTGCTCGAGGGCCTGGGCCAGGCCGTAGTAGCACATCTGGATCGCCTGGATCTGTGTCCCGGACATCTTCGCCGCCTTGTGTTCCGTGCGCATGGACACGGCGAAACTGACGGCGAGGATCATCAGGGCCGCCATCAGGCTGAGTACGATGACCAGCGCGATGCCGCGCCGGTTGTCCCTGGACAGTGCGGGTGCGGGTGTCATTTCTCGTCCATCCCTCGGGCGTTCTGGAGGAAGGCGCGGTGGGTATAGCGCCGCATGGTCCGGTTGAACAGATTGGTGCGTGCGACCCCGCGCAGGGACATGCCCTTGATCATGTCATCGTCGTCGACGAGGGCGATCGTGAGGTCGACCCAGAGGGGACGATCCGGGCTGTTGAACGAGATGTAGGGGGGGGCGACGGGGGTGGCCGAGATCGTCCCGCCGGTCCGTGCCTGGGTCACGACGCGCGCCGTGAACATGATGACGTTCTCCGCCAGAACCTGAGGCTCGGGCCACGAGGCGTCGGCCCACATGGGATCCTGGTAGCACTTCATGTAGCGCGGGGTCCCGGTCAGGGGATCGTTCATGGGGTACTCGCGGTAGACGCCCATTCGCATCAGAACCGCGTTCGTGGCGGTTCGCAAGACGCGGTACTGCGTCTGCTGGACGTCGCGGAAGTACGCGTACTCGCTGGATGTCGGGCTGGTCCGGATGCGGCGGGCCTGGTGATCCATCGTCACCATGCTGATCACCGTGTACCTGCCGCCGCCGTCGAGGATATTCGCGTCGCCGTCGTCCAGCCGGAACGTGAGAAGTTCCTCGTCGCCGAGGGCCATGACGATCTGGCGTCCGATCAGCTCCAGCGCCGCGCGGGCGCTCATATCCTGCTCGATGCGCCGGCTCCCGAGCTTCCAGAACTGCGCCGAACCGGCGAAGAGCTGGGCCGCCATCAGCACGAGGATGGCGAGGATCGTCATCGCCGCCAGCACCTCGATCAGGGAGAAGGCGGATCGCGCCCGCGCGCGGGGTCCGGCCGAGTGGCGGGGATCACTCATGGGTCGTAGTACTCCCTGTACAGGCCCGTGACGTAGACGTACGTGGGGACGTCCGGGATGCCGTACTGCGAGGGGATCGGCGTGTCGCCGAACATGCCCGGCCAGATGATCAGCGTGGCGATCTTGACGAACTCGCTCTGGGCGGTGATCTCCAGCCTGTATCGGAGGCCGGTCTCGGTCATGGCCCTTCCCGATACCACAACGGAGTTCGTGTAGTACTCCACGTTGCCGCTCGCCCGGATGGGGCTTTCCACCATCCAGACCTTGGCATCCCCCCGGCTTCCCGGACCGTAGGTTACGAAGGACATGCCGACCTCGCTCCACTTGTACTGCGCCCGGGCGCGAAGGGTCTGGAACACGGTCTCGGCGAACATGGAGGCCTGCGTCTCCGCGCTGGCGCGCTGGCTTTCGGCCAGGGCGTGGGGAAACAGGGCGAAGGCGCCGAGGACGCCCACGGCCATGACCAGCAGGGCGAGCGACACCTCGACCAGCGTGAACCCGCGGCGCCGGCGGAGCAGCCTCTTCATTTGGCGTAGATCTCCCGGATCTTGATGCGGCCCGTCAGCGGAAGGATCTCGATGGAGAACTTCGATGAGCCCGGCTGCATGAAATAGCGCTTCTCCACCCCGTCCGCGCCGGTGTCGACGACGCCCTCGGAGAGAATCATCATGGGCGTCCATCGCACGGAGGGGACGTTCTGGATCAGCCGGCCGTTGGCGCTGAATCCCAGGGCGACGACGCTCTGCGTACAGGTCATGCTTGTGTTCGTGAGTCCCGGGAACGGCAGGACGAACACGTTGTTGGATAGCTGCGACTCCTGGGCCAGCGGCCGGTGAAAGATGTTGGCGAAGACGATCAGATCATCATACGGGGGCGGCGAGAACTCGAGATCCTGCGGACGCGATTCGCGGTCGAAAATGACGCCCTTGGGCAGGTGCTGCCACCGCCCCAGCCGGTATTGGACGCGGCGGTAGTACTTCCTGCCCTCGGTTGAGAGGTCTTTATCCTCAAGACTGTCTTGATTCATGATGTAGTAACTCTGGTACCGCGCCTCCTCGATGTAGCCATAGTCTGCGGGGTTGGGCACGTCCTTCTTCCAGTCATCGCGGTACTGGTCGGGGAAGATGATGTATGTCGCGCGCCGGTCCGTGATGGCGTACTGCCGGGCGAGGGAGAGCGAAGACTTAATCTGCATCAGCGCGGAGCGCATCTTGGCGCCCTTGCCGATCGAGTCGAAGGCCGTGACGGTGACGCCGAGGAGGAGCCCCATGATGCCGACGACGACCAGCAGTTCGACGAGGGTGAAGGCCCGGCGCCGACGGCGGGGGGCGGGGACGGAGATCCGGGAGCCGGGAGTGGGGAGCGGGGAGGCGGGCCCGGCGGCCGGCCGCGGATCGGCGGCTGCCGCTGCACCTGTTCGACGCATGTCTGTGTAGCCGGTCATGATGCTACTCGCCCCATGAGGTGACGTTGTCCTGCCGGTTGGTCAGGCCGGTCGGTGTCGTGTCGCCGTCCTTGCGATCCGGGCCGGCGGACCAGACGATGACCTGGCGGCCGCGGACCAGGCCGTAGGTGGTGCCGGAAATCAGGGTGTCGATCTCGTTGTTGTTGCTCCAGTCGCCGCAGATCCGGAATGGGGTGTCCCACGGGTCCAGCAGAACCTTCTTGTGGGTGAGGTAGTCGCCCAGCTTCTTCTCCGACACGTCCAGGAACGGGATGTTCTTCGGGTTCTCCGTCAGGTTCAGGCCCCGGAGCGCCGCGACGACGTTCGTGTATTCCGCATCGGTCATCAGGTAGTACTTGTCGAGGCTGGACGCCGCGTTCTGGAGCGGGAAACGGCCGTACTCGTTGTAGTAGGCCTTCATGGCTCCTTCCACGGAGACGGCCAGCCGCTCGGCATCGGCCCGCTCGGCGGCCCGTTGGGCGCCGCGGATCGCAGGGAAGAGCAGGGCGACGAGCACGCCGATGATGCCCATCACGACGAGCATCTCGATGAGGGTGAAGGCGCGGGTAGGACGGTGCATGGAGCGACTTCCTTTGGCGCTTGGCATCGAATTGCGGGACTTCGGGGCGGGAGTGGAAGATCGGGATTTGGGAGTAGGGAGTCGGGATTTGGGAGTAGGGAGTCGGGAATCGGGAACAGGGAGTCGGGAATCGGGAACAGGGAGCCGGGATTCGGGAGCGGGGGGACGGGAGCGGGGAGACGGGAGCGCGGAGTCGGGAGTAGCGCACGGCTCGGACGGCGATGCGGAGCGGCACGCCGGTTCCGACGCAACAAGCTGGAATTCAATGAAATCGCCCCACGAAACAGACCCCGGTTCACGGGTGAAAAGCCCGCTACCCGTGCCGGTCTTGCGGACCGCAGAGTCGTCTGCCGATTGCCGCAGGTAGCGCATATAGCCGTTGATCAGCAGAACCGAGCGTTCGACCAGCCCGCGCGTACGGGCCAGCACGTCCGGCCCCACGAAGGAATTATCCGCCGCCACGATGGCGTGGTCAAGTGTTTCGCAGCAGGAACCGCGTGCGTTTCCGAAGAACCGGGCCTTGTCCATGTAGTGATAGCGGCCGTAGCCCTCGGCGATGTTCGCCGTGGACGAGCGCGAGGACCGCAGGATCTGGTCCTTCAAACGGAACGCCTCTTCGCGGGGCAAGCGGGGGACGATATCGCGCTGGACGTGAAGGCGAAGGTCCCGGCACGCCTGCCAGCATTCCAAGTCCTCAAACGACCGCCATGTCGAACTCATCTCCGTACCCTCACCGCAACCCGGCGGATGCCGCACGGCACCCGCCGGTCTCTTGTTCCCGCTACCCGGCACCCGGCTCCCGGTTCCCGACTCCCCACTCCCGTCTTTCGGTTCCCCGGCTCCACTAGCTCAGCTTCCCGATGATCGAGAGCATCGGCAGGAAGAGCGCAATGACGATCGTGCCGACGATCACCGCGAGGCCGACGATGAGCAGCGGTTCGATGATGGAGCTGAGGGCGGCGACGGTGTTGTCGACCTCGTCGTCGTAGGTGTCGGCGACGCGCATCAGCATGTCGGGGAGCTTGCCCGTCTCCTCGCCGACCTCGACCATGCCGATGACCATGGGCGGGAAGATGCCGGAGGACTCCATCGGCGGGGCGATGTTCTCGCCCTCCTTGACGCTGTCGTGGACGAGCTGGATGCCGCGGGCGATCACCTCGTTGCCCGAGGTGTCGCGCACGATCGTGAGCGCCTGCAGGATGGGCACGCCGGACTGGAGAAGGGTGCCCAGGGTGCGGGTCATGCGGCCGATCGCGGTCTTCTCGATCAGGGTGCCGAAGACCGGCATCTTCAGCTTCAGCTTATCGAGGATGTGCCGGCCGCCCTTGGTCTTGCCCAGCAGCTTGATGAGCGCGACCAGGACGATGATGCCCGCGATGACCAGGGGGGCCTTCTGGACGAGGGCGTTGCTGACGCCCATGACCATGGTGGTCAGGCCGGGGAGCTGCGCGCCCTCGAGCAGGTCGTCGAAGATCTCCTTGAACTTCGGCACGATCTTGGTCATCAGGAAGAACATGATCAGCAGCGCGACGCAGAGGACCACGACCGGGTAGGTCATGGCGCTGATGACCTTGTTTCGGATCTTGGCGACCTTCTCCATGAACTCGGCGAGGCGGACGAGCACGACGTCGAGCACGCCGCCGATCTCGCCGGCCTTGACCATGTTCACGTACAGCCGGTTGTAGACCTTCGGGTGCTGGGCCATCGCCTCGGCCAGGGTGCTGCCGGACTGGATCGACTCGCCGAGGTTGCCCATGATGCGCTTGAGCTTGGGATGGCGCTCCTGGCGCTGGAGGACCTGGAGGCCGCGGAGCAGCGGGAGGCCCGCGTCGATCAGCGTCGCGAGCTGGCGGGTCATCACCATCAGGTGCTTCGGCTTGACCTTGCCCTCCATGAAGGCCGGCATCTTGATCTCGGCCTTCATGGCGGACTTCTTGGCCTTCGGGGCGCGTCCGGCGGCGGGCGAGCCCTTGCCCGCCGCGCCGACTTCGACGATCTGCGTCGGGAAGAAGCCCTGCTCCCGGATGCGGCCGACGGCGGCGTTCTGGTTGTCCGCCTCGATGGTGCCCTTGGTTTCCTTGCCCTTGGAGTCGAGGGCGGCGTAAGCGTACGTTGGCATGGCAGTCTCCTAGCGGGGTTCCCGGACGACGTCACGGGGCCGGTGCATCGAACGCACGGCACCCCGCATCGTCGAACCTCCGAACCTGTGAACCTCTGAACCCTCGAACCTCATGTGTATTTCAGCACTT
The DNA here is from genome assembly GCA_016873715.1 of Lentisphaerota bacterium. Taxonomy (GTDB): domain Bacteria; phylum Verrucomicrobiota; class Kiritimatiellia; order PWTM01; family PWTM01; genus VGWF01. The sequence goes on along the minus strand of VGWF01000135.1, from coordinate 6,435 downwards.
CTTCCATCGTGGTGTAGCCGTCGAGGATGCAGCGCACGCCGTCGTCGCGGAGGGTGCGCATGCCCATCTCGATGGCCTTGTCGCGGATGATGAGGGTCGGCTTGCGCTGGTTGATCAGGTTCTGGACCGGCTCGGTGACGCGGAGGTACTCGAAGATGCCGCGGCGTCCGCGGTAGCCGGTCTGGTTGCATTCCTTGCAGCCGGCGCCGAAGTAGAACGGGCGGTCGCCGACCTGCTCCCGCGTGAGGTTCAGCTGGTCGAGGTGGTGCTGCTCGGGCTGGTACGGCGTCTTGCAGTGGGGGCAGATGGTCCGCACGAGCCGCTGGCCCAGGACGGCCTCGAGCGTCGAGGAGATCAGGAACGGCTCGACGCCCATGTCGATGAGGCGCGTGACGGCGCCGGAGGCGTCGTTGGTGTGCAGCGTGCTGAACACCAGGTGGCCGGTGAGGGAGGCCTGGATCGCGATCTCGGCGGTTTCCTTGTCGCGGATCTCGCCGACGAGGATGACGTCGGGGTCCTGGCGGAGGAACGAGCGGAGGACGCGCGCGAAGGTCAGGCCGACGGTCTCGTTGATGGGGATCTGGATGATGCCCTCGACATCGTACTCGACGGGGTCCTCGGCGGTGAGGAGCTTGTCCTCGATCGTGTTGAGCCGCTTGAGCGCGGCGTAGAGGGTCGTGGTCTTGCCGGAGCCGGTCGGGCCGGTGACGATGATGATGCCGTTCGGCTTGCTGATGTCGTAGACGAAGGTCTCGTAGATGTCCTCCGGCATCCCGACGTTCTCGATGTCGAGCTGGACGGTGGTCTGGTCCAGGATGCGGAGCACGACGCTCTCGCCGTGCTGGGTGGGGAGGGTCGAGACGCGGAAATCGACCGGGCGCCCGGCGATGGTCAGCTTGATGCGTCCGTCCTGGGGCACGCGGCGCTCGGCGATGTTCAGGCCCGAGATGACCTTGACGCGCGAGATCACGGGCAGGGCGAGCTGGCGGGGCGGGGGGGCCATCTCGTAGAGCGCGCCGTCGACGCGGTAGCGGATCTTGAACTCGTGTTCGAAGGGCTCGAAGTGGATGTCCGAGGCGCGGTCCTGGACGGCCTGGTAGAGCACGAGGTTCACGAAGCGGATGATCGGGGCCTGGTTGGCCATCTGCTCGATGTCGACGACGCTGCCCTCCTTGGTGGAGGTCAGGATGTCGCCGGCGTCCTGCAGCTCGGCCTCGAGCTGGGAGAGCATGTCGCCGACGGAGTCGCTGATGTTGCCGTAGAGATCGGTGATCAGCTTGCGGATGTCGTCGCCGCGGGCGACGACGTAGGTGACGTCGCGCGCGAGGACGAAGTTCAGCTCGTCGATGACCTCCGGGCTGAGCAGCTCGGAGGTGGCCATCGTGACGGAGTTGCCCTGCACCTCGATCGGCACGACGTTGTACATGCGGACGGAGCTGGCGGGGACGACGCGGGCGACGTCGCGGGGGATCGTGGTGGCGGCCAGGTCGACGACGTAGCTGCCCAGCTGCCGGGCGATGAAGTCGAGGAGCATGTCCTCGTTCATCACCTCCATGTCGACGAGCAGTTCGCGCACGGGGTTGCCGGTGCGCTTGTGCTCGTCCATGATCTCGGCGGCCATGTCGGCCGTGATGAGGCCCTCCTCCATGACCTGGTGCAGGAGGTAGTCCTTGATGTCGGTGGTTTCGTCGGCCATGGCCGCTCCTAGCGCTTCTTGCGCCCTTCGATCTCGGACAGCCGCTGGAGGACCGCGTCGCGGTCGTCGCACTTGGTGACGAGGTCCTCGTAGGTGATGTGGCCCTGCTGGTAATGCGAGAGCAGGTTGTCGTCGAGCGTGAACATCCCGAGGCGTCCGCCGGTCTGGATGTCGGACTTGATGCGGAAGGTCTTGTTGTCGCGGATCAGCGCCTCGATGGCGGGCGTGCTGATCATGACCTCGAAGGCGGCGATGCGGCCCGGGCGGTCGGCGCGGGGCAGCAGCACCTGGGAGATGACGGCCTTGAGGGTCGAGGCCAGCTGCGTGCGGATCTGCTCCTGCTGGTCGGTGGGGAACGCGTCCACGATGCGGTCGACGGTCCGGGCGGCGCCGGTCGTGTGCAGGGTCGCGAAGACGAGGTGGCCGGTTTCCGCCGCGGTGATGGCGGCCTCCATGGTCTCGAGGTCGCGCATCTCGCCGACGAGGATCACGTCCGGGTCCTGGCGCAGCGCCCGCCTGAGGGCCTCGCGGAAGGAGGGCACGTCGACGCCCAGCTCGCGCTGCGTCACGATGCACTTGCGGTGGCCGTGGTAGTACTCGATCGGGTCCTCGACGGTGATGATGTGGCAGTCGCGCGTCTCGTTGATGATGTTCAGCATGCTCGCAAGCGTCGTGGTCTTGCCGGAGCCGGTCGGGCCGGTGACCAGGATGAGGCCGCGGGGCATGAAGAGGAGTTCGCGGATCTGCCCGGGGAGGCCGATCTGCTCGAGCGAGAGAAGCTTCGAGGGGATCTGGCGCAGCACGAGGCCGAAGTTCCCCTTCTGCTTGAAGACGCTGACGCGGAAGCGGGCGCGGTCGCCGAAGCCGAAACCGAAGTCGCAGCCGCCGTTCTCGCGCACCTTCTGGACGTTCTCCTCCGAGGTGATCGCGCGCATGAGGCGCTCGGTGTCCTCGGGCTGGAGCGGGTCGGAGTCGAGCGGATGCAGCCCCCCGTGGACGCGGAGGACCGGCGGGGAGTTGACGGCGAGGTGGAGGTCCGAAGCGCCCTCGTCGACCACCAGGCCGAGGAGGTCGTCCATCTGCAGGTCGGCCGTGCGGAGGGTGGCCATCAGTCCTTGTCTCCCATCGTGATGCGGAAGACCTCTTCCAGCGTCGTCATGCCCGCGACGACCTTGCGCAGGCCGTCCTCGCGAAGCGTGCGCATGCCCAGCCGCCGGGCCGCGCCGCGGAGTTCGCCGGCGCCGACCTGGTCGTTGATCATGTGGCGGACCTCGTCGTTGAGCACGAAGATCTCGTAGATGCCGAGCCGGCCGCGGTAGCCGGTGCCGGAGCAGTCCGCGCAGCCCTTGCCGCGGAAGAGGGCGGCCCCCTGCACCTGCGCGGCCGCCGGCCCGAGAAGGTGTAGCTCGTGTTCCGTCGGCTTGTACTCCTCCTTGCACTTCGGGCAGATGCGGCGGACGAGGCGCTGGGCCATGATCGAGCGCGTCGAGGAGGCGACCAGGAACGGCTTCACGCCGATGTCGATGAGACGGGTCACGGCGCTGGGAGCGTCGTTCGTGTGCAGCGTGCTGAAGACGAGGTGGCCGGTCAGCGACGCGTTGACGGCGATCTCGGCGGTCTCCAGGTCGCGGATTTCACCGATCATGATGATGTTCGGGGCCTGGCGGAGGATCGCGCGGAGCGCGGCGCCGAAGGTCATGCCGATGTCGTGGCTGACCTGCACCTGGTTGATGCCGCTCATCTGGTACTCGACCGGATCCTCGACCGTGATGATCTTGCGGTCGGGCTTGTTGATCTGGTTGAGCACGGCGTAGAGCGTCGTCGTCTTGCCCGAGCCGGTCGGACCGGTGACGAGGATGATGCCGTCGGAGAGGCCGATGAGGCGCTCGAACGTCGCCTGGTCGTCGGAGAAGAACCCGAGCTGCGAGAGGCCGAGCAGGAGGCTCGACTTGTCGAGGATACGCATGACCACCGTTTCGCCGTGGTTGGCGGGCATCACGGAGACGCGCAGGTCGAGGTCGCGGTTGAGCACGTTGATCTGGATGCGGCCGTCCTGCGTCTGCCGCTTCTCCGCGATGCTCATGTTGGACATGATCTTCACGCGGCTGATGATCGCGGCCTGGAGGCGGCGGGGCGGGCTTTCGACCTCGTGGAGCACGCCGTCGATCCGGTACCGGACGCGGAACTTCTTCTCCAGCGGTTCGAGGTGGATGTCCGACGCGCGGCGGCGGAACGCCTCGAGGATGATCAGGTTGACGAGCTTGATGATCGGCTCGTCGGCCTCCGTGCGCTCCTCCCTCATCGACAGGGGGGAGTCGTCGCCGGGGACCGCGGAGGTCCCGTCGGTGAGCTCCTGGAGCATGTTCGCCATGTCCTCGCTCGCCTGCGGGTAGTAGTGATCGAGCGCGATCTCGATCTCCTCCGGCAGCGCGACGGCGCCCTCGACGTTGGTCTTGAGGATGTAGCGGAGGCTGTCCAGCGTCTCGACGTCGAACGGATCGCTCAGCGCGACGCGCAGCGAGCCGTCGTCCCGGCTCAGCGGGACGATCTTGTACCGCCGGGCCACCTTGCCCGGGACGGAGTCGACGACCTCCTTCTGGATGGCCAGGCCGGTCAGGCTGACCGTCTCCATGCCGAACTGGCTGGCCAGGGTCTTGAGGATGTCGATCTTCGTCAGGGCTGTGTCGCGGATGAGGACATCGATGACCGCCTTGTCCTCCTTGCGGGCCGCCTTCAAAGCCTCTTCGCCCTGCCGGTGGTTGATCATGCCAACCCCGGTCAGGATCTCCACGACATAGTCGTCGTTCGCCGTCAAAAGCCGTCTCCCATCTCGCGATGCGGCGGGATGATAGCCGTCCGCCTCCGCGGGTGTCAACGGTGCGGACGGGCGGAAGCGGGGCAGACGCATCTTCCTCGAGGTCGTGGCGCCTTTCGGTCGGCGGGGCGCGGAGTGGCTGGCGGACGCTGGAGCGCTTGCGGTTGCGGGGGTGCGACGCGCACCAGGCCGGCCGGATCGCGCGGGATCCCGCCCCGCCTGCGGCGTTGCCGAAGGGGGCGCGGACACGAGTCCAGCGCCCCCTTCGTCGCCTTGCATCCGGGGCGGTCTGCCGCGTTCCCGGCCGGGCCCCTCGCGGGCTCGGGGCCACCCGGTGCGCGCCGCGGCATCGCCTTGGCCTTGATTCAAGGATCGTTCGGCTGGGATCTCCCTTTTCCGGCGATGGAAGGGGAATCCTGAGGACCCCGAGCACACGGCCCGGTTTCGACAGGAACAAGCTGCGTCGGCCCTGCGGGCGGAAGCCTTTTGACACCGCCGCGGGCGCGGTGGTACGGTGCGCGAACCCGCGCGCGGGCGGTGATGCGGGGCGAGAACAGGCGTGGAACTTCCGGCGGACAGGATCCTGGTGGCGGTGGAGGGGGAGACGGCGTTCGTCCGCATCGCCGGCCGCGGCACGCTCAAGATGGGCCCCGCCTTCCGCGAGTTCCTCGCCGCGGCGGAGGCCCGCGGCATCCGGGGCGCCTCGGTCGACCTCTCGCCGTGCGAGACGCTCGACAGCACCTTCCTCGGCATCCTGGCGGGGCTCGCCATGCGGTTGCGGCGGGGCGGGGGCTCCGTCCGCGTCGCGGGGCTCTCCCCGAAGACGCTCGGGCTCTTCCGGACGCTCGGCCTCGATCAGATGGTCGTGGTCGAGCCGGCGCCCGCTCCCGCGGGTCCCGCCCGGCCGTTGCAGGCCCTGGACCGCGACGCGGCCGCCCGCCCGGCCGACGAGACCATCCTCGAGGCCCACGAGGACCTCGTGGCCGCGTCGTCGGACAACCTTCCGCGCTTCCGCGACGTGATCGAGTTCATGCGCGACAGCGTCGCGCGACGCCAGGGCGGGGACCCCGCGGTGCCATGAACGCTGCCGACATGCTGCACTGGCTGCCGGTCGCCGTGCCGATCGCGGCGGTGGCGGGGGCCACCGCCCTGCTCGCCGCGCTGTGGCGCCGCTACCGCCGGTGCCGGCGCGAGTCCGACGCCCTCCGGCACGAGAAGGAGGTCATGTTCGGGTTCGTCCACGACGTCGCGGAGGTCTTCTCCGACACGGACATCGTCGAGATCGAGCCGCTGCTGGAGAAGGTCCTCTACTACGCCCTGCGCACCACCGGGGGCGCGTCGGGGGCCGTCTACCTGTACGACTCCGGCGACGCCACGCTTCGCGCGCGCGCCGTGTCCGGGATCTTCCCGCCGCTCGTCGCGCCGCTCTCGGAGGACATCGAGCATGCGGTCAGCAAGTCGCAGGTGGTCGAGAAGGCCGTCCGCACCGAGATCGTGACGAAGGGGCGGGGGATCGTCGGCGAGGTGGCCGACCTGGGCGTGCCCGTGCTGGCGCGGGACGCCGAACGCGACGCGAGGATCCCCGTCCACGGCCCCTCGTTCCTCCGCGTCCGGTCGGTCGTCGCCGTGCCGATGCGGTTCCGCCACCGGGTCATGGGCGTGCTCGTGGCCGCCAACCGCATCGACGGCCGGCCCTACAGCCCGAGCGACCTGAACCTCCTGCAGGCCCTGGCCGACCAGGCGTCCGTCTCGCTCTACTACGCGCTGCTGCGGGAGGAACTCGATGCCAAGCGCCGGCTCGATCACGACCTCGCCGTCGCGCGCCGCATCCAGCAGATGCTGCTGCCGCGCGAGGTGCCGGCGTCCGACCGCGCCGATTTCGCCGCCGTGAACGTGCCGGCGCAGGAGGTCGGCGGCGACTACT
>VGWF01000134.1 GCA_016873715.1 Lentisphaerota bacterium | reverse complement strand
TGTGCCCCGGGAACTCCTCCGCCCACCCCATCAGCGCGTAGTCCGCCTCCCGCGGCATGAACAGTTGGATGTTGGGCGTTGGCTGTTGGATGTTGGACGTTGACCGCCCGCCTCCGTCCGCGACTTCGGTGTTCGATGCTCCCGGCGCTCCTGCCAGCGCCCCGGCCACCCCGAGCACGACGAGTACGGTCATCCAGGCGGCGCGTCTCACGGCGCGGATGCCGCAGCGCTGCGAGCGCCGCGGATCTCCAGGTTGTCGACGAAGAACCGCGCCGGCTCGTTGCCGGCGCCGATGATCCCGATCCAGCCGCAGCGGGCGAAGTCCGGGCTCTCGCACGGGAGTCCGCGGACCGTCGACGCCGCACCGCCGGCCGGACGCAGCACGAGGTCGTACGCCGCGCGACCGTCCGCCGCGAGCGCCACCTCGACCCCCACCCACACGTCGACCGGGAAGTCGGCCACGGCCTTCCGCCCCGCCAGGACCTTGCCCGTCGCAGCGTCGATCACGAGCGACGGGCCGACCGGGAACTCCCGCCGGTTCTCCTGCGTGCGGAACTCGATCGAGACCTTCGCTCCCTTCCCGACCCGGAGGGCGCAGCGGAACATGGTCGGGCCGGCGATCCGAGGCTGCACGCACATCATCGGCATGTACGACGGCTCGCACGGCGCATCCGTGAACGCAAGCGACTGCTTCCCTCCGGCGGCGGCCTCCGTGGACAGCTCGATCGTCGCGCGGCCCTTCGAGCGGAGGCTGAAGGGACCGGACAACGCCACCGCCTGCCCGCGGCTCGCGATCTCGAAGTCCTCCTCGATGCCGTCCGCCCGCGGGATGTGCGACAACGGATGACGCTCCGCCAGCAGTACGTCGGCCGGAAGCAGCGGGAGCGGCCCCGCGGACGCCGCGTCCAGGATCAGCGCCGCGTGGACGTCCACGTTGCGCAGCGTCGCCGTCAGGATGCCGTTCGTCCACCCGTGCTCGACGACCGTCGCCGCGGGCACGACCGCCACCCGCCCGGGCCGCGGCGCCGGAACGTGGATCGTAACCTCCGGCAGCGGCGGCTGGTCGTCGACGAGCTGCGTCGTCTCCTCCGTCTTCCGGACGCCCTTCACGCGCGACCCGACGTCGGCCATGTGCACGACGGTTGCGTCGCCCTTGCGGCGGAAGGTGAAGATGAAATGCTCCGCGCGCCCCGGCCCGGTCATTCGCACCGCGGGGCCGAGGCCCAGCGCGCCCAGAAGGTGCGGCCCCAGCCCCTCGTGATCCGGCGTGGCCGCGGCGTCGACGGACGCATAGGCCACGCGCCCCTTTCCCTCCGGACGGACCGTCACCAGCGGCTCCCCGTCATCCCATCGCGCGGGCACCCCGGCGTCGCGCACCGTCACGGGCCACCGCCCCTCCATGAAGATCTTTCCCCCGCCCGCCGAAAGCGACCGCGGCGCCGTCTGCCGCCCGCCGCGGATCACGCCGGTCAGCGCGGAGAACGCCTCGCCCTCCGCCTCGCCGGCATCCAGCGCCGATCCGGCCAGCACGAGCGTCCCGCCGCCGGCCGCGAAGTCGCGGAGCCGCGCGAGGGTCGCCGCGGAGACGGCATGCTGGTTCGGAACGACGACGACGCGGTACGTCCCGAGCCCGTGCGCGGCGTCCGCCTCGTTGATCAGATCGACGCCGAGGCACGCGTCCTCCAGCATCGTCGCCCACGCCTGCGGCGCGACGAGATCGGCGAACCCGGCGCGGCCGCCGGTGCGCTCGCCGAGCCACGCGGTTTCGCTGACGAGCACCGCGACGGGATTGGCGGACACGGTTCGCCCGAGCGCCGCGGCGCGGTCGCGGACGAATCGTGCGCATTCGAGGGTCCGCGCCCACGCTTCCGGCGCGAGCGGGTCGCCGCCGGGTGTCCAGAGGAACCACGAGCCGCCGTGGGCGAACGTCACCGCGCCCTGCTGCAGCACGCGCCGGCGCGAGATCTCGTCGGGCTTGTAGACCAGGTGCATCAGGTCCCACGGCGAGTCGCGCTCGGCCGAGAGGAACTGCGCCCGGATGCGTGTGATGCCGAGAGCCCTTCCGTGGCTCAGGTCGGCGCTGAGGGTGTCGGCGAAGTCCGGCGCGCCGCGCGGATCGTCCTTCTCGAAGAACGTCGTGATCTTCTTCCACGAGTGATTGCTCGTGTAGAGGGCCTTCGGATTGACGCGGTGCACGGCCTCCGCCATGCGGCGGCGGTATTCGTCGTATCGCTCCTGCTCCAGCGCGAGCCAGCGCGGCCAGTCGGGATCCTTCGCGTCGGCCGGCGGCGCGGCTTTCCCGGACGCCGCGGTCCACGCGGCGCGGCAGTTCCGGCAATAGCAGGCGCGCGTGCGGGCGTGGTCGCCATCGACCCAGACCCCGTCCGGCCGGTAACGGGTCATGAACTCCCCGATCATCGGCAGCAGCAGGGCCTCCAGGTATCCGGTTCCGTCCGCGCTCGGCCGCGGGCAGGCGTCGAGACCGTCGTTCCGCCCCTTCCCCCTGCCGGCGGCATCGACCTGCGTCCACTCGGGGTGCGACTTCGTCAACATCAGCCCGCGCGTGTTGATGTAGACGTGGAAGCGCTTGCCCGCCTTCCGCGCCGCCTCGCCCCAGACCGCGAGCGTGTCCCATCCTTCGAGATCGCTGCGGGAGCGCAGCGAGCTTGGATAGGTCATCATCGCGCCGTCGGCGCCGTAGGCCGAGACCTGGACGATGTCGACCGGCAGTTCCCGCAGCTTCGCCGCGATCTCGTCCGCCGTCCGCCCCTTCCCCACCAGCCCCCCGTGGTTGTCGATGTGCAGGTTGACGGGCGAATCGCGATACCACGCATTCCGCTCCGTCGTGGCCCCGGGCGCGGCCCCCGCCACGACCACCGCCAGCAGCAGCGCACGCCCCACCCGGCCCCGTTCTCCCCTGCGCTTCCTCATCGCGTCTCCGGCGCAGCGGATGGGCCGACGAACTCCTCGCGCGTGAGGCGGCCGTCTCCATTCATGTCGAAGGCGCGGAAGCGTGGGTCCGCACGGGTCTTGTCCGAGAGCCCTGCCTTGTATTCGGCCGGCGAGAGGACGCCGTCCTTGTCCTTGTCCCACGTGGTGAACGCGCGCGCCCGGTCCGGCGCGGGTCCGGGGGTGGCGTCCGCACCGGCGGTCGACGGCGCGGCGCGGGCGGACCGGGGTTCCGCCCTCGCCTGCAGCCGCGGGTCGATGTCTTTTCGAAGGCCGGCGAACCACGCGTCGATGGCGGCCTTCATCCGCTCGACGCGCGGGCCCTCCTCCGCGGCGAGATTCCGCGCCTGGGCGCGGTCGCCGTCGACCCGGTGCAGTTCCGCACGCCGCTTCGTCTCGTCGAGGACCAGCATCCACGGGCCGTCGCGCATGGCGAAGGCCGGCCAGTCGTCGCCGCCGTGCCCTCCCTGCCACCACCAGAAGAGCGGTTTCGCGCGAGGCTGTGACTCGCCCCGGAACGCGGCGAGCATGTCCTGCCCGTCGCCGGCATAGCCCGCGGGCGCCGCGACGCCGGTCGCCGCGAGGACGGTCGGCAGCACGTCGACGCCGGAGAGGGCGGTCTCGCGGTCCACGCGGCCCGCCGGCACCGTTCCGGGCCAGCGCGCGAGGAAGGGCACGTTCACGCCGCCGAGCAGGAGACTGCGCTTGCGGCCGCGGAGACCGCCGGTGCTGCCGACGCTGTAGTAGAACTTCTGGCCGGGATTCGGATGGCTGTTCTCGGGACCGTTGTCGCTGGAGAACATCACCAGCGTGTTCGTCGACAGGCCGAGTTCGTCGAGGACATCGAGAATGCGCCCGACCTGGCGGTCCGCCCGCGTGACGGCCGCGTAGTAGGTGCGCTGCGGTTCCGGCGTGTCCGGGTAGGGTTTCTTGTCTTCGTCGGTCGCCGAGACCAGGTGGTGCGCCTCGGGCAGCCACAGGTTGATGTAGAACGGGACGCCCTTCGATTCGCGGATGAACCGGACCGCGTGGTCGGTCGCCGCGACGCTGAGCCACGACGCGGCCTCCTTGTCGTGCGCCGCGCCGGCCTGGTCGTCGGACCGGCGGTCGGTGCCGTCGAAGACGTGCCGGCCGGGGCCGGTCCAGACCGCCGCATCGTCGAACCCGTAGGCCGCGGGCAGCGGCGCGCCGTCGGTCCCGCCACCGGAGAGATGCCACTTGCCGTAGTGGGCCGTCCGGTAGCCCGCCTCCTTCAGCATGCGCGACAGCAGCGGCGCCGCGGGGTCCAGCCAGTCCGGCATGCCGCGCGCGACGTTCTGCTCGTGCGTGGCGAAGTGCTGGTGCACGCCCCAGCGCGACGGGAACTGGCCCGTCATGATGCCGGTCCGGCTCGGGGAGCAGACCGGGTTCACGACGGTGAAATCCCGGAACAGGATCCCCTCCCGCGCCATGCGGTCGAGGTGGGGCGTCAGGATGTGCGGATGCCCGTAGCAGGCCGGATCGCCGTACCCCAGGTCATCCGCGTAGATGAACACGATGTTCGGCCGCGCCGGTGCCGCGGCCGCCCGCGCCGCCGTCACCAGCAATGCCAGCCCCGCCCACCGCGCCACCGATCGAAAGAAATCCTTCATTCCATCCACTCCTCGCGGCGCTTCACGATCGGTTGCGCCTTCGCACGCGATACGCCACGCCCTGCTCCGTGAAGGCCATGGATGCGTAGCGTGCACCACCGCGCCGTTCTGGTTTTGAGGTCACAGTTTGTGACCTCAAAATCGCATCTTCCTGCAGCGTAAGCACGAACATGAAGTCCTCCGGGAACCGGTCCCGGTTGCGGCGCACGGCCTGCTTGAGCGCCTTGGTCGGGATGCCGTAGAGGACGGCGAGGTCGCGGTCGAGCATCACCTTCTGCCCGCGAAGCAGGAGGATCCGCGACTCGATCCGGTCCGCCGGCACGAGGGTCGCGCTCATGGCGCGCCGCTTCCCTGGACCGGTCCGTAGAGCTCAATCTCCCAGATGCGCGAGGCGGAGTCCTTGGCGCCGGTGACGAGCAGGCGCACGCGCGAGGCGGTGACGGGGGCGAAGGTGCCGCTCCAGGCCGCATCGCCGTTGCCGGCGGCCGATGCGCCGGGAATGTCCTTCCAGCCGGTCCCGTCGTGCCGCTGGAGCGCGAAGGCGCCGAGCGGCGCCACGAGGCCGCCGTCCGTCGCGTAGCCCGAGATGACCCGCGCGGCCCCGAGCGCCAGCGGCTCCGTCCACGCGAACTCGATCGCGTGCGGGAGCGGACCCTTCGCCACCCAGCGGCCGGCGTTGTCGGACAGGTCCGCCCGGCCGTCGGTCAGCGGCGCGGGATCGGGCGCACCGTCCAGCCCGGGGACCGACACCGCCGCCGCGCGCGCGAGGTTCGTCCCGGCCGCCGCCAGCCACGCGGGCGCCGCAGCGGCGACAGCCTTCGCGGCCGGCCGACGCTGCGGCTCGGCGCCGTTCCCGTACTCCTGCGCCGCGCCCGGATGCTTGCCGACGCCCCGCGCCATCAGGTCGCGCAGCTCGCTGAGGAGGTCCGAGTGGACGTCGCGCGGCATCGCGCCGTGCTTCTTGCAGAGGCTCGCCGCCATGCCGACGATCTCGCCCATGCAGCCGCCGGTGCGCATCACGCGCACCGCGCCGAGCGCGTTGTGCCGCACGCTGATGTTGCGTCCGGCCATGAAGAGGTTCGGCACGTTGCGGGAGTAGAGGCAGCGGTACGGGATCCAGAACGGCCGGCGCTCGCGGTTGGCCGGGAACTCGCCGAAGTGCGCCTTGGAGATGAAGGCGTCGCCCTCGAACCCCTTCTCGTACTTCGGGTCGGGCAGGTGCAGGTCGTTGCTCCAGCCGGTCGGCGCGCAGCCGTCGGGGAACTGCCGGTCGGTTTTCAGGTCCTCGAAGTCCAGGATGACGTCGCCCAGCAGCCGCCGCGATTCGCGCTTGCCGAGGATGTGCGCGGACCAGTTCAGCCTGTGGTTCGGAAACACGCGGTCGACGTTCTTGAGCGCGTCCCACGCGCCGTACATCGCGCGGAAGTTCCAGTCGCGCACGTACTCCATCTCCGCGATCGGGTCGCGGTCGAACCCGCTCTCCCAGTACCAGCCGCCAAGTTTGTTCGGGTCGGGCTTCGTCGGGCTGCGTCCGGGGAACGGCTTGTCGGAGAGATCCAGCGCCCACGGGCAGCGCGGGAAGTCCTGCGGCGACGGCGTCTCGATCACGTTCCACAGGTTGCACGGCCCCATGCGGCCCTTCGGCTCCACCTCGACGTCGGCGCCGGCGAGCGCACCGACGGCCGCATCACCCGTGCAGTCGGCGAACCAGCGCCCGGCGATCCGCACGCGGCGGCCGGTCCGGATCTCCTGCGCCACGACCGCGCGGATCGCCGCGCCGTCCTTCTCGACGCCGTTCGCGCGGTGCTCGAGGAACAGCCGCAGGTTCGGCTCCGCGCGCGCGACCTCGAGCTTCTTCTCGTCCTCGTAGAGGTCAGCGGTGTTCGAGGGCCCGTAGTGCGCGTGCCGCGCCTGTTCGAGCTCCGCGACCACGTCGCCGATCCGGGGCCACGGCGCCTTGTTGCGCGCGCCCTGGAGCCACACGCGGACCTCGGAACTGTTGTTGCCGCCGAGCACCGGCCGGTCCTGGACGAGCGCCACCGTCAGCCCGAGCCGCGCCGCCGCGATCGCCGCGCAGGTGCCGGCGATCCCGCCGCCGGTGACAACGAGGTCGAACTCGCCGGCTGTCTCGGGCGCCTCGGGCAGGCCCAGGCACGCGCGCCGGAGCGCGGCCATCTCCGGATCGCGGCTGGGCGGGACGAACGCGGGGTCGCGCGCGAGCAGTACCGCGTCGCACCGGCCCTCGAAGCCGGTCAGGTCATGCAGCGCGAGCCGCACACGGCCCGCGGGAAGCTGGACCGTGCCGCCATCGTGCCAGTGCCAGTCCGCGCCCACGGCGCCGAAGGTCGCGTCGAGCGGACGCCCGTTCACGAGCACCTGGAACCGCCCCGGCGCGCCCGGCGCCTTCCAGAGCGCGACCCAGTCCATCGTGCGGACCCACACGCGCCACGCGCCGGCCATCGGGACCTCGACCTCCGTGGACGCGTCGGCGACCGGCCGTCCAAGCCCGTGCGCGAGCAGGTACGGCGAGCCCATCTGGTCCATGAACTGCGGATCGACGACCCATCCGCCGTGGTCCGCGATGCCCTCGGCCTCGACGAGAACCGCCGGCGCGCCCCCGGCCTCCGCCGCGCACGCCGCGAGCACCGCCGCGCACAGGGTTTCCAAGGGTTGGAAACCCCGGCGACCCGTACTTCCAAGGCTTGGACGTTTCATGGGCCTGCTCCTCCGCTTGCGATTGGTCGGCCTTTCCATAGTGTCATGACAACCGAATCGGGACAACCGAAGGGTGGAGGGCGCCTTGGCCGGCATCGTGTCGGACCGGGGGCGCAAGTCGGGGGCGCGGATTACGATTACGAGTAGGAGCAGGACGCCGTAGGGAAAGGACCGAGTACCGTCGCCCCCGCGTTTCCCATCCTGATCCTAATCATAATCGTGACCGTAATCCCGAGACCCAGAACTCAGCCGCAGCCCCTTACCGGACCCGCCAGATCTTCACGTCGTCGATCCAGACCGTGTTGGGAATGAGGAAGCTGAACCAGCGCTTCACCGGGTGCGCGAAGCCCTCGGATCGGTGGCGGGCGACGAGTCGGCCGTCGACGCTGAGACGCATCTCGTCGCCCTCGGTGACGAGCGCGATCTCGTGCCACTCGGTGTCGGCCTTCCACGCGACGTTCGTCTGCTTCGTCTTGAGCAGCGCGTCGAGGTCCGCCGGGAGCTTCTCCTTGCGCGCGGCGAGCTCCTCGCGCCGCTTGCGGATCTCGAGGTTCATCACGCCGGTCTTGTGGTCGATCAGCGTGACGCCGCTCTGCGAGAGGATCCCGTAGCACAGATGGCCCGCGTGGATCCCCTGCGTCTCGCGGTCGACGAAGCCGAGCTGGAGCGACTCGCCCTTCGAGAGGCCCGGGAACCGGAAGCGCACGACCGCGCCGCCGTCCGCGAAGCCGGCCTCGTGGTGGATGTGCGCCGCGTGCTTCGCCTCCACGGACGCGCTGGCGACCTTCAGGATGCCGCCGTCGAGGTCGGCCATCTTGATGTGCGGGACGCGGGCGGCGGTGGCGCTGTTCCATCCGTTGCCGATCGCCTTCGCGAGGTTGCCGTCCTCCTCGCGCTCGAAGGCGTCGTGGAAGACCAGCGTCCCCTTCTCCCGCAGCCACGCGGCATCGTCACGCACGGCCTCGGGTCCGGCGGCGGCGGGAAGAGCGGCGAGCAGCAGGGCGAGCGACCGCAGGATGCGTGTCATGGCATGGCTCCCGATGGCATGGCGCGGAGTGACGGGGAGCCGAGGGGCTGCGCCGATGGGGTCGAGTCCGTATTTCCTGCCTTCATGCCTGACCCCTCCGGCCCCGATCTCTCCTGCACCGGTCATCCTTCGTCCTCTTCCCGTTCGACGGCGGCGTCGTTCCGTCCGGGAGAGTGCGTCGGTGATGGTGGCGAGTCAACCGCCGATGCCGAGGCGGCCGCCGGCGCCTTGACCGCGGGCGCCGCGGAAGCGTACGCTTCGCCGCATGAGGCCGCGAGAGGATGCCGTACGACGCCATGAGTCCGCCGACCGGTTCGGGTGATCGGCGCGCCGTCATGCCCGACGCCCCGCCCTCCCCCGCGTCCGCCGCACCGGACGGGCACACCGCCTTCCTGCTCCACTGGTTTCCGAAGCCGTCGGAGACCTTTCTCTTCGACGAACTGTCGCTCCTCCGGCGCTGGGGCGTTCCGATGTCCGTGATCTCGCTCTACGGCCGGCACCCCGGGCCGTTTCCCGAACCCGCCGCGGGCGACGGCGGCATCCCCGTCCACCGCCTCGGCATCCGCGCCCTCGGCCGGATCGCGCGGGACGCCGCCCGCGCGGCCGCGACGGACCCCTCCGCGCGGCGGCTTTGGGGTACCGTGCCCTGGCACCGCTGGCCCGACCTGGAGATGGCCGGCGAGAACGCGTGGGCCTTCCTGTGCGGCTTCCATCTCGCCCGCCTCGCGCGCGAACGGGGCGTCACGCACCTGCACGCCTGCTGGGCCAGCGGACCGGCCACCGCGGCCTGGGTCGCCTCGCGGCTGAGCGGCATCCCCTTCAGCTTCACCGCATGGGCGGGCGACATCTTCCCGCCCGACGGCGCCCTCCCCGCGAAGATCCGCGACAGCGCCTTCGTCCGCAGCACCAGCGAGACCTTCGCCGGCCACCTGAGGGCCGAGGCCGGGCCTCACGCCGGCCGCGTGCAGGTCGTCCGCAACGGTCAGGATCCCTCGCGCTTCCCCGCCGCCCGCCCCTTCGACCGGCCCGGACTCCGCCTGCTGGCCATGGGACGCTTCGTCCCCAAGAAGGGATTCGTCCACGCCCTCGACGCGGCCGCGCGGCTGGCCGCCGAACGCGTCGACTTCCGCCTGACCCTCGCCGGGGCCGGCCCCGGCGCGAGGAGTCTCCGCCGTCGCGCGAGCGCCCTCGGGCTCGGCGACCGCGTCCGCTTTCCGGGCTGGATGCCCCGCGAGGGTTCCGGATCGTGTCATCTCGACGGCGACATCTTCCTGCTGCCGAGCGTCGTCGATGCCGCCGGCGACCGGGACGGCATCCCCAACGTCGTGATGGAGGCCATGCTCCACGGGCTGCCCGTCATTGCCAGCGACGTCGGCGCGGTGCGCGAACTCGTCCGCCACCGCGAAACGGGCCTCCTCGTGCCTCCCGGCGATGATGCCGCGCTGGCCGCCGCGATCCGCGACCTCGCCGCCCGGCCCGACGAGGCGCTCGCGATGGCGGCGCGCGGACGCGAGTGGGTGCGGCGCCACTTCGACCTCGCGACCAACTGCCGCCGCTTCCTCGATCTGCTCGCGACGCGCCCGGAGGCGGATCATGGCTGACGCCTCCACCGCCCGCCCGGGTCTCCGCGGCATCGCGAAGCGGTTCGGCGTCCTCGCGGCGGCGCACGGGTTCCGCGAACTCCTGCAGGCCGTCTTCCTGATCGTCCTCGCGCGGCGCCAGATGGCGGCCTACGGCGACTTCGTCCTCGCGTTCGGCCTCGGACAGATCCTGCTCCTCTTCGCCGAGTTCGGGCTCAACCAGCACGCGGTCTGCCGGCTCGCGCGGACGCCGGACGCCGAGGCGGGCATCGTGCGCGGCATCCTCGCCGCCAAGTCGCTCCTGCTTGCGCTGGGCGGTTGCGTGGCCTTCGCCTTCGTGCTGCTCCAGAGCTACGACCTGCCGCTCCGCTCCGTGGTGCTGCTCCTCGCCGCGGGCGTCGGGCTCGAGGCCCTCACGAGCACCTACTTCACCCTCGGCCAGTGGCACGGGCGGCAACGCGGCGAGGCGGTCATCCGCGGCATCGCCGCCGCGGCGGGCTTCGGCTACGGGCTCGCCGCGCTCGCGGCCGGGTGGCCCCCGGTGCTCCTCGCGCTGTTCAAGCCGGTCGAGTCGGTCGTCGCGCTCGCGGGCGCCGCGTGGCTCCTGCGGCCGGCGCGGGGGGATGCGGCGGCGGCGGACGTCCCCCTCGTCGCCACGCTGGGCGGCGGACTCGTCTTCGCGCTGATCGAACTGGCGGCGATCGTCTACAACAAGGCGAACCTCTTCTTCCTCCGCCGCGCGGCCGGCGCCGAGGCCGTGGCCCAGTACGGCGCGACGTGGCAGATCGTCGACGGCGTCACGAGCTTCGTCTGCGGCCTCCTGCTGGCGCGCTCCCTGTTCCCGGCGCTCGCGCGGCTGCTGGCGACGGACCGCGCCGCGGCGCGCGCGCTCGTGCAGGACACCGCCCGCTGGCTGCTGGTCCCGGCCGCCGTGCTCGTCTACGGCCTGGCCGTCGAGAGCGACCGCCTCCTCCCGCTGCTGTACGGCGGCGCGTATGGCGAGGCGGTGTGGATGCAGCGCTGGCTGGCCGCGAGCGTGGCGATCGGCTTCGCGCACAACCTCGCGGCGTACGTGATGATGGGGCTCGGCCGCGAGCGGCGGCTGCTGGTCGTCTGCGCCGCGGGGTTGGCGCTCAACCTCGTGCTGTGCGCCGCATGGATCCCGCGCCAGCCGCTGGCGGGAAGCGTCGGCGCGCTCCTGCTGACGAAGGCCGCGGTCGCGGCGGGCACGGTCGGCTTCGCGCAGCGGCACCTCGGTCTTCTCCGGGCCCGCGACGCGGCGGAGTTCCTCGCGGCGCTGCTGGCCGGCGCCGCGGTCTTCCTGCTGCTGCGGACGACCGGCCCGCGGCTCCTCCACGAGGCGGCCGCGCTTGTCCCGCTGGCGGCGCTGGTCGTCCTCTGGCGGCGCGCACGTCCCGCGGCGGCGGAGGCGCGCGCATGAGCCGTCCCCGCCCGCCCCCGTGGCTGCGCCGCCTGCGCCTTCCGGCCGGCCGCCCGGCGCTCGCGCCGCTGCTGGCCGCGGGCCTTGCGTTCGCGCTCGCCGCCGCGGCGGCGGGGCTGAGCGGCCTCCCGGTGCCGCGCGTGCACGACGAGTTCAGCTACCTCCTCGCCGGGGACACCTTCGCGCACGGGCGGATGACCAATCCGACGCACCCCTGCTGGCGGCATTTCGAGACGCTCTACGTCATCCACCGGCCGACGTACCAGTCGATGTACCCGCCCGCGCAGGGCCTCTCCCTCGCCGCCGGCCAGCGGCTCGGCCACCCCGCGATCGGCGTGTGGCTCGGCGTCGCCGCAATGGCCGCCGCGTTCGCGTGGATGCTGCGCGCCTGGCTGCCGGGCCCGTGGGCGTGGATCGGGGCGCTGCTGGCGGTGGGACAGTACGTGCTCCTCGGCCGCGAGTACGGCGGCGGCGTGATCGGCTACTGGAGCCAGTCCTACTGGGGCGGGGGCGTCGCCGCGGCGGGCGGCGCGCTCGTCTACGGCGCCCTCCCGCGCCTGCTCCGCGGCGGCGGGGCCGCGCCGGGCCTCCTGTTCGGCCTCGGCCTCGCGGTGCTCGCGAACTCGCGGCCCTTCGAGGGACTCGTGACCGCGATCCCCGCGTGCCTTCTCGTCGCGGTCCGCGCGATGCAGCGCCGGGTCGGCGTCCGCGCGGTCGCCGCGATCGCCGCCACGGTCCTCGCGGCCGCCGCCGGCATGGGCCTCTACAACCACCGCGTCACCGGCGACGCGCTCAAGATGCCCTACATGGCGCACCACGAGCAGTACTGCACCTTCTTCCCGCTCTTCGGCGCCCACGCGCCGTCCGCGCCCGCGTGGAACCATGAGATCCTGCGCCGGCACCACGAGGCCTCCCTGGGGCACGTGCGCGAACGCTACGGCACCCTGGC
>VGWF01000133.1 GCA_016873715.1 Lentisphaerota bacterium | reverse complement strand
CGGACGCGTATGAGCCCGAGGATATCCTCCGGCCGGAGCGCCTCTGGAGGCAGCGGTGGGGCGGCATCTGGAGCGTGCTCATCTACGACATCCCGGAGTCCGACCGGGGCATGCGCGACCACCTGCGTAGGTATCTGAAAAGGCTGCGGATGGGGTGCTTGCAGAAGAGCGCCTGGGTGAGTCCGCGGGACATCCGGCCCGAGTACGACGACTGGGTTCAATCGGTGCGGGTCGACTTCCAGTCGTTCCTGTTCGAGGCGCGGACGGTGCTTGGACGCGCCTCCGACGACATCGTCCTCCGGGCATGGGACTGGCGCGGGATCTCCGAACGACACGGCTGGTTCCTGGACCAGACGACCGCGGTCATGAAGCGTCTCGCCGGAGCGTCGCCCACGGCGGACGAGATCGTGACGCTGGCCCGGGAGGAACTCTGCGCGTATCGCGTCGCCATGGACGGTGACCCGCTGCTGCCCTCGTCGCTCTGGCCGGCCGGCTACGCGGGGCGCAAGGTCTTCCGCCTTCACCAGGCATGGACCCGGACCATCCGGTCGCGCCTGATCGGCTCCATCCATGTTGCATGAAATGTAACGATCGTTACATTTCATGCAACAGAACGAACGGACGCCGAAGCGCGGGAGGAAGGGGATTCGGCCGGGTGACCCGGCGCCGCCGCGCCATCGTGCGGCGGCGGCGACGCGACGGGGATCAGGTTCCGCCGCCGAGCCTGCGGCGGAGGACATCGGCGGCAAGCTGCGGGTTGGCCTTGCCGCGGCTGAGCTTCATGACCTGGCCGATCAGGAACTGCAGCGCCGGGGCCTTGCCGGCGCGGAACTCCGCGGCCGGACCCGGATGTGCGGCTATGGCCTGGTCGGCGAAGCCTTCGATGGCGCCCGCGTCGCTGACCTGGCCGAGGCCGCGCCGCTTCACGATCTCGTCGGGGTCGCCACCCTTGTCGATCAGTTCCGCGAAGACCTCCTTCGCGGTCGGCATGTTGACGGTCTTGCGGTCGACCAGCGCGACGAGCCCCGCGAGCGCGGCGGCGGTGAGGGGGAGCGACGCGATCGCCACGCCCCGCTCCGACAGCACGCGCATCACGTCGGTCATGATCCAGTTCGAGACGGCCTTGAAGTTGCCCGAGGCCTTCGCGGCGGATTCGAAGAAATCGGCGAGGGCCTTGTCGGCCGTCAGCACGCCCGCGTCGTACTCCGGCAGCCCGTACTCGCGCACGAACCGTTCGCAGCGTGCAGCGGGAAGCTCCGGCAGCGTCGCGCGCCAGGCCTCGATCGTCGCCTCGTCCAGCACGACGGGCATCAGGTCCGGCTCGGGGAAGTAGCGGTAGTCGTGCGCCTGCTCCTTCGTGCGCATCGACTCGGTCACGCCCGCCTCGTCGTCCCAGCGGCGCGTCTCCTGGACCAGCGAGCCGCCGCGCAGCTTCACGTCGATCTGGCGGCGGATCTCGTACGTCAGGGCGCGGTGGACGCCCTTGAACGTGTTCATGTTCTTGATCTCGACCTTCACGCCGAGCGTGGGGGAGCCCTCCGGCCGCACGCTGACGTTGAGATCGCACCGGACGTTGCCCTCCTCGAGGTTGCAGTCGCTGACGCCGCCGTACAGCAGGATCTGCTTGAGCGCCTGCAGGTACTCGAAGGCCTCGTCGGCGGTGGACAGGTCGGGCTCGGTCACGATCTCCATCAGCGGCGTGCCGGCGCGGTTGAAATCGATGCCGCTCGACCGGTCGAAGTGCAGGTTCTTCGCGACGTCCTCCTCGAGGTGGATCCGCGTGAGGTGGACGGTCTTCGGCCCGGCCCCCGTCCGGATCTCCACCCCGCCGCCGAGGCACAGCGGGCGGTCGTACTGGGAGATCTGGTAGTTCTTCGGCATGTCCGGGTAGTAGTAGTTCTTGCGGTCGAACTTGCTGCTCCCGTTGATCCGGCAGCCCAGCAGCAGGCCGCTGATCACGGTCAGCCGGACGGCCTCCCGGTTGAGGACGGGCATCGCGCCGGGCAGGCCGAGGCAGACGGGGCACACGTGCGTGTTCGGCTCCGCGCCGAAGGCGGTGGAGCAGCCGCAGAAGATCTTCGACCTCGTCCGGAGCTGGACGTGGGTCTCGAGTCCGATGGTGGCGACGTAGTTCACGGCAGGGCCCCCCCGGCCCGGGCGTCCGGCCGCTGCGCCGTCCAGTCCGACGCCTGCTCGTAGGCGTGCGCCGCGCGCAGCACCGCCTCCTCGCGGAAGGCGGGGCCGACGATCTGAAGTCCCACGGGCATGCGCTCCGGCGTGAAGCCGCAGGGCACGGAGATGCCGCAGATGCCGGCCAGGTTGAGCGGCACGGTGAAGATGTCGCCGAGGTACATCTTGAGGGGGTCGTCGACGTTCTCGCCGAGGCGGTACGCCGCGGTCGGCGCGACGGGCGAGACGATCGCGTCGCACCGGGCGAACGCCTGCTCGAAGTCGCGGCGGATCAGCGTGCGGACCTTCTGCGCCTGCAGGTAGTAGGCGTCGTAGTAGCCGCTGGAGAGCACGTAGGTGCCGAGGATGATGCGGCGTGGGACCTCGGCGCCGAAGCCGGCCGCGCGCGTGCGGCCGTACTGGTCGATCGGGTCGTCGCCGGCGACGCGCAGCCCGTAGCGGACGCCGTCGAAGCGGGCCAGGTTGGCCGAGGCCTCGGCCGTCGCGATCACGTAGTAGGTGGCGACGGCGTACTTCGTGTGCGGCAGGCTGACGTCGACGATCTCGGCGCCGAGGTCGCGGCAGCGGCCGACCGCCGCGCGGACCGCCGCCTCGACGCCCGGGTCCATGCCGTCGATGAAGTACTCGCGGGGCAGCCCGAGCCGCATCCCGCGAAGCCCGCCGTCGCCGCCGGCGAGGGCGGCCTCGTAGTCGGGCACGGCCACGTCGACCGAGGTCGAGTCCATCGGGTCGCGTCCCGCGAGCACGCCCAGCAGCGCGGCCGCGTCGCGCACGCGCTTGGTGACCGGGCCGATCTGGTCGAGCGACGATGCGTACGCGACGAGCCCGTAGCGCGAGATCCGCCCGTACGTCGGCTTGAGCCCGACGCAACCGCAGAACGACGCGGGTTGGCGCACCGAGCCGCCGGTGTCCGTGCCGAGCGCCGCGAGGGCGAGGTCCGCCGCGACCGCCGCGGCCGAGCCGCCGCTCGATCCGCCCGGGACGCGCGCGGGGTCCCACGGATTGCGCGCCGGGCCGAAGGCGGAGTTCTCGGTGCTCGAGCCCATCGCGAACTCGTCCATGTTGCAGCGGCCGAAGATCACCGCGCCGGCGCCGCGCAGGCGCGCGATCGCGGTGGCGTCGTAGGGCGCCCGGTAGGACTCGAGGATCCGCGATCCGCAGGTGCACGGCTGGCCGCGCGTGTTGAGGATGTCCTTCACGCTCACCGGCACGCCGAGGAGCGGGGCGGACCCGCCGCGCGCGCGGCGGTCGTCGGCGGCCCGCGCCTGCGCCAGCGCGTCGTCGCGGTCGACGGAGAGGTAGCAGCCGAGGTCGCGGTTGCGGCGGCCGACCGCCTCCAGCAGCGCGGTGACGAGGGCGACGGACGACGTCTCGCCGCGCCGCAGCGCGTCGCGCGCCTCGCACAGGGTCCAGCGGGCCGGATCGGCGGGGAGGGGCGCGCTCATTCGAGGATCTTCGGGACGATGAAGAGGCCGTTGCGGGCGGCGGGCGCGTTGGCCAGCGCCGCGTCATGGGCGAGGCCCTCGCGGGGCTCGTCGTCGCGGAACACGTTCTGCACCGGCATCGCGTGGGCCGTCGGCTCGACGTCGCGCACGTCCAGTTCGCGCAGCTGGTTGACGTACTCGAGGACCTGGTCGAGCTGCGCCTGCAGCCGGGAGGTCTCCTCCGGCGTCAGGTGCAGCCGGGCCAGATGCGCGACGTAGGCGACGTCCATCTGGACGCCCCCGGCCGGCGGTTTGGAATCGCTCATGCTCGCTCCGTCTCCGCGGGAAACCCGCGCAGAGTACGCCAGCCCGCCCCGCCCGCGCAAGCGCGTCGCGCGACGCCTTCGCCTTGTTTCGAGGCTCGCTCGGCCGTGGTCGGCCGTCCTCGGCGATGGAAGGGTGATCCAGGGGACTCCGCGCCCATGGCTCGATTTCGGCAGGAACCGGATGCGCTGCGCTTCGTGCTGCGTGTCGGGGCTCGACCCGCGCGGCCGGGTTTGACATCGTCCGCTCATGAACCCCGCCCTGCGCCGAGTAGGGGTCGCCCTGCTCCTGGGCGCCGCCCCCGGGACGCCGGCCGCACCCGGCGGCGCCGCCGTGCAGCCGCCGCTCACGCTCGAGCGGACGAACAACTGGCTGGTCATCCGCGGCGCGCGCCTGCCGGGCGGCGAACTCCGGGTCAATTACCTCGAGGCCTACTGCCGCGCGGGCTCGACGGACGCCGACTGGACGGGCCACACCGTGATCCCGCACCGGACCGAGACCCTCGCCCGAAGCCCCGACGGGCGGATCCTGAAGCTGCGCTGCACGCTCGCGGACGGGGTGACCGTCAACCACCGCATCGAGGCGAAGGCGGATGAGATCGACTTCCAACTGACCGCGCACAACCCGGGGACCGTCCGGTCCGAGGCGCACTGGGCGCAGGCCTGTCCGCGGCTCGGCGCCTTCACCGGCGTCGGCGAGAACGGCGCCTCGATCGACGACTACCTGCCGAAGTGCTTCGTCTTCGTCGGCGGGAAGCTGCAGCGGATGCCGACGCCGGACTGGGCCACGGAGGCGCGCTACACGCCGGGCCAGGTCTGGTGCCCCGCCCGCGTGCCGCGGACCGACGTCAACCCGCGCCCGCTCAACCCGCGCGTGCCGGACAACGGCCTCATCGGCTGCTACAGCGGCGACGAGTCGCTCGTCTGGGCCACCGCGTGGGAGCCCTACCAGGAACTCTTCCAGGGCGTCGCCCGCTGCCTGCACTCGGATTTCCGTCTCGGCGGGCTGGAGCCGGGCGGGACCCGGCGGATCCGCGGGAAGATGTACATCGTCCCGTCCGACACCGACGCGCTGCTGAAACGGTACGCCGCCGATTTCCCCGAGCACTTCGGCGGGGTCCCGCCCGCGGCGGCCGCGGCCGCGACCGACGAGGCGCGCCGGCGCATGGCCGCGGCCGTCGCCCTTTCGCCGCTCGGGCGCACGAACGCGGTGCCGTCCGCCCCGTCGCCCGCGGCGGCGCGCGAGCCCGTGCGCCTGGCCCGGGCGGCGAAGGCAGCCGAGGTCGACGGCCGTTCGTTCGACCTGGTCGTCGTCGGCGGCACGCCGGGCGGCGTCGCGTGCGCCGTGCGCGCCGCGCGCGAGGGGTGCTCCGCGCTGCTGGTCCAGCACAACGGCCACATCGGCGGGATGATGGCGAACGGGCTGATGCAGTGGGACGCGCTCTACGGCGGTCCCCGCGCGCCGCTGTTCACCGAACTCCTCGGCGTCATCGAGCGCCACACCATCCGGACGTTCGGCGAGGGCTCGCGGGACCACCAGACGATGCGCTTCACGCACGAGCACTACCCGATCGGCTGGGTCGAGCCGCACGTCGCCGAGCGCGAGTTCAACCGGCTCGTGGCCGCGGAGACCGGCGTGACGCTCCTCCTGGGCCACCATCCCGTGGCGGCCGACCGCGACGGCGCGAGGCTCCGCGGCGTGACGCTGCGCGCGACCGGCGGCAGGGATGAGATCCGCGTTCGAGGCGCGATGTTCGCCGATGCGACCTACGAGGGCGACCTTCTTCCGCTGGCGCGCGTGCCGTACCGCGTCGGCCGCGAGGCGCGCGACGAATTCGGCGAGCCGCACGCCGGGAAGGTCTTCTGCGCCATCGACCACCGCCCGGCGGCGGGCGTGGTGCGCGAGGGGCTGAACATCCGCTCGTACGGATCCCGCCAGGGCAGCGTCGACCCGACGAGCCCGTTCACGGCCGACGGCGCCGTCCAGGCCTACAACTTCCGGTTCTGCACGACGTGCGATCCCTCGAATCGCGTCCCGTTTCCCAAGCCGGCGAACTACCGCCGCGAGGAGTATGTCGACTACGGGCGGAAGTCCATCGCGTCCAACGCCGGGCCCAACCGCAAGTCGCACGTGAACAGCCCGATCCTGCCCGGCGAGAACCACGGCTATCCGGAGGCCGACTGGGCGGGCCGGGAGCCCATCATCCGGCGGCACCTGGACTTCGCGCTCGGGCTGATGTGGTTCCTCCAGAACGACGAGTCCGTCCCGGCCGCCCAACGGGCCGAGCACCGGAGGTGGGGTCTTCCGGCGGACGAGTTCCCGGACAACGGCCACCTCCCGTACGAGATGTACGTCCGCGAGGCGCGCCGCATCACCGCCCGCCGCATGTTCACCGAGCACGACGGTTCGCTCGCGCCGGGGCTCGGGCGGACGCCGGTCCATCCCGACAGCGTCGCCATCACCGACTGGTACATGGACTCGCATTCGTGCACGACGGACTCGCGCCCCGGCTACCGCTACGACGGGAAGCTGATCCTCACGGAGGAGTCGCGCCCGGCGCAGGTGCCGTACCGCACGCTCCTGCCGCAGGGCGTGGACAACCTGCTCGTGCCCGTCTGCATGGGCGCGACCCACGTCGCGTGGGGCAGCGTGCGCCTCGAGCCGGTGTGGATGCAGACGGGCGAGGCCGCGGGCTTCGCGGCGGCGCTCGCGAAGCGCGAGGGGACGGTTCCCGGCCGGCTCGACCCGGACCTCCTGGTCCGCACGCTCGCCGGACGCCGGCACGTCGTGAGTTTCTTCAACGACGTCCATCCGCTCGGTCCGGAACCGTGGATCCCGGCGGCGCAGGTCCTCGCGACGCGCGGGTTCTTCCACGACTACAACGCGCGGATGGACGAGCCGCTCAAGGCCGCCACCGCCCGCGCGTGGGCGGACGCGCTCGCGGAGATCCGCGCCGGGCGGTCGGATCCGAATGCCGTGGCCCTCACCGTCGCGGCGGCGGAGTCGACCGGGGCGATCCTCGAGGCCGAGGCCTTCGCGACGCTGTTCCCCGGCGCAGACGCCGCGGCCCCCGGTCCGGTCCTGCGCCGCGACGCGGTCCTGCGCATCGGCGCGTCGCTCGGCCTCCGGTGACATCCGCTTGTCCGCCCCCGGCCCTTCTGGCACTCTGGGACCACCGGGCGCGCCGCATCGCGGGGCACGGGCAACCGCCCGTCCCGGGCACAGGAAACGGATATGCCGAAAGCGATCATGGATCCGGAGCACGTCCGGAACTTCGCCAACGAACTCAAGCGGTTCCACGACGACCTCCAGGGCCGCATGAATGCCCTCCAGGCCCGGTTCGCCTCGCTGGGGGAGACCTGGGAGGACCAGGAGCACGACAAGTTCGCCGAGGAGTTCAAGGTCGGCATGAAGGCCCTCCGCCGCTTCCTGGAGGCTTCGGGACGGCACGCGCCGTACCTGCTCCGGAAGGCGCAGCGGATCGAGGAGTACCTCAACCAGCGGTGAGACGGGACGCGCGCGACGACCATGCAGGACCGGGCGAACATCACATCGATCGAGGCGATCGAGTCCTTCCGCAACGGGCTCGTCGCCTACCGCGAGAAGGCCTGCGCCGCGCTCGACGAGGCCGGGACCGCGATCCAGCGGTTCAAGGACTGGGTCCGCCACGACCGGAAGCCGCACTGGCAGATGGAGGTGCGCGCCCGCGGCCAGGCCTTCGAGGAGGCTCGGCAGGCGTGGTTCGCCTCCCGCCTGCTCGACCAGCGCACCACGGGCTCCCGCGAGGTTGCCTACAAGCGGGCGCGCCACGCGCTTCGGGAGGCCGAGGAGAAGCTGGCCGTCGTGAAGAAGTGGGGGCTGGCCTGCGACGGCCGGATCGATCCGCTCGCGCGGGAACTGGACGCGATGGCCAAGCTCCTGGCCGGCGACGTCGCCCGCTCCATCGCCCAACTCGCGCAGATCGCGCGCACGCTCGGCGATTACGCGGGCCTGGCGCCGGTGCGCGCGACCGGCGCGGTTCCCGCGTCCGCCGACGCCGGGGATGCGGACGACGCCGCGTCCGCGGAGGGAGCCCCGCCATGAGCCTCCAGGGACCGAGCGGGCGGCTGGCGGCGCTCACCGCCGACCTGATGCGGCACTGGGAGCAGACGCGCGCCACGTGGCTCGACGCCAGGGGCGCGGCGTTCGAGAAGCAGACCGTGGATGTGATCCGCGCCTGTGCCGGCGCCGCCGTCGGCGCCATGCAGGAGCTGGACGAACTCCTTCGCAAGATCGGACGGGATTGTGAATAAGCTCGCGGGGGTCAGCCAGGTGCTCGGGTGGATGGGCGATCTCGACCGCATCGCCCGCGACTCCGCCGAGCGGGAGCGGAAGCGCGACGAGAAGCACCGCGCCGCCGTCCAGCGCGAACAGCTCGCGTTCCGTCAGGCCGTCGAGTCGCTCGACGCGCGCCTCGCCGCCGTGCGCGAGCAGGCCGAGGCCGCGCACCGCGAGCGCCTGGTCGCGGCCGGACGCCGCGCGGAGGCCCGCGCGTCGGCGATCCGCGAGGCGCTCCTCTCCAGCCGTACGCAGCGGACCGGGAGCGTCGAGTCCGCCGAGGGCACGAGCAAGCAGCGGATCCAGACGCGGCGGGAGGAACTCGATGCGGCGTGTCCCCGCGAGCTCGCCGAGGTCGACGCCGCCTACGCCGCGATCACCGGCGCGCTGGGCCGGCACTACGCCGGGCTGACCGCCCTGACGACGCGGACCGGCCGCTCGTTCCAGGGCTACCGCAGCCTGATGGCCCGCACGCTCCAGCCGGTCGACCCCTCCGCGCTCGACCTCACCCAGCCCGCCGCCCGCCTCCTCGAGCAGATCGAGGCGCATGTGGCGGAGGCGTCGGCCACCCTCGATCGCGCGCGAGCCTCGGTCTGGCTTCGCCTCTTCGGCCCGGTGCCGCCGGGCGGTCTCGCGATCGTCGTCCTCCTCGTGCATGGTCTCGCCGCCGCCGCCTTCGCGATCGCCCGTCTCCCGCCGGCGTGGCCGCTCGGCGCGGGGGTGTCGGCCGCGGTCCTCCTCGGCCTCGGCGCTGGACTGCGCGCGCTGGGGGTGCGCCGCCTGGCGCCGGCGGTGCGCCGCATCGCCGACGAGATGGCGATGGCCGCCAAGCTGCACGACGTCTGCACCGAGAAGGCGGCGATGGAGCGCTACCTCCGGCGCGAGCGCATCGAGAAGACGTACGAGGCGCTCCGCGCGGACCTCGACCGCGAGTGGCAGGCGGCGACGGAGAAGGCCGATTCGTGGCGGATGTTCGGTCCCCGCGCCCTTCGCGACAAGATGGAGCGCGCGCTTCGCCGCAACGAGTCGCTCCACGCGCGCGCAGCGCGCTGGCTCCAGGAGGCGCTGCCGCGCACCGTCGCCGGCCGGGAGGAGGACGTCCGCCGCGAGCGGGAACGACTGACGAAGGCGCACGAGACGGCCCTCGCCGATCTCGATCGCGGCCGCAGGGCGGACCGCGCGGCGATGGAGGCGGAGCGCGAGGGCGCGCTGGCGCCCGTGCGCGACGCCCTCGCCGCGGCGGCCGCGGCCGCCCGCGCGCGCTTCCCCGACTGGTCGGACGCGGGGTGGGGGCAGTGGAGCCCGCCGGCGGACTTCGCCCACGCGGCGCCCTTCGGGACGATCCGCGCGTCGGGCGTCGAGTCGCCGCTGCTCCTGACCTTCCCGGACCAGGGCTCGCTGCTGTTCGAGACCCAGGGCCCCGCCCGCGAGGGGCCGGCCGCCGCGATGACCAACGTCATGCTGCGCCTGCTCACCTCGTCCCCGCCGGGCAAGCTCCGATTCACGATCGTCGACCCGGTCGCGCTGGGGCAGAACTTCGCGGGCCTCATGCACCTGGCCGACTACGAGGACTCGCTCGTCAACGGCCGCATCTGGACCCAGCCCGCGCAGATCGAGAAGCAGCTCGCCGCGATCGGCGAGCACATGGAGAAGGTCATCCAGACCTACCTGCGCAACGAGTACCGCACGATTACCGACTACAACGAGCGGGCCGGCGCGATCGCCGAGAAGTACCACGTCCTCATCGTGGCCGACTTCCCGACCGGCTTCACCGATCTCGCCGTCGAACGCCTTGCCGGCATCGCGGCGACCGGCGCGCGGTGCGGCGTCCATACGATCGTCCACTGGGACCGGCGGCAGCGCCCGCCCGCGGTCGCCGCCCTGGACGAACTCCGCAAGCACGCCGTGGTCGTGCGGTCGGCGGACGGGGCCCTCGAGATCGCCGGCGCCTCGCCCGGTGCCGGGCTGCGGATCGAGGATCCGCCCGAAGCGGAGACCGCGAACCGGCTGCTGCACGAGGTCGGCCGCGCCAGCATCGACGCGTCGCGCGTCGAGGTGCCGTTCGGCCAGGTGGCCCCGGCGGAGACGGAGCGGTGGTCGCTCGACACCTCGGGCGAGCTGAAGGTGGCCGTCGGCCGGACCGGCGCCACGAAGCTCCAGTACCTCGCGCTCGGCCAGGACACGCGCCAGCACGCGCTCATCGTCGGCAAGACCGGCTCCGGCAAGTCCACGCTCTTCCACGTCGCGATCACCAACCTGTCGCTGTGGTGCGCGCCGGACCAGGTCGAGTTCTACCTCGTCGACTTCAAGAAGGGCGTCGAGTTCAAGTGCTACGCCACGCACCGGCTGCCGCACGCCCGCGTCGTCGCGATCGAGAGCGACCGCGAGTTCGGGCTGAGCGTGCTGCAGAGGGTCGACGAGGAGCTCCGCCGCCGCGGCGAGTGGTTCCGCGACCTCGGCGTGCAGGACATCCGCGGCTACAAGCGCGCCGGCGGGCGCGAGCCGATCCCCCGCACGCTGCTGATCGTCGACGAGTTCCAGGAGTTCTTCGTCGAGGACGACCGCATCGCGCAGACCGCCGCGCTGCTGCTCGACCGCATCGTCCGGCAGGGCCGCGCGTTCGGCATTCACGTCCTGCTCGGCTCGCAGACGCTGGGCGGGGCCTACACGCTCGCGCGCACGACGCTCGGCCAGATGGTCGTGCGCATCGCGCTCCAGTGCAACGAGGCCGACGCCTTCCTGATCATGGACGAGGGCAACCCCGCGCCGCGGCTGCTGTCGCGCCCGGGCGAGGCCGTTTACAACGATGCCGCGGGCGCGATCGAGGGCAACAGTCCGTTCCAGGTGGTCTGGCTGCCCGACGAGGAGCGCGACCGCCGCCTGGGGGAGGTCCGCGCGCACGCGGAGCGGAACGCGAAGTCGCTGCAGGAGCCGATCGTCTTCGAGGGCAACGCCCCCGCGTCGATCGCGGAGAACCGGCCGCTGCGCGAGCTGCTCGACGGCGCGGCACCGGCCGGCCCGGCGCGGGTCTGGCTCGGCTCGCCGAACTCGATCAAGGGGCCGACGGAGGTCGTCTTCCGGCGGCAGGGCGGGAGCCATCTGCTGGTCGTCGGCCAGCGCGAGGAGACGGCCCTGACGCTGCTCGCGGTCGCGCTGATGACGCTCTCCGCCCGGCACGTGGCCGGGACGGCGCGCTTCCTGGTCCTCGACGGTTCGCCGCCGGAGTCCCCGCAGCGCGCGTTCCTCGATGCCGCGGCGGCCGCGGTGCCGCACGGGGTCGAACGGGTGCGTCCCGCCGACGTCGACGCGGTGATGAAGGACCTCGCCGCCGAACTGGACCGGCGGGAGGGCGCCGACGATCCCTCCGGCGCGCCGTCCGTCTACGTGCTGATCGACGGTCTGCAGAAGTTCAAGCGGCTGCGCTTCGAGGAGGACTTCAGCTTCTCCGGTGGCGGCGACGGGTCCGACGCCCCAGCCGGCGCGGTCCTGGACCGGATCCTCCGCGAGGGCGCGGCGCTCGGCATCCACGTCATCGTCACGTGCGACGGCCATGCCAACGTCCAGCGCTTCCTCAGCCGGAAGGCCGTCGCGGCGTTCACGCTGCGCGTCCTCTTCCAGATGAGCGCCAACGACTCCGCCGCGCTGATCGACTCGACCGCCGCCTCGATGCTCGGCCTCCACCGCGCGATCCTCCACAACGAGCAGGACGGTTTCACCGAGACCTTCCGTCCCTACGCCCGCCCCGACCGCGACTGGCTCGCCCGCACCGCCGCCGACCTGCGCCGGCTGCACGCGGCCGGTCCGGCGTAGCCTGTTCGGCGGGTGACAACCGCCGAGGCCCCGGCGCGCCACGTCGTAGCCGTGGCGCTACCGGCAAGGCGTTTGGCGGACGGCCTCGGCCCTCCATCCCCGTCCGCTCCTATCTCCATGGAACGGGCCTGGAGGGCCGCGCTCCGTCGCGGCCGGGGCGGCTCGCCCCGCCGAACTTTGGATCCCGGGGAAGCCACGGATCCCACCGATTTCGAGGATGCCCGCGGGCCGTTGGGGTGCCGGATCGAGGTAGCCGCAGGCGATGGCT
>VGWF01000132.1 GCA_016873715.1 Lentisphaerota bacterium | reverse complement strand
CTCTCTGGGCGAAGATCGGCGAGATCGCACGGGCCAACGGCGGACACGGCGGCATGGACTACATCATGGAATACCGGCTGGTCCATTGCCTGCTGAACGGACTTCCCCTCGACCAGGATGTCTACGACGGCGCCGCGTGGAGCTCGCTGGTCGAGCTGACGGAACGCTCGGTGCGGAACGACGGCGCGTCCGTCGCGATTCCGGACTTCACCGGCGGCGCGTGGAGGACCGCGCCGCCGCTCGGCATCGTCGGGGTCTGACGGGGGCGGTCAATCCGCGACGACAAGGATCGTGTGGACGTCCAGCCGCGGGAGGGTGACCGTCGCGCGGCCGTCCGCCCACCGCACGGGCAGCGTCGTTCCGCCGGGCTGGGCCGTGACGGATTTCGGCGCGCGGCTCAGCGAGATCGACACGGTGAGGGGTCCGGCGGGCGGGATGTCGCGGATGCCGCCGTCGGGGGCGTTGGCGTGCGGGCCGCCGGTGTTGACCAGGTGAACCATGAACCGGCCGCCGAGGCGGCGCGGGCTGACATCGACCGAGCCGGGGCCATCGACCCGGACGACCGGTTCCGGGAGCATCCGGCGGAGTGCGTCCGCCAGGGTCGCGTCCGCGGCGGACACGAAGGCGATGCGGTTCGGATCCGCGCCGGTCTTCTCGCGCTCGAACAACCGGGCGGGCCCCTCGCCGATCAGCAACAGCCGTCCGCCGGCCCTTGCGTGGGCGGCCAACTCGTCGCGGAAGCCGGGCTCCATGCGCGACCACCCGGGCACGACGATCAACGGCCATGGCGCCATCGACCCGCGAAGGTGGTGCTCGCTGACGATCTGGACACCGAGGCGGGCGGCGAGGATCTGCTGCAGGGCGGCGCGGAGGACGCCGATGCCGTCGCCGCCCGACGGATGGAACAGGCGGTCCGAACTCCGGTAGTGCCCCGGGGTCGAGTAGAGCAGGGCCACCTGGGGCACCGCGACGGAACGGTGAGCGAACGCCTGCCGCTCGCGGCAGAACCGTGCGACCTCGGCCATGCCGTCGATCTCGTCAAGCCGTACGGAGCCGTCGCGGTTCTGCGTGAAGTAGGCCTGGTAGCCGCCGCCCTGCGCCATCACGACGGCAGCCTCCTGCATGAGCTGGGGCGGCGGCTTCTGCCCGCGGGTCTTGCGGCTGAACGACCATGACATCAGGTCCCAGGGCCGCCCCTGGTTCTCGATGCACCGGCCCGCGAGCCGCGCGGAGTTCACGCTGTCGTCGGGCGAGAAATCGCCGGAGAGCGCCGCGACGTTCGCGCTCACGGGTTCGGGCATGTGGTCGCTGAAGGCCCAGTTGCTGATGACCTCGAAGTCGGGGTGGGAGGACTTGAGCGAGTCGGCATAGTGGCGCAGGTAGCGGCGGAATCCCTCGCGGTTGAACTCCTTCCACTCGTCCCAGTGAGGTTCGCCGGCCTTGCGCGGCGCGGCGGTCGCGCCGGAGGCCTTCCGAAAGGCCTGCACGGGAACCTCGCCGTAGTCGAGCGCCACGCCCCAGCAGTCGCCGTCGACCCACGCGCCGTCGACGCCGTAGTCGCCGGCCAGTTCGCGGAGCTGGGGGATGAGAAGCCGGTCGGCGTAGGGGCCGAAGACCGAGGTGGCCTTGGGGTTGGGCTTGTCGTCGGCATTGCGGGCGGCCCAGTCGGGATGAAGCTCGATGGCGCGTTGGTCCCAGACGCCGGAGTAGTGCATGAAGAGGGCCACTCCGCGCTGGCGGGTGACATCCCGCCACACGCGGAGCGGATCGCCGACGATGCCGGGCGCCGGGTGGCCGACCCGGGTGGGGTAGCTGGAGTATCCCGGATGCCCTTTGCAGTCGATCTGGATGTAGTCGGGGCGGACCTTGTCGAGGATCGTTCCGACCATTTCCGGCGTGGTGCGGGCGCCGACGTTGGTGCAGTCGGGGCCGGCGTGGAAGTCGAAGTGGATGCCGAGAAACGAGTCGGCGCGCCGCAGGCGCGCGGGAACGGTCTGCGCGTCCGCGACCTGCAGGGCGCCGGACACGGTGACCGCGGCGATCGCGACAAGGCGTCTCATGGCGTTCCTCCCGTTTCGGCGGGCCGCCCCTGCGGAATCAGCGGCTCAGTTCGATCGTGTTGAGCAGGAGTTCGTCCGGGTCGTCGGGGTTCGTCACGTAGTCCTGGATGACGATGTAGGACCCGGAGGCGGCACCGCCGAGCGTGGTCCACGTCTCGCCGTCCCAGGCGTCGGACAGCCAGAGGAAGCCGCCGGACCGGATCGTCCCGGTGAAGTACCCGCCCAGGCCGGACAGGCTCGTGTCGATCGTCACGGCGTCTCCGTCCTGCGTGATGCTCGCCGTCAGGCCCCGGCGCGCGCCGGTCGTCGCGTCGAGGAAGACCCCCCGCCACGAGCCGCCGATGGACGGGGCGGCCGGCCCGGATGCGGCCGCCGCGGGCTGGTTGGTCGACTCCACCGGCTGCTGCCGGCTGCCGAGGAGGGAGAGGGCCGGGGCGCCGCCGTCCCCGCTTTCGCCGCCGCAACCGGCGAGCCCGGCGACCACCGCACACACGGCCGCCACGCACATGCAGACAAGCCCCGTCGAACGCATGGTGAGAAACCCCGGTCGCCGGGATCACGAGGCGTCGGGGCCCGTCCGGCCTCCGTCAGTCGCGCGTGATCCTGCGTTGGGCGGCATCATACCGCGTCCGGCGGCCCGTGTCGAAGGACTCGACCGCCATGATGCATGCGACGGAATGCTGCCAGCCCGCCTCCAGCGGCGCGTGCGGCGTCTCGCCGCTCCGCAGGCACCGGAACCAGTCGAGGAAGTGTTCCGGCCGCTCGACCGGGGCGACCTTGTTCTCGCCGCGGATCGAACCGTCGCGCTTGATTCCACCCTCCGCGGTGTAGATCGGCTGGTCACCCCGGTCGAGCTTCAGCACGCCCTTCTCGGCGAGGATCCGCGTCGTGTTCCCGAAACCGTTGCCGAAGTTGGTCGTGTAGCTGACCATCACCGCCTCGGGGTAGTGCCACACCGCATGGACCTGGTCGGGGACGGTGAACTTGTTCTCATCCTTCCAGGTGTAGATCCCGCCGAGGCACACGCAGG
Source organism: Lentisphaerota bacterium (assembly GCA_016873715.1). Taxonomy (GTDB): domain Bacteria; phylum Verrucomicrobiota; class Kiritimatiellia; order PWTM01; family PWTM01; genus VGWF01. The sequence continues at coordinate 9,424 of VGWF01000132.1, read as the reverse complement.
TCTCCGGGCATCCGAGGCCGGCGATGTAGTGGATCAGGTCCAGGAAATGGCTGCCCCATTGCGGCACCGGCCCCTGGCAGAACTCGTAGTAGCCGTACCACGCGGAGTAGAGCGTCCCATCGAACGCCTTCTTCGTCCGCCCCATCGTGAACTCCTCCCAGTTGAGGTCCTCCTTGCGGACCTCCTTCTTGAGGTAGGAGTACCAGTAGGGCTTCTCGCCGTTGCGGATCTGCTCCGCCCGCGAGATGCGCCCGAGGGTCCCGGCCTGCATCAGCGCCCGCGCGCCGACCGCGCCGGGCTGGCTGCGCAGCTGCGTGCCGACCTGCACGATGATCCCTGCCGCCTTCGCGGCATCGTACGCGCGGGCCAGCTCGTCCATGCCGATCGCCATCGGCTTCTCGCAGTAGGCATGCTTGCCCGCCTTCGCAGCGGCCTCCAGGTGCGTCGCATGGCAGTGGTCCGGCGAGGCGATCATCACCGCGTCGACGTCCGGCGCCGCCAGCAGGTCGCGGTAGGACGCATGGACCTTCGCTTCGCGCCCGAACCATTCCTTCGCCTGTGCCGCCGCCTTCTGCGCCGCGACGCTCCACGGATCCGTGACGGCGACGACCTCGACGTTCGCCGCCTGTGCGTGGTCATGCACCGCCTTCATGTGCGCGCCCACGCCCCGTCCGCCGCAGCCGATCAGGCCGATGCGGATCCGGTCGTTCGCGCCCAGCGCCTTCGCGCGCGTCGCCGCGGCGATCGAGGGACCGGCCGCCATCACCGTGGCCGCCGCCCCCGCCTGAAGGAACCCCCGCCTCGTCAGTGTCGTGCTCATCCCTGCTGTCTCCTTTCGCCGGACCGTCCATCGGGAGGGCCGGCTGCCAGGCCGGCCGTCGTCGCTGTGCAACGCGGACCTTGAACCCCCTAGTGCATCTCCACCGCGCACGTCCCGAGCCCGCCGCGGAAGTAGTGGAACCTCACGTCCGGATGGTCCGCCAGCACCGACATCGGAACGGCGGTGTCGACGATCCGTTTCGAGATCATGTAGGCGGTCAGCCGCTGGCCGAACGGGTTGTCGTGGTTGCCGGCCTGCCAGATCGACACGGCGTCGGCCTTCCACGTCTCGGCCGGGCCGACCGTGATCGCCATCGTCGGCACCATCGCGATGTTGCCGCCGCCGCTGGTGCGCGCGTTCTGCGCGACCGTCAACGGATGCAGCTTCACGACGCGCGTCGGCAGCTTCCGGAACTCGGCGGGGGAGGGCGGCGCGTCGCGGTGCCGGCCCTTGCGCGGAAACGGGTCGTTGAAGGCCCAGTGCTTCACGTCGCCCTGGCCGCCCTGCATGACCGCGCAGCGCACGCCGGCATCCCAGCTCGCCCGGTACGGCGCCGTGTCGGCCTTCGGGAAGTGCAGGTGCGCGTCGGGCATCCGCAGCCGCCGGTCGATCCGGTTGAAGCACATCGCGCGGTCCGCGCGCTCGAACGAGAGCGGATGCGTCGCGGGCACCTCGCGCCCGGTGGCGGCGTCGAACCACTCGTCCATGCCCCAGAAGTGCCCGGACCGCACGTCGAGGCCCAGCGCGTTGACGATGCGCGCGACGAGGGGGAGCTGCTCGGTCGGGCCGATCGGGCCGCAGATGCCGACCGGGTTGTCGGCCGTGCTGCGCCGCCATGCGTCGACGTATTCCAGCGCCTCGGCGAGGTAGAAGTCCTCCAGCGTGTCGTGCATCTCGACGCGGAAGCCGGGGCGCGAGAGGCGTTCGACATCGCGCGGCGTCAGCCGCGCGACGGCGTCGACGAGGTCCGCGTCGAGCGTCGTGTAGTCCCACCAGTCGGGCGAGATCGAGCTGAGGCGTCGGGGCATGGCGGGCTCCGTGGGTTTCAGGTTTCGGGCGTCAGGTTCCGGGGGGAGGTTCGGCGGGCGTGGGGTTCCAAGGGTTGGAAGGCCGGGCTGACGGGGGTTCCAAGGGTTGGACGATCGTGGGCGGAGGGCGTCTTCAGGAGCGGAAGGTCCGGCTTCCCCGTCACCCGGCACCCGGCACCTGACGCCCGCCGCCTCATGCGCCCCGCTCCAGCGCGCGTTCGTAGGCGCGGTTGACGAGGCACCGCTTCCCGAGGGCGTCGCGCAGCGGGTCGGCGTCCGCGGCGCAGAACCCGAGGTGCAGATGGCGGCGCCAGCCCTCGGCGTGGCGGAAGCGGCGCGACAGGCGGCCGACGCCGAGCGACAGGTCCTCCATCGCGCGCAGGTAGCTGTTCATCTTCTGCGTCTCGGCGAGCCAGTCCTGCTGGCTGCGGTGCTCGGCGAGGGCCGCGAGCTTGGTGGGGAAGACGGAGGTCGTGTCGACGAAGAGGCCCGGGATCACGCGGCGGCGGAGCGGGTCGCGCAGTCCCGCCGGCATCGCGTGGTAGATCGTCACGTCGCCGGTCCACGGCTTGCGCGGCGGGATCGTGCGGCAGTTCTCCATCGACCGTACGAAGGCCGCGGACACCGCCAGCCGGCAGGTGTTCGTGTGGTCCTCCATGTAGTCGGCGGGCGAGGGGACCAGCAGGATCGTCGGCCCCACCTCGCGGATCACGGCCGCCAGCCGGTGCAGGGTGCGGGGCTCGTAGTAGACGGCCAGGTCCTCGACCAGCGGCGGATGGTGCGTCGCCCCGAGAATCCTCGACGCGGCCCGGACCTCGGCGAGGCGCATCCGGCGCAGCTTCGCGGACGGGTAGACGTGGCTCCCCAGCGAGCCGTTCGCCACATTCATGCTGTGGATCTCGTAGCCCGCGTCGCGCAGCAGGAGGAGCGTCCCCGCCATCACGAACTCGACATCGTCGGGATGCGCCCCGATCGCCAGGGCCCGCGGGGCGCTCATAGCCGCCCCCCGCGGGAAGCACGATGTCGGAAGAGGTGGGGCGCGCTGCGGCCATCGTCCGTGCGGCCGGCCCGGCGGTCCGGCCCTACCCCGGACTTCATGCGGACGGCGGGTAGGGCGGGGCGGCCCGCCCCGCCGCACAGTGGGTCCGCGGGAAACACCGCTTCTGGATGGCCCCTCATAGCGTCACGAGCTGCCCCGTCCGGATGGACTGCTCCTCGGCCTCGACGATCTCGACGGCGGAGGCGGCGTCGCGGGCGGTGACAACCGTCGGGGCGCGGCGGGCGGCGATGGACTCGACCATGTGCGTCAGTTCACCGAGATAGCCGTCGCCGGGCGCGCAGGCGACCGTTTGCGCGGGCTGGCCGGCCGCGAAGAGCCGGAGCGCCTCGGCGCCGCGGTTGCAGTCGTAGTCCGCCGTCGCGCGCTCGAACTGCACCGTCCACCCCATGTGGAACCCGAAGCCGGCGTGCATCGCCCAGCCGCCCTCGGCGGAGACGACGGCGCCGCCCGGCACGCGGAACTGCGCCGTGACGTGGTCGATGGCGCTGCTGACCGAGGAGTACCCCGACGCGAAGACCGCGGAGGGCCGGCCGAAGCAGAACTGGATGAAGTCCACGTCGTGGATGTGGAGATCGAGCAACGCGCCGCCGGACTTCGCGCCGTCCAGGAACTCCGTGCTCCATCCCGGCGGCTCGGCGACGCGGCGGAAGCGGGCCGCGAGGACGCGCCCGTAGCGCGCCGTGGCGATCGCCTCCTTGAGCCAGACATACTCCGGCCAGAACCGGATGCACATCGCGGGCATGAAGAAGCCGCGGGCGGCGGCCGCGGCCGCCTCGATCTCGCGCGCCAGCGCGGCGGTGCGGGCGAGGGGCTTCTCGCAGACGACGTGCTTGCCGGCCTTCAGCGCCGCGATCGCGAGCTTCGGGTGGGCGAGGGTGGGGACGCAGAGGTCGACGAGTTCGATCCCCGGGTCGGCGAGGAGGTCGTCGAGCTGCCTCGTCGCCTTCACGCCGGTCATGTCGAGCTTCAGCGGGTCCTGGGCGCCGATGTTGCCGCTGATGGACGAGAAATCGCCGTCCACCGGCAGCCGGGCGGCATCGCAGATGGCCGCGATGCGCGCGCCGGGGATCTTGAGGTAGGCGCGGATGTGTGTCGCGCCCATGAAGCCGAGTCCGACAACGCCCACGTTGACCATGGTCCGTTTCCTCCGTTCCGCGGCGCCCGCCGCGATCGCGATCAGGCGGCGATCAGTTTGCCGATGAACTCGCGTCCCGCGCGCAGGTCGGCGACGCGCCGGTCGTCGGCCTCGCGCTCGAAGCACAGCCAGCCCGGGAAGCCGATGTCCGCCAGGGCCGTCAGGAACGCGGGCCAGTCGACCTGTCCGGTGCCGACCGTCAGCTCGGTGCCCCAGGTGCCGGGGACCTTCGTGACGGCGGCATCCTTCATGTGGACGCTCTTGACCCAGCGGCCGACGGTGCGCACGGCCTCGATCGGATCGCCGTTGCCGTACAGCAGCATGTTCGCCGGATCGAAGTTGACGGCGACGTTCGGCTCGGCGAGGTGCTCGAGGAAGGCCTTCAGCGAGGCGGCGGTCTCCTGGCCGGTCTCGCAACCGAGCGTGATGCCGCGGGCGGCGAACAGGCGCGCGATCTGGCGGACGCGACCGGCGAGCGTCTCGAAGGAGGGGTCCTTCGGATCGTGCGGGAGGAAGCCGGCATGGAACATCACGAACCGGAGGCCGAGCTTCGCGGCGTTTCGGGCGGTCAATTCCGCGTTGGCCAGGTTCTGCGCCCACGTCGCATCCGGGACGATTCCGCCGGTGGCACGGATGGACTCCAGCGTCGAGTAGTCCTCGCCCACGGTGCGGAACATCCCGGACACCGCGGTGATGCCGTTGCGCGCGAAGAGGTCCGGGGCGGTGTCCCAGGCGGCCGGGTTCTCGCGGAAGGGATCGAGGTCGATCTGGACGCGGTCGAAGCCGGCCGCCAGAACGCGGTCCACGAGATCGGCCGGTGTCGCTGCCTGGAGCGACCACCCGCATACCGCAAGTCGGGGCCCGAACTGCGCGATCCTCTGATCCTTCATGCTCCACCTCCGCCGGCCGCGCCGGATGCGGGGTCGACTATAGGATGGGAGCGTGGCGCAAGGCGACCGTATTCTTCGGGAACCTCAACGCCCCGCGGGCGGATGGAAGCGCGGGCGCGCCTTGCGCAGCTGGTCCCTGCGCTGATACAACGCGGCGCGTGAGGCTTCTCATGGTGACCCGGTCGGTACGCCGCCGTCGCCTTCGAACCGCCGGTGCCGCGGGTGCGGCGCTCGTGCTCGCGGCGGCGCCGTCGGATGTCGTCGGGGCGGAGACGGCGGCGCCGGCGCTGGCCAGGATGCGGCGCCACTTCGACCGCGTGATCGCCGCGGGGACGGACACCTACGGGAAGGACCGCTCGGGACTCTGGCTGGCGTCGGTCGACATCCACCGCGGAGGGCTCCCGGAGACGGCGGATCCCGCGGTCAAGCGGACGTACCGGCAGATCCACTCGCCCCGCGGGAGCAACCTCTACTGGGACCAGCCCGCGGTGGTGGCGGCGCGGCACGTCAGCCGGCTCTCCGGCGACCCGCGGCCCGCGGCGGCGGCGGAGCGCTACGTCCGGGATTTCCTGGCGCGGTGCGTCTCGGACCGGAACGGGCTTTTCCTGTGGGGCAACCACATCTACTACGACGTGGTCGAGGACCGCATCGTCAAGTTCTCGGGCGGCCACCATGAGGTGCGGCCGCTGCCGTGCGCGTGGGATCTGTTCTGGGCCGCGGATCCCGTGGCCACGGAACGGTGCATCCGTGCGATCGGACTCCAGCACGTCAAGGACCCGGCGACCGGGCTGTTCTGCCGGCACGCCGACGTGAAGGCGGTCGCTCCGCCGTCCGGCGGGGATGCCTCCACGCATCCGTTTCTCGAGGCCGGCGGCGTGATCGTCGAGTCGCTGGCCTGGCTTCACCGGCGTACCGGCGGGGCGGACCGGGACCTCGCGGACCTGGCCCTGCGCGTCGCCCGGTTCAGCTACGACCAGCGCGGCGGGCGGACGGGCCTCATCCGCAACCAGCCCGGCCCCGAGCGCCGCTGGGACTACTTCGCGTCCACCACCGAGGCCGGCCTCTGGGCCGGATGCCTTCTGCGCGCCGCGGAGCGGATGGGTGACACCGCGTATCGGACGATGGCCCGCGGGGCCGTCGCCGCGTGGCTTACGTACGGATTCGATCCGGTCTCGCGACGATTCCACGGGCAGCTCAACGTCGAGGACGGAACCCCGCGGAAGCCCGAACGCAAGGACGGGGCCGGCGAGGCGACGATCTACCAGCCCGGCGAGTTCGCCGACCTGTGGGAGCCGCTCTTTCCGACGCACAACTACCCGATGTGCATGGCCGAGGCGTGCCTTGCGCTCTGGGAGCAGACGCGGGACGACGCCTTCCGGGTGGCCGCCGTCCGGTTCGCGGACCTGGTCGAAGCCGGCATGCCGGCCCATGGCGGGAAGGGGGCCTACGCGGACCAGTACGGCCGGTGCATCCACTTCCTCGTTCGCGCCGCGGACGTGCTCGGGACGCCGGCCCTTCGCGGGCGCGCCCGGCGGCTCGCCGACGAGGCGATGGGGCGCCTGTGGTGCGAGCGCGCGGGCATGTTCCGTTCCCATCCCGGCGAGGACCGTTGCGATGCCGTCGACGGGATCGGCATCCTGTTCCTCTCGCTCCTGTACCTCGAGACCGGGACCGACCCGGACGCCATGGGATTCGGATGGTAGCCGGCCGCCGGCCCGGGCGGGATCACTTCCGGCGCACGAACGCGGCGGTGAGGTCCGGGAAGTCCGTGAAGAGGCCGTCCGCCCCGGCCTCGACGAGCACCCGGCGGTGGACGTCGTCGATCGTCTTCGCCCACGGGGGAAGTTCATCGGCCCGCGCCGTGTAGGGGTGAACGACGAGTCCGAGGGCATGGGCGCGGCGGACGAGGTCGGTGACCTGCGCGGCGCCGTCGGGGCCGGCGGCGACGACCGCCTTGATCGACGGCCCGATGCCGTCCGCCACGCGGGCGACCTCCTCGAGCGTCGGCTCCTTCGGCTCGGCGCCGAAGAGGTAGACCAGCCGGCCCCGGTACCCGAGGTCGCCGCGGACCCGCCGCAGTTCGTCGAACTCGAAGCACTGGACGTGGCAGGGGGCGTCCTCCGTTGCGTAGCCGTACGCCGTGAGAAGGGGCAGCACGGCGGCGGCGAGATCCCGGCCCTGTTCGCGGTGCCACTTCGGCTGCTTGAGCTCGGGATAGATCCCGATCGCGCGGCCGGCGCTCTTCGAGAGGCCGCGGATGAACCGCAGTTCCTCCTCGAACGTCACGATGCGCAGCGGCGAGGGTCCGGCCGGGTAGCGGCCGGGAAACGCGGGCTGGCCGGACTTGAGGACGATCCGCTCGTTGACCGCGAGCTGCCGGAGTTCGGCCACCGTGAAGTCGATCGCGTAGAAGCGTCCGTCCGCCCGGGCCCGGGCCGGGAAGCGGCCGGCGACGTCGGTGACGGTGTCGATCTGGACGTCGTGGGAGACCACCGGCACGCCGTCGCGGCTGAGGACCAGGTCCTGCTCGACCGCGTCGGCGCCCATGCCGACGGCGAGGGCCTTGGCGGCCAGGGTGTGTTCGGGCAGGTAGCCGCTGGCGCCGCGGTGGGCGATGACGAGCGGGCGGTCCGCGGCGCCGGCCGCCCCGGCGAGGCCGGCGGCGAGGAGCACGGCGGCGCGGGCGGGGGGCGTCATGCGGCGGACTCCGGATCGCGGCGGTGGCTGACGGCGCGGTGACGGAGGGTCAGGGCGCTGAAGGCGATGGTCAGGAGGCAGCACGCGACCATGGTGAGGAAGACGCCGCGCCAGCCCCAGCGGTCGGCGATCCAGCCGACGCCCGTCCCCGCGACCGCCGAGCCGAAGACGTAGCCGAAGAAGCCGGTGAAGCCGGCCGCGGTGCCGGCGGCCTTCTTCGGGACCAGGTCCAGCGCGTGCAGGCCGATGATCATGATCGGGCCGTAGACGAGGAAGCCGATGGCGATGAGGGCGGCGTAGTCGATCCAGAGCGGCCCGTGGAGGTTGAGCCAGTAGACGACGACGGCGACCAGCGTCAGCGCGGTGAAGAGGATGGTGGCGGGGGCGCGCCGGCCCTTGAAGACGCGGTCCGAGACCCATCCGCAGACGATGGTGCCGGGGATGGCCGCGTACTCGTAGAGCGACCACGCGAGGCTGGAGTCCTTGAACGAGAATCCCTTCGCCGTCTCGAGGTAGGTCGGGATCCAGTTCACGACGCCGTAACGGACGAAGTAGACGAAGGCGTTGGCGACGGCGATGGCCCAGAGGTACGGGTTGCGCAGGACGTGGGCGAGGAAGATCTCGCGGAAGGTGAAGGTGCGCTCGTGGTCGGCGGAGTAGTCCGGCGGGTAGTCGTTCCGGTGCTCCTCGACCGGCGGCAGGCCGCAGGACTGCGGCGTGTCGCGCAGCACGAAGAAGACCGCCACCGCCAGAACCGCGGCGACCGCCGCGTTGAAGTAGAGCTTGGCGCCCCAGTCGCCCGAGAGCGTCACGCCGAGCAGCGCGAGGTTCGCCACGAGCGCGCCGCCGACGTTGTGCGCGACGTTCCACGCCGACACCGCGAGGCCGCGCTCGCGGGTGCTGAACCAGTGGACGAGCGTCTTGCCGCACGGCGGCCACCCCATGCCAATGACCCAGCCGTTGATCACCTGCAGCGCGATCAGCAGCGCGAGGGACGCGTAGACGGCCTTCACGAGGCCGCAGACGGCCATGATCGCGCAGGAGAGCAGCAGTCCGATCGGGAGGAAGAACTTCGGATTGCTGCGGTCGGAGACGGACCCCATCAGGAACTTGGACGCGCCGTAGGCGATCGACAGACCGGTCATCGCCGTGCCGAGCATGGCCTTCGTGTACCCGGGGTGCTCCTTCAGGATGTCGGGGATGGCGAGGGCGAGGTTGTTGCGAACGAGGTAGTAGGCCGCGTAGCCGACGAAGATGCCCGAGAAGACCTCGATGCGGTGGCGGCGGTAGGCGGGGGAGATGCGGTCGTCCGGCAGGCGCGGCCGGGCCGGCGCGGGCTGAAGGAAGCCAAGCATGCGGCGAGCATAGCCATCCCGGGCGCCGTGGCAATCCCGCGCCGGCGGCGCCGCCGGCGTCCGGGGCCGGTTACGGGGCCGGCGCGGCGCCGCCCCCGCGGAAGAAGAGGGGGGCGATCGCGTAGAGCGCCGCGGCGACGTAGAAGACCGGCGGGAAGCCCGTGACCGAGGCGATCAGCACGACCAGCGCCGTGCCGACGACGGTGAAGAAGCCGTTCGTCGCCCAGGCCCACGGGATGTTGTGGTGGCCCATCGCCTTGAGGTAGCGGACGCCCGAGGGCATCGGCATGCCCATCAGGACCCCGGCCATGCCGGTGACCAGCGCGGCGATCGTGAAGCGGGCGGGCAGGCTCCAGCCGAGGCAGTACTTGTTCAGCAGCGGGATGGCCTGATCGACCAGCAGCACCGCGGCCGCGACGGCGAGCAGGAGCAGCCGCAT
>VGWF01000131.1 GCA_016873715.1 Lentisphaerota bacterium | reverse complement strand
ACCGGAGGCCTGCGTGGCCGGAGAAGCGAGTAATGCCACGGAAGTGCGAAATGGATGGCCATGAGATCATCAAGGTGCCGGCATGGCTGCCCGGGATCGCAACCGCTCTCATCGCGCTGGCGCCGACATGCCGGGCCGCACCCGACGGAACCTCGGTTGTCCGCGCATCCGCGGGGACGTCGGAGATTTTCATCACGACGACGCCCCGGCTTGCGGGGGCGATCCACTCGCTGACGTGGAACGGGCGCGAGTTCATCGATTCGTTCGACCACGGGCGGCAGCTCCAATCCGCCGCGAACTTCGACGCGGGAAGCCCGATCCTGAACGAGACGTTCAACCCGACCGAGGCCGGATCGTCGCGCGACCACACGGGCCCCACGTCGTCCAGCCGCCTGCTGCTCCTACGCACCGCCTCGAACACGCTGGAGACCGTCACGCAGATGGCCTTCTGGCTCGCGCCGGGGCAGAAGTCCGGCCCCAACCCGGCGAAGAACACGACCGTGCTCTCGGATCACCTTCTGGCCAAACGCGTGACCATCGGCTGGTCGAACCTGCCGCACGTCATCACCTACAACGTCACCTTCCGCGTGCCGCAGGGCGAGCGCCACACCCATGCGGTGTTCGAGGCCCTGACGGGCTACATGCCGCCGGAATTCTCCGAGTTCCTTCAGTATGATCCGAAGACCGGCGAACTGGAGTCACTGACGGACGGTCCCGGCGAGATCCCGCGCCCCGTGGTCCTCGGCCTCCCCGGCGGATCGCACGCGATGGGCATCTACGCGCCGCCCCAGCCGGCCCCGCGCACGACCGGGCCGACGTTCGGCCGCTTCCGCTTCAAGGCCGAGAAGGTCGTGAAGTGGAACTGCGTCTTCCGCGTGAAGGACCCTGCCGGAATCGCACCGGGCGAGTACCCGTTCCGGATGTTCGTCATCGTCGGCGACCGCGCCACGGTGCGGGACGGACTCCGCAGTCTCCACGCTGTCTTCGAGGCACCTTCGTCGCGGGGTCCCGGATGACGTTCGACCCTTCACGCATGCACCCAGTTCGCCTGACCATCGTTTATCGGCCGGGCCGGCAGCCCGGCCCCACCGCGGATTCAAGGGTTGCGGCAGGTAGGGCCGGGCGGCTCGCCCGGCCGAACGGGAGGCCTTTGCGAGCATCGTCAACCACAGCGAGCCGACTGAATGGAATTCTTCGGTGCGCCGTTGCCACACTGGCGCTTGCCTTGATCCTCCCGGCCGCGGCGGTGCAGCCCCTGACCGTGCCCGGCCGGGCCAGCTCCGTCTTCGCGCTCACGATCGACGGCGTCGCGGTGCCCGTTCTCGCCTACAAGGACATCCATTACGCGCAGGCCGTGTGCACGGGGCCGGCCGAGGTGGACGTCGCCTTGCTCGACGGCACCCCGGTTCAATCCGCCACCGTCCAACCCGCCCGTCTCGGCATCCGGCCGGCATGGAAGGCTTCGCACGTCGAATTCGTGTCTGCACGGCCCGCGAAGATGGTGGTGCAGGTCAACTTCCTCCCGAAGCTCTTCCTCTTCCTCGAAGCGCCGGACGCGATCGCGCCGCCGGCACCGGGCGCCGCCGTCGTCGACGCCGCGCAGGCCGGGGCGCGGGCTGACGGCGTCACGGACTCGACCGAGGCCGTGCAGCGTGCGATCGACGCGCTCCCCGCCGGCGGCGTGCTGCGGTTCGCCGCGGGCCACTACCGGACCGGAAGCCTTCGCATGCGCTCGGACACGACGCTCCACCTCGACGCCGGGGCGTTGCTCCAGGCGCTTGACCGGCACGACAGCGTGCGGCCCCTGCCCGCCAGCCCGGACATGATCGCCTATATCCAGGCCTGCAGCGTGACCAACCTGACGATCTCGGGGCCGGGCACGATCGACGCCAACGGCTATGTCGTTCGCAAGGGCTGGGAGGCGGCCGAGAAGATCGCGAAGAAGCCGGGGCGAGCCCTCGCCATCGCCGGGTGCCGGAAGGTCCGCATCCGCGACGTGACGGTGCGCGATTCCTACTCCTGGAATGTGCACGCGTTCCTCACCGACGACCTGAAGATCCGGAACCTGAAGATCCTGAGCGACGTCCGCCTGAGCAACCACGACGGCATCGACATCGACCGCTGCAACAACGTCCTCGTCGAGGGTTGCTTCATCCTCTCCGAGGACGACGGCCTCAGCCCGAAGGCGCGCGCCGGCCGCGCCGTGGTCGAAAACCTGACCTACCGTAACTGCGTCCTCTGGGTCCACAAGGCCAACGGCATCCGCGTCGGCAGCGAGACCGACTGCGACGTCATGCGCAACTTCCTCTTCGAGGGCATCGACATCCTGTCCGCCGCCGACGGGATCCGGCTCGACTGCGTGCGCGGGGCGCGGATGGAGAACATCGTCTTCCGCGACATCCGCATGGAGTCGTTCCTCGAGCACTACGACCGGCGGTACGAGCGGAACCGCGAACGGTCCCCCGCCCATCCGTCGCGCGCCCTGTCCCTGCTGGTCGGCAGCGAGGCCCGCGGACGGCCCCCCGGGCGCATCGACGGCGTCGTCTTCGAGAACGTCCACTGGGACGACGCCCGGGTGCCGGTCCGCGTCGAGGTCACCGAGCCTGCGCAGAAGCGCGCCGCCGAGGCGGGTCCCGGGCCGCTGATCCTCAACGTCGTTCTCCGCAACTGCACCCGCGCCGGAGTGCCGATCCTGTCCGCCAAGGACTGCGGCGTCTCGACGACCGAGCCCCTCGTCGATGCCTTTCGGTTCGAGTTCACCACCGCCCCGTACACGCATCGGGCGCAGCCGCCCGGCAGGGAACCCATCGCCCCATGAACTCCGTCGAACGCGTCCACGCCGCCTTGAAACGCGGTCAACCCGACCGGGTTCCGGTCATCGAGTTCGTCGTCGACGAGAAAGTCGCGCGCGCCGCCGTGCCGGGATGCCGCGATGTCGCCGATTGCATGGACCGGCTCGACATGGACGGCGTCGGCTGCGGGGCGTTCTTCGCGAAGGTGCGCGACAACGACGACGGCTCCTACACCGACGAGTGGGGCGTGGACTACCTGCCCGGTCCCGAAGCCGTCGCGCATCCGCTGCGCGGGCCGGTCGCGACGATCGACGAGGCGCGCGCCTACGTGCCGCCCGATCCCGACGCGCCGCACCGGCTCGGGAAGCTGCCCGATCTCGTCGCGCGCTACAAGGGGAAGCGGGCGATCTGCTTCCACCACCGCGCCGCGTTCATGTGGTCGGCGTACCTGAACGGCCTCGACAACCTGCTCGCGAACTTCATCCTCGAGCCGGACCTCGTGCGGGCGCTCATGGAGAAGGTGCTCGCGTGCAACATGCGGATCGTGCAGCGCGCGATCCGGGCGGGCGCGGAGGTGATCGTGCTCGGCGACGACTACGCGGGGAACCTCGGACCGATGATGAGCCCGGACCAGTTCCGCGAGTTCGTCCTGCCGCCGTTGAAGCGGATGATTGCGATGATCCACGACGAGGGCGCCTTCTGCATCAAGCATTCGGACGGCAACCTCTACCCGATCCTCGAGGACATCGTCTCCGCCGGCCCCGACGGGATCAACCCGGTCGAACCGGTCGCGGGCATGGACCTGGCGACGGTCAAGCGGCTCGTCGGCGACCGCGTGTGCATCACCGGCAACATCGACTGCGCGCATCTGCTGCCCCACGGCACGCCGGAGCAGGTCCGCGAGGCCGTGCGCCAGGCGATCGCCGACGCGGCGCCCGGCGGCGGCTATATCCTGACGTCGTCGAACAGTATCCACTCCTCCTGCCGCCCGGAGAACTTCGTCGCGATGGTCAGGGCATGCCAGGAGTTCGGAGGGTATCCCGGCCCGACTCCTGCCGGTCATCACGCGTCTCCTGATCGCTCCCCGGACTCCCCGAACCGCGAAAGGCATGCATCATGAATCCGACCGCCTCGCGCCTGGCCGGCCTTGCGGCCGCGCTGCTCGTCGCATCCGCCGCCCCGGCGGCGCCGGAGCGTCCGAACATCGTCATCATCCTCGCCGACGACCTCGGGTACGGGGATCTCGCCTGCTACGGGCATCCGAAGTTCAAGACGCCGCGGCTCGACCGGATGGCGGCGGAGGGGGCGCGGCTGACGCAGTTCAACTGCCCGGCGCCCTTCTGCGCGCCCACGAGGGCCTCGCTGCTGACGGGGCGCTACCCGTTCCGCTGCGGCATGACGCAGAACCCGACGCCCGACGCGGGTCCCGAGGCCGACTCGCTGGCGATGCCGGCCTCCGAGGTGACGCTCGCGCAGGTGCTCCGCGCCGCGGGCTACGCGACCGGCATGGTCGGCAAGTGGCACCTCGGCCACAAGCCGGGTTCGCTGCCGACCGAGCGCGGGTTCGACGAGTACCTCGGGATCCCCTACTCCAACGACATGCGGCCCGTTCACCTGCTGGACGGCACCCGCGTCGTCGAGAATCCCGCGGTGCAGGCGACGCTGACGCGGCGCTACACGGACCGGGCGGTCGCTTTCATCCGGCGCAACAAGGACCGTCCGTTCCTCCTCTACTTCGCCCACGCGATGCCCCACAAGCCGCTGGCCGTATCGCCCGCCTTCGAGGGGAAGAGCGGCGCGGGGCTCTACGGCGACGCCGTGGCGGAGGTCGACGCGAGCGTCGGCGAGGTGCTCGACACGCTCAAGGCGGCGGGCGTCGAGGACCGCACGCTGGTCGTCTTCACCAGCGACAACGGACCGTGGTACGGCGGAAGCGCCGGCGGACTGCGCGGCATGAAGGCGACGTCGTGGGAGGGCGGCTACCGCGTCCCGATGATCGCCCGCTGGCCCGGCCGCGTCCCCGCGGGACGCACGAGCGCACAGCTGACCGTGATGATGGACGTCTTCGCGACCGCGCTCGCAGCGGCGGGCGCCGCGATGCCCGACGACCGTGTTCTGGACGGGCGGAACCTGCTGCCTCTGCTGGCCGGGGACGAACGGCCGGTTCACGACGTCATCTTCGGCCACCAGGGGTCGAAGCTGGTCACGGTCCGCGACGCGCGATGGAAGCTCCACGTGAAGCCGTCGCGGCAGATGGATCCGAAGCTCGAGCCCGACGGCCGATGGATCGACCCGCGCGGGCCGGACGGCACGACCGTCCTCGCCCCCGCGAACCAGTACGGTCCCGACGCCTATCCCGGGCTCAAGACGGGCGTGGCTCCCCGCGCGATGCAGCTCTTCGACCTCGATGCGGACCCGGGCGAGCAGAAGGACGCCGCCGCCGGCCACCCGTCCGAGGTGAAGCGCCTGCAGGCGGCCTTCGACGCCATGAACAGGGACGTGCCGGTGGTCGAGGAGGCGAAGCGCACGCCGCTGCGGCCGAACATCCTCCTGATCATCACCGACGACCAGGGCTACGGCGACTTCTCGATCCACGGCAATCCGCACGTCCGCACGCCGCACATCGACGCGCTCGCGACGTCCGGCGTGCGCTTCGACCGGTTCTATGTGAACTCCTTCTGCGCCCCCACCCGCGCCGCGCTTCTGACCGGGCGCTGGCCGGTCCGCACCGGGGTCCACGGCGTCACGCACAACCGCGAGGCGATGCGGCCGGACGAGGTCACGCTTGCCGAGGCCCTGCGCGGCGGCGGCTACCGCACCGCCTGCATCGGCAAGTGGCACAACGGGGAGCAGTACCCGTACAACCCGACCGGCCAGGGCTTCGACGAGTTCTTCGGCCTCACGGCAGGCCACTGGAACCACTACTTCGACGCCGAGCTGCTCCGGGGCACGAAGCCCGAGGCGACGAAGGGGTACATCACCGACGTGCTGACCGACGAGGCGATGCGCTTCATCGAGAAGGGCGGCGCGCAGCCGTTCTTCTGCTACGTGGCCTACAATGCGCCTCACTCGCCGTTCCAGGTGCCGGACCGCCACTTCGACAAGTTCAAGAAGGCGGGTTTTGAGGACAACGTCGCGGCCTTCTGGGGCATGTGCGAGAACATCGACGACAACGTCGGGCGGCTGCTGGCGAAGCTCGTCGAACTGAAGATGGCCCACAACACGCTCGTCGTCTTCCTGACCGACAACGGCGGAACGGCCGGCGTGAAGATCTACAACGCGGGAATGCGCGGCGGGAAGACCAGCGTCCACGAGGGCGGCACGCGGGTGCCGCTGTTCATGCGCTGGGCCGCGGCCGGATGGACCCCGCACACCGTCGCGCCCATCGTCTCGCACATTGACCTCTACCCCACCCTGCTCGACCTCTGCAGCGTGCCCGCGCCGCCGGGGCCCAAAGTCGACGGCGTCAGCCTGCGGCCGCTGCTGGAGGGACGCGAGGCGTCGTGGCCGGCGCGGACGCTCTTCACGCACAACCCCATCGACGAGACCAACCGCTATCCCGGCGCGGTGCGGACACAGCGGTACCGGCTGGTCCGCGAGATCAAGGGAAGGTCCGGCGGCTCCGCTGCGAAGGCGAACGACGGAAGCGCGGGCGACTGGCAGCTCTATGACATGCTCGCCGACCCGGGGCAGTCGAACAACATCGCCGCCGGCGAACCGGCGCTCGTGGCGGACCTGTCGGCGAAGTACGAGGCATGGATCGACGACATCTTCCGCGACGGGCTCCGCCGGCCCCCGATCCCGGTCGGCCACGCGGAGCACAACCCGGTCGACCTGCATGCGCCGCAGTCCTACCCCACCGCACCCCTTTCGTTCGCCTGCGGCCCGGGCTTCGCCCACGACTGGCTCACGAACTGGACGAACACCTCCGGCCGGATCCGGTTCGAGATCGACGCCGCGCGCGCCGGGGAGTACGCGGTCGAACTCGCCTTCGCGTGCCCGGCCGCCGACGCGGGGTCGCGAATCCGTGTTTCCGCCGGCGAAGCCGCGGTTGAGGCCGTCGTTCCCGCCGCGCCCGCCCCCGACCTCCCGCTGCCCCATCGCGACGCCGAGGGCCACGCCAAGTACCGCAACCGCGAGTGGGGCGTGCTCAAGGCCGGAACGCTGCACCTGCCCGCCGGCCTGTCCGCGATCACGATCGAGGCGCTCGCCCAGCCGGGCGGGCGCGTGATGGACTTCAAACATCTTCGGCTGACGCATAACGGAGGAGATCCCCGATGAGCAGGACCAAGGAGATGCTGGGACGGAACCAGCCCGTGCTGGGCGGATGGCTGATGACCGGGAGCCCGGTCGTGGCGGAGATCATGACGGGCGAGGCATTCGATTTCCTCGGCGTCGACATGGAGCACACGGCCATCGGACTGGAGGAGTTCCACCGCGTCGCGCTCGCGGCGAAAGGGAGCGGGTGCGACCTGCTGGCACGCCTCCCGTCGTGCGATCCGGTCGCGGCCAAGAAGGTGCTCGATCTGGGCGCCGCCGGCATCATCGTGCCGTCGGTCAACTCACCCGAGGAGGCGGCGCAGTCCGTCGCCATGGCGCGGTTCCCGCCGGACGGCGTCCGCGGCGCGTCGCTGTGCCGCGCGACGGGGTACGGGACGGACTTCGCCGGTTACTTCGGCGCCCACAATCGCAGCGTCGTGGTCGTGGTCATGATCGAGCACATCCGCGGCGTCGAGCGGGCGGACGAGATCCTCGCGGTGCCCGGCATCGATGCGGTCCTGATCGGTCCGTACGACCTCTCGGCCTCGATGGGCCTCGCCGGACAGCTCGACCATCCCCGCGTGCGGGCCGCGCAGCAGTCGATCCTGGATGCCTGCCGCCGGAACGGCGTCGCGCCGGGGATCCATGTCGTGCCGGTCGACGCCGACGAGGTCCGCCGCCGCGTGGGCGACGGCTTCCGGTTCATCGCCTGCGGCATCGACACACTGTTCATCCGCGAGGGATGCCGGCGGATGCTCGCGGCGAGAGGATGAGGCAACATTCAACAACCAACAACCAACAACCAACATCCAACAACCAACAGCCAACGAACATCGAACATCGAACATCGAACATCGAACGGCGGACGAAGAGAAGGAAGCGATATTGTGAAGGACCCTGCTGACGGCGGATCGTTGCCCATCGTCCTGGTGACGGAGAAGGAGTACCGCAAGGGAGAGGCTGTATTCCGGGCGGCCCAGGGAGTGCGATGCGAGGCGGCGCCGGAGGATGAGGCGGGGCTCGCGGCCGCGGTGGCGGCGCGCGGGGCCCGCGCGGTCATCGTCGGCGTCGCGCCCTATCGCGGCCCACTGTACGAGGCGCTCGCGGCCGATGGCAGCGGCCTCATCGCGCGGTTCGGCGTGGGCCATGACGGCATCGACAAGGCCCTGGCCCGGGCGCGCGGCATCGCGGTCACCAACACGCCCGGCGCGCTCGATGCCAGCGTGGCGGAGCACGCGATCTGGCTGATGGGCGCCCTGGCCCGACGCGTCGCGGACCTGCATCGGAAGGTCATCGACGGCGGGTTTGCCGGGGCCGGCGGTGTCGAGGTGTGCGGCCGCACGCTGGGGGTCCTGGGCTTCGGCGCGATCGGACGGAGGGTCGCCTCGATCGCCACGCGCGGATTCGGCATGCGGGTGATCGCCTGCGACCAGCTGCCGCCGGAGCGCATGGCCGGGCCGCTGGCGGGCGCCGGGGGCGGCGAGTACACGACGGACGTCCGTGCGATGTTCGGCGCCGCGGACTTCGTCAGCGTCCATCTCCCCTCCATCCCCGAAACGCGCCGTTTCCTCGGCGCCGAACGGCTGGCGTGGCTGCGTCCGGAGGCGATGCTGATCAACACCGCGCGCGGCGCGCTGATGGACGAGACGGCGCTCTTCGACGCATTGGCCGCGGACCGCCTCGCCGGCGCGGCGCTCGACGTGTTCGAGACGGAGCCCTACGTGCCGGCCGATCCGGCGCGGGACCTTCGCACGCTCCCGAACGTCGTGCTGACACCGCATGTCGGATCCAACACGGCCGAGGCCAACCGCCGGATGGCCGTCGCGGCCCTCGGGAACGCACAGCGTTTCCTCGCCGGGGACCTGTCCCGGCTCGACCGCGTGGACGCCGCGCCGCGACCGGCTTGATTCGCACCCCGGGGGATCGCACGATGGACCACATGGACCGACAACTCGGCGGGGCGGCGCGATGGGTCGATCGCGCGGGCGACATCCTCCTGATCGGGCTCAACGCCCTGATGGCGGCGATCGTGCTGGGCGCGATCTTCTTCCGCTACGTGCTCAACAACTCGCTCTCCTGGAGCGACGAGTTCGTCCGCTACCTGTTCGTCTGGTTCTCGCTCGTGGGCTCGGCGCTGGTCCTGCGCGACCGGGAGCACATCCGCGTCGAGTATTTCGTCGAGAAGTTCCCTCCGCGTCTCCAGCGCGCCGTCGAGGTGGCGATGGCGGCGGGCGTCTGCCTGTTCCATGCCGCCCTCACCGTCCTGGGCGCCCTCTGGGTTTGGGAGACCCGGGGCACGGTGACCTCCGCGCTGCAATGGCCGCTGAACCTGTTCTTCTACGCCGCGCTGCCGGTCGCCTCGCTGCTGAGCCTGGCCTACGCCCTGCAACGGTTCCGCCGCGGCGAGTTCACGGAGCGCGACACGTCCGACCGGCCGCCGGCCGACGACCGAGGAGGCGCCCGATGATCCTCCTCATCGGCCTCATGCTGGCGCTGATGCTGCTGGGAATGCCCATCGCCCACGCGATGGGCGCCAGCGCGCTGGTCTATGTCGTCACCTGCACCGACCTCTCCCCGATGCTGGTCGCGCAGCGCATCTGCGTTGGCGCGGACTCGATGGTCCTTCTGGCGCTGCCCTTCTTCCTGCTGGCGGGCGAGATCATGAACGCGGCGGGAATCACGCAGCGCCTCACCCGGCTGGCGCTCGCGATCATCGGCAAGCCGCGCGGCGGACTGGCCTACGTCGTCGTGGCGGTGAACATGCTCGTCGCCATGGTCTCCGGCGCCGCCATCGCCAGCGCCGCGGCGGTCGGGTCCACCATGGTGCCGATGATGACCGCGAAGGGTTATCCGAAGGGCTACGCGGCGGCGCTCAACGCGGCGGCGGCGACGATGGGGCCGATCATCCCGCCCAGCGTCGGCTTCATCATCTACGCATCGGTCTCCGGCGCCTCGGTCGGGAAGCTCTTCCTCGCGGGTACGCTGCCCGGGATCCTGCTGGCGGTCCTCACGCTGGTCGTGTGCGCGTGGATCGCCCGCCGGGACGGGCATCCCGCCGGCGAGCCGCGAAACCGCCGGGAGATCCTGGCCAGCCTTCGCAGCGCCGCGCCCGCCCTGCTGATGCCGGTCATCATCCTCGGCGGGATCTTCGGCGGACTCGTGACGCCGACCGAGGCCGGCGCGCTGGCGGTCGCGTACGGGCTGGTCGCGGGCCTCGGCATCTACCGCACCCTGAAGTGGCGCGACCTGCCCGCCATCCTGCTCGTCACGGCGCGCCGCACCGCGGCGATCATGTTCATCATGGCCTGCGCGTCCTGCTTCGGGTTCCTGATCACGCGGGAGGTGGACGCGGGCGCCTTCATCGGCCTCTTCCAGTCGCTCACGTCCAGCCGCGCGATCCTTCTGCTCCTCCTGATCGGCCTGATCCTGGTTCTCGGGACGGTCATGGAGGGCGGAAGCATCATGATCATCCTGACGCCGCTGCTGCTGCCGGTCCTTGCGGCCTACGGTATCGACATCGTGCACTTCGGCGTGGTCTTCCAGATGGGGATCATGATCGGACTGCTGACGCCGCCGGTAGGCATGCTGCTGTTCGTCCTCGCGGGCACCACGGGCGTGCCGGTGAAGACGATCCTCCGCCACATGACCCCCTTCTACGCCATGCTGGTCGTGCTGCTGCTCATCCTGGCGTTCGTTCCGGACCTCTCCCTGGCGCTGGTCCAGGGAAGCGGCGGGAGGCTCAAGTGAACACGGAACGCCGGACATCGAACACCGGGCATCGGACGGGCGGACGGGACTCAACAGCCAAGAGCCAACAGCCAACACCCAACAGCCAACATCCAAAGACCAACATCCAGCAGCCGACAGCCAGCAGCCAACAGCCGGCAACCGGCGGCGGGGCGGGCCGGGCGGCCTGCCGTCGCAGATCTCCATCCATCCGTTCATCCGTCCATCCCCTGCTCCGCCTTGTCTCCGCCGGCCTGCTCCTCGTCGTGTCCGGTTGCGGGCGGCAGGAGGCCCGCCCCGTCTTCCGCATCGCCTACACGGCGGGGCCGTCGGAACTGCTGCACCAGGCGGCGGTCCGGATCGCGAGCAACGCCTGCGCGGCCTCGGACGGCGCGCTCGATGTGCGCGTCTATCCCGGCGGCCAGCTCGGCAACGAGCGCGAGCTGACGGAGGGCCTCAAGCTGCGGACGGTCGACATGGTCATCAGCGGGCTGGCCATCGTGGGCTGGTATGCGCCGGAGTACGGGGTGGTCGAGGCGCCGTTCGTCTGGCGCGACTACGCCCACGTCGAGACCGTCTGGGACGGCCCGATCGGCGCGGACCTCCGTCGCGTCATGCAGGAGCGCGCGGGGATCCGGCTCCTTCGCCCCTGGTTCCGCGGCCCGCGCTACCTGACGACGTCCACGAAGAAGGTCCTCACACCGGAGGATCTCCGCGGCATGAAGCTCCGCGTTCCGGAGCTGGAGGTCTACATCAAGGCCTGGCAGGCCTTCGGCGCCAACGTGACGCCGATCCCCTTCACGGACATCTTCATGGCGCTGCGGCTTGGCGTCGTCGAGGGCCAGGAGAACCCGCTGGCGACGATCAGCGCCAACCACCTCGACGAGGTCCAGCGGTACGCGATGGAGACCCGCCACCTGATCGGGTTCTACGTCCCGGCCCTGGGCCCGAGCTTCGAGCGGCGCTTCAGCCCGCGGGAGCGCGACTGGCTCCTCGCCGCCTTCGACGAGGCCACGCGCTGGCACAACCTCGAGGTCGAGCGCATGGAGGCCGACTACCGGCGGAAGCTGGAGGCCGGCGGCATGGAGTTCGTCCCGATCGACGCGGAACCCTTCCGCGAGATCGCGCGCCGCCAGATCCCCCCGCTCTTCTCGGATGTCTGGAAGCCCGGCCTCTACGAGGCCATCAGCGCCGGCCGGTGAGGGACCGGATGTAGCGGACCTCCTCCGGACGGTACGGGGATCCGTCGTCGCGAAGGATCTCGTGGAACCACACCGGCGGCTCGGCCGTGTAGGCCTTCTGCCACGAATCCCAGGGGTACTGCGTCTGCGTCTTGCCCGCGACGAACCCCCAGTTGTAGCCGCCGACCTTCTGTTCCTTCAGCCACCCGAGGACCGGGTCGAACGTGCTGCCCGCCGGGCGGGCCATGTACTCCGAGCACAGAATCGGGCGGTTGTAGCGGCGCAACTGCCCGACGCGCAGCTTCACCTGCCCGAGGTCCGCGTAGTTGTGGAAGCTGATCACGTCCGACTCCTCGATCATGGCGCGCTCGATCGGGTCCATCGCCGCATGCTCCGGCCAGGGGCCGCGCCACGGCGCCGCCGTCAGGGGTTGCGAGGGATTCGCCTCGCGCGCCCACGCGAAGGCCTTCGGCAGGAGCGCCAGGGCCATCTCCGCCTTGTTCGGGATCTCCGTCTTCGCCCCGGCCGCCCCGTAGCTGTTCCGGTTGTCGTTCTCCGGCTCGTTGAAGACGTCCCACGCATGGACCCGCCGGTCGTCCTTGAACCGCGCGACGACGCCGTGGATGTACCCGCGCAGCTCGCCGTGCCGGGCCG
>VGWF01000130.1 GCA_016873715.1 Lentisphaerota bacterium | reverse complement strand
ACACCAAGATGGAGATGATCTCCAGAAGAGCCTTCGGGTTCCGAAACTTCGAGAACTACAGACTTCGCGTGAGGGCCTTGTGCTGCTAACGTCCAAACGCCGCTGCCCCCGTCTTTGGGGAAGAGCCGCCGCCTCTTGATGGCCAGAGTCCATACCGTGACCCGAGATACCCCGCCCGACCCGAAACCCGGGGCCAAGCATAGGGGATGCCATCGTCGGCACCAAGAACCATGTGGGAGGCGGCCGCCCGGGTCAGGGATGAAGAAGGCGAACGTGGCGTACCTGGCAGGAGTTGAACCTGCAACCCCCAGATCCGTAGTCTGGTGCTCTGTCCAATTGAGCTACAGGTACGCCTGGAACAAATGCCCGCACAGTATGGCGGCCTTTTCCGCCCGCGTCAAGCCGGCTCACTGCGGCTGGAGCCAGACGCGGCCGCGGTAGAAGGAGGGGCCATTGGTCGGCGCCGCCTCCAGCAGCCGCACCCACTGGTCCGCGCCGAGCACGTTGGAGCAGCCGCCCAGGCACACCCAGTCGAGAGGATCGAGGATCCCCGCCCGGTACAGCGAGTAGCGTCGCTCGAGATCCGTGTAGCCCTCGCCCGTCGCCGCCCGCGCCAGGAACGACACCGAGAGCATCCCGTTCGTCGGCGTCACCGCCACCCCGAACCAGTCGTCCTCGTCGTCCGGATCCGTCCCCGCCGCGTATTCCTTCCCGTCCGGCAATCCGTCCCCGTCGCGGTCCGCCCCCGCGCCCTGCGCCACGCCGGCCGGCAGCCCGTGCGCCCCCTCCCACCGGTCGGGCATCCCGTCTCCGTCGCTGTCTTCCATCGGACGCGGGCCCGGCGTTCCGTTCGTCACCCCGGCCCGCCATGCCGCCGGGTCGTTGCCGAACATCGCCAGTCGCACCTTCTCCAGATTCTCGCCCTCGGTCATCAGCACGGGCCACGGCGCCTTGTCGTTGTATTCCACCTCGTCGACCACCATGTACGGCTCGTTCGTCCCGTCGAACTCCAGCGGCCGCCTCAACCGGATCATCTCCCCCGCGTTGGACAGCCGCCCCGTCAGCGGCCCGTACACCGGGTACCCCGCCGGCAGCCCGTACATCCCCCGGAACGCCGCCGCGTTGGTCCCGGCGATCACGAAGGTCGAAAACGACGTCGCCACCGCCCCCGCCGGGAAGAACAACTCCCCCGCACCCGTGAACCGCCACGCGTGCCCGGGCGACGCCGGATCGTAGAGCGGCACGTTCGTCGGCGACAGACAGTACACCTCCACGTATTCCGTCCCGTTCGTCGCCGAATCGTACAGGATCTCCGAAATCACCAGCGGCCCCACCCGCGGACCCGCGTTGGCCGCCCCCTTCGTCGCCGCCTCCTGCGCCACGAACACCTCGTCCCCGTCGCTGCGCACGTGCCGCCCGAACGTCATCTCGCGCTCGATCGCTCCAAATGACCGGATGTCCCGGTACCCGGTCGGATGCCCCTGCGCGTCGAGCGCCGAGGAAAGCACCGCCTTCTCCCCGTACTCGCTGTACGAAAACGCGTTGCTCGCCCCGGCCGCCCCGAAGTGGTTCGTCGTGTCGAAGACCAGGTAGCCCCCGCCGGACAGCACCGTCCCGTCCGCGATCCGGTACTTGTACGGCGCCGCCTCGCTGTCGCTGAGCCACCAGCCCCCCACGTCGATGTCGTAGACGGTCGTGTTGCGAACCTCCACCCAGTCGCCCACCGCCGACGCGTCGGTGTGGGTGAGCACCTCGTTGATCACCACCGCCCCGGGATCGGGCACCGCCCCGCTGTCGTCGGCCCCGGGCGAGCCCTTGTACGACGACCCCGCCTTCCATCCCTCCTTCATGTCCCACAGCTCGCGGTCCGCGTGGATCCCACGGATCGTCAGGGACAGCCCCTCCCCGTCGGTCTGCGGGTACCAGTCGTCCTCGTAGTCGAAGGACTGGAGCACCCCGAAGTACGTGTGGCTCAGCTCGACCTTCTCGCCGGCGTTGTCGAGCTTCCCGGAGTACGCCCCGGCGATCCTCAGCCCGTTGGTCGCATAGGCGGCCGCAAAGGCGGCCAGGTTCTGCACCACGAGCACCCGCTCCCCGGGGCCGAGCGTCGACACGGACCCCAGGGAGAAGTCGAAGGTGACGCCCGCGCTGAACCGGACCGGACCCAGCTCGATCGAATCGCTGCCCGCGTTGAACAGCTCGATGAACTCCGTCTCGTTGGTCCCGGCCGGGTTGTACATGATCTCGGTGATGTACAGCTCGGGCAGCGCCGTCGAGTACGTCGCCTCGGCCACCGCGCTCCACTCGCCGCCGCCGCTCAGCACCCGCGCGCGGATGTGCCGCGACCGGTCGAGCACCACCCCGCCCGCGTACGCCGTCCCGGCCACCGCCCCCCCGGGCGCGCGCGGGTCGGCCCCGTCGAGCGCGTAGTAGATCGTCCCCCCCGCGTTCGTGTTGGCCAGCGACACCACCGTCCCGTTCGTGTACGACCCCGCCGGCGTCGAGAACAACGGCGGCCCCGTCGCCGGCCAGAGGTTGTTCGCGATCATGTGGCCGAACAGGATCGGATGGCGCTGCGCGAACCAGTTGGTGAACGGCGTCAGGTACGTGTTGGTGATCCCGCTGCCGCGGACGTGGATCAGGAGCGGATCGGCCTCGGCCCTCAGCGCGTCGAACCGCGCCTGGATGTTGGTCAGCGTGTAGCCGCCGCCGTTGAAGTAGTGCTTGTGGATCCGGTCCGCGCACAGCAGCCGGAACTCCGGGCTGGCGTGCATGGACCGGAACAGGATCGCCGACCGCGCGGCGTTGTTGTTCTGGGTCCGGCAGAACGAGATCGTGTCCCACGACACCGGGTAGGCATGGCCGAAGGACATCTCCGCGTCCCACATGTAGAACCGCAGCCTGCCCTGGTCGGTGTGCTCGCGTGCGCAGGTGAAGTTGTTGTGCGGCCAGTCCGCCGTGGCGCCGTAGGCGTTGGCCAGGATGTAGTCCGCGAGGTTCACGGGGTCGATCAGGTCCGCCGCGGCGAGGTAGTTCGACAGGACGGAGAGGCTCGTGTTCGTCGCCGCGAACGTCGCGGCGTTGAGTCCGACGGCATCGCCCTCCGTGACGCCGCCGTGGGTGATGATGTCCCACAGGTTCGTGCCGCCGTGGCGCGCCTGGAAATAGCCGGTGTCGTAGCGTTCGGCCGGGTTGTAGTAGCAGCGGAAGATCCCGTTGACGTAGAGCGCGGCGATCGGCCCGCAGCTCGACGGCTGGCCCGTGTCGGCGTAGAGGCGCCGCGCCAGCTCATCCTTGATGAACGGGCGCTCGTAGTCGTTCTTGCCGCCCCGGAGCCGCAGGCTCTCGTAGGGCGTCTTCGGAAGGATGCCGGGGAGCAGCTTGAACTCGAAGGGCTCCGTGCCGTAGTCGCCGCGGAAATACACGTTGAACTGCGGCTTGTTGTCGTGCGGGCCGGCGTACCAGTTCGTCAGCATGTTCTGCAGGATGTACCGGGGCCGGGTGTAGTTGCTGCCCGCCAGCCGCAGGCCCGCGTCGACCTGCTTCACGCTGCTGTTCGAGGGATGGGCGTATTCCATCGAGATGAACCGCTCGAAGGCGCGCCCGCGCTTCATGGGGATGTTGTAGTCGTCCACCGAGCTCGCGGCCCACAGGCCGCCGGTCCACAGGCCGCCGACGATCGCAGCGACCCCGTTGGACTTGTGGAAGACGTGCGACCAGTCCCCGGCCAGAAGCAACGAGGGGACGTTCCGCAGCAGCTCCGGCGGATTCACAAGGAACGAGCGCGTCGCGACGGGCGACGGGACCCACCCCGCCAGGAACGCCCGCGCGCGGAACGTCGCCGTGGTCGACAGCGGGATGCCGCCCGCGTAGGCGAAGCCCGTCGTTTCGGACGGCTCCGAGCCGTCGATCGTGTAGCGGATCGTCGCGCCCGGCGTCGCCGACGTGACCGTCACCGAGATCGCGTTGGTGTAGGTGCCGGCCTCGTTGACGAAGCCGGGCATCGCGCACATCCCGGCGAGCACCGCCCCCACGTTCGTCGCGCCGGGCGTGGGGTTCGGGAAAAAGCGCCAGGCCCCGGCGGACGCGCTCCACCCGTAGCTGTGGAAGGAGGACTGCAGGGGGAATCCGCCGGCCAGTTCGTCCACGCAGGTCCCCGTCGCATCGTGGAGCCCCAGGTACTCGCCCTTCTGCTCGAGCTTGAAATTGGTGTGCCACACGGGCGCCCCGAGCGTCCGGATGTCGACGCCGGTGCACAGCACGATCCGGTGCTCGCGCGGGGCGAGCGTGGCGCCGGACGGGAACACCCAGCGCCCGGGGTTCTTCCGGCTGTCGGTCAGGCTCCAGCCGGTCAGGACGACCGGCGTGGCGGAATCGTTGAAGATCTCGAGCCAGTCCGCGAAGTTCGTCTCGAACGCGCCGGCATCCTCCTCCTCGTCGCCCTCGGGCACCGGCGGCAGGACGCCGACGAAATAGCGCCACAGGTCGCCATGGTTCACGAGCGTGTCGCCCTGGCGCACCTTGAGGTCCGCGATCATCGAAAGGTCGCTGTTGCCGGCGTCGGAGTTGTGGACCTGGATCGACAGCACGTTCGTCCCCGGCACAAGCCAGTTCTTCGCAAAGCCGAACCGGTTCGTCACGTAGGCCGTCGCCTCGCGGCTGCCGGCCGCCGGCGACGAATAGGACACAAACGTGTTCGACGCGCCCATGTTGGCCCGCGCGATCTCGGTGCCGTTGAGATAGGCGATGTAGCCGTCGTCCCAGTTGACGATGAACTCCAGCCCGTTCGTCAGCTGCGACGTCGATTCCGACGCGACGAAGGCCCGGCGCATGTAGAGGGACACGGCCTTGTCCTTCATCGCCGCCTCGACATCGGTCGCGTCGTCGCCGTCGCCGTAGCCGATCCCGCCGGGCCCCTGCGGCCAGTCGCTGTCCACGAATCCCGCCAGCGTCCACTCGCGCCCCCGCACCGTGAGCGTGGGCACGAAGCCGTCCGGGATGCCGCCCGACGGCTCGACGATCCCGAGGGCGCGCCGCCACGGGCCGGACGGCGTCGCCAGCGGAACCGGGCTTCCGGGCACGTCCAGGGTCAGGGCCGGCACCGCCGCAAACGTGAAGTTCGTGTAGCCGTGAACCTGGATCGCCAGCACGTTGGTTCCCGCGACCAGCAGGTTCGAGGCGACGCCGATCACCCACGACTCGTTCGTCCCCGCCTTGTGCCAGTTGAACGCCGGCTGGTCGTGGTAGGCGAACGTGCCGCCCGCGCCCATGTTCTTCCGCTTCACCTCGCGGCCGTTCAGGTAGGCGACGAAGCCGCTGTCGTAGTCCATCGCCAGCGTGACCGTGTCCCCCCCCGCCGCGGCGGGCGCTGAGACGACGAACGGCGCCCGGAGGTAGACCGTCATCTGGGCGCCGTAGACCGACGAGGCCAGGTTGCCCGCGTAGTTCGTCCCGATGCCGAACGGACCCGGCTCGTTGCTCCAGGAGGAATGGTCGAAGGCGGGCTCCATCCACGCCGTCCCGGCACCCACGCGCCACATGCCGTTCGTGTCGAGCCGCAGGAGCCGGGCCGACGGGGCCGCGCAGAGTTCGTTGATGCGGACGGCGGAACGGCAAACCCCCGAGGTGCCGGCCACAGCCACGGCCAGCCACCACCGGAAAGCCGCCCTGCGGATGTTCCGTCCGGTCCGCACCCAGTCCACCACCTTCACGTTGGCGCAGGGGAAGACGTTCGATCCGCGCCAACGTCAAGATTATACACCGGGTCCGTCCGCGCGTCGAGGGGCCGCGAAGGCCCCGGATCATCGGCTACGCCCCGGATACCTGGCGACCACCCGTGTGAAGTACGCATGGACACGGCCGCGACAGAGCGCGGCCCTCCAATCCCGTTCCGTACGCGTATGGCGGTAGGGCCGTATGGCCGTATGGCGGTGGGGCGGTGTGGCCGTAGGGCCGTGTGGCGGTGGGGCGGTGGACAACGCGGGCTTGTCAGCGCGCCTTCGGGACAAATATGAACACGAAAGAACGGACCTGGAGGGCGCCGCTCCGTCGGCGCCGTGCAGAAGGCACTCGAAGCGTCCTTTCGTGTGAAGTGCGTATGGACACGGCCGCGACCACGCGCCGCTTCGCGTCGAGTGGCAGGCGGAGCCGCCTTCGCGAGGACGCTACGGCGGGCCGAGGCGCGGCCCTCCAATCCCGTTCCGTGCGCGTATGGCGGTAGGGCCGTATGGCGGTGGGGCGGTGTGGCCGTATGGCCGTATGGCGGTATGGACGGTGGGGCGGTGGACAACGCGGGCTTGTCAGCGCGCCTTCGGGACAAATATGAACACGAGAGAACGGACCTGGAGGGCGCCGCTCCGTCGGCGCCGTGCAGAAGGCACTCGAAGCATCCTTTCGTGTGAAGTACGTACGGACACGGCCGCGACAGAGCGCGGCCCTCCAATCTCATTCCGTGGAGACGGGAGAGGAAGGGGGGAGGTGGAGAGGTGTGGCCGTGTGGCGGTATGGCGGTGTGTCGGTGGGACGGTGGACAACGCGGACTCGTCAGCGCGCCTTCGGGACAAACATGAACACGAGAGAACGGACCTGGAGGGCGCCGCTCCGTCGGCGCCGTGCAGAAGGCACTCGAAGCATCCTTTCGTGTGAAGTACGCACGGACACGGCCGCGACAGAGCGCGGCCCTCCAATCTCATTCCGTGGAGACGGGAGAGAGGAAGGGGGGAGGTGGAGAGGTGTGGCCGTGTGGCCGTAGGGCCGTGTGGGCGGTGGGGCGGTGGACAACGCGGGCTTGTCAGCGCGCCTTCGGGACCAATATGAACACGAGAGAACGGACCTGGAGGGCGCCGCTCCGTCGGCGCCGTTTGGGAGGCCTTCGAAGCATCGTTCGTTCCCGATCGACCAACCTCAGCCGAGGATCGGGGAAGGCCCTCACTGCGGCTGGAGCCAGACGCGGCCGCGATAGAAGGAAGGGCCGTTGGTCGGCGCCGCCTCCAGCAGCCGCACCCACTGGTCCGCGCCGAGCACGTTGGAGCAGCCGCCCAGGCACACCCAGTCGAGCGGATCGAGGATCCCCGCCCGGTACAGCGCGTAGCGGCGCTCGAGGTCCGCGTAGCCCTCGCCCGTCGCCGACCGCGCCAGGAACGACACCGAGAGCATCCCGTTCGTCGGCGTGACCTCCACCCCGAACCAGTCGTCCTCGTCGTCCGGGTCGGTTCCCGCCGCGTATTCCTTCCCGTCGGGCGATCCGTCCCCGTCGCGGTCGGCCCCCGCCGGATGCGCCACCATCGCATCGAACCCGTGCTTCCCCTCCCACCGGTCGGGCATCCCGTCCCCGTCGCTGTCCTCCATCGGCCGCGGGCCCGGCGTCCCGTTCGTCACCCCGACCCGCCATGCCGCCGGGTCGTTGCCGAACAGCGCCAGTTGCACCTTCTCCAGGTTCTCCCCCTCTGCTGCCGGCACGGGCCACGGCGCCTTGTCGTTGTACTCGACCTCCTCCATCACCGCGTACGGTCGCACGATCCCCTCCGGGGTCACGTCGACGTCCAGCGGCTTCCACAGCCGGATCGTCTCCCCCGCGTTGGACAGCCGACCCGTCAGCGGCCCGTACACCGGGTACCCCGCCGCCAGCCCGTACATCCCCCGGAACGCCGTCGCGTTGGTGCCGGCGATCACGAACGTCGAGAACGACGTCGCCACCGCGCCCGCCGGGAAGGCCATCTCCCCCGCCCCCGTGAACCGCCATGCGTTCGTCGGAACCGCCGGGTCGAAGAGCGGCACGTTCGTCGGCGAGAGGCAGTACACCTCCACGTACTCCGTCCCGTTCGTCGCCGGATCGTACAGGATCTCCGAGATCACCAGCGGCCCCACCCGCGGCCCCGCGTTCGCCGCCCCCATCGTCGCCGCCTTCTGCGTCGTGAACACCGCCTCGCCGTCGCTCCTCACGTGCCGCCCCACCGTCACCCCGCGCTCCGTCGCCTCGAAGGCCTGGATCTCCCGGTACCCCGTCGGCTTCCCTTCCCCGTCGAGCGGCGAGGACAGCACCACCGTCTCCCCGTACTCACTCAACGCAAAGGCATTCGTCTGCCCCATCGCCCCAAAGTGGTTCGTCGTCGTGAAGACCACGTACCCGCCCCCGGCAAGCACCGTCCCATCCTCGATCCGGTACTTGTACGGCTCATCCCCGTCGTCGCTCAGCCACCAGCCCCCCAGGTCGATGCCGTAGACCGTCGTGTTGTGCACCTCCACCCAGTCCCCGTACGGCGAGTCGTCCGGATGGTGCGCAAGCAGTTCGTTGACCACCACCGCCCCGGGCTCGGGCACCGCCCCGCTGTCGTCGGCCCCGGGCGAGCCCCCGTACGACGACCCCGCCTTCCACCCCTCCTTCTTGTCCCACAGCTCGCGGTCCGCGTGAATCCCCCGGATCGTCAGCGAGAGCCCCTCCCCGTCGGTCTGCGGATACCAGTCGTCCTCGTAGTCGAACGACTGCAGCACCCCGAAGTACGTGTGGCTCAGCTCCACCTTCTCGCCCGCGTTGTCGAGCTTCCCGGAGTACACCCCCGCGATCCTCATCCCATTGGTGTTGTACGCCGCCGCAAAGGCGGCCAGGTTCTGCACCACGAGCACCCGCTCCCCGGGACCGAGCGCCGACACCGACCCGAACGAAAAGTCGAACGTGATGCCCCCGCTGAACCGCACCGGCCCCAGCTCGATCGAGTCGCTCCCCGCGTTGAACAGCTCGATGAACTCCAGCTCGTTCGTCCCCGCCGGGTTGTACATGATCTCCGTGATGTACAGCTCCGGCAGCGCCGTCGAGTACGTCGCCTCGGCCACCGCGCTCCACTCGCCCCCGCCGCTGAGCACCCGCGCCTTGATGTGCCGCGACCGGCCCAGCACCACCCCGTCCACGTACGCCGTCCCCGCCACCGCACCCCCGGGCGCACGCGGATCCGCCCCGTCGAACGCGTAGTAGATCGTCCCCCCCGCGTTCGTGTTGGCCAGCGCCACCACCGTCCCGTTCGTGTACGAACCCCCCGGCGTCGAGAACAACGGCGGCCCCGTCGCGGGCCAGACGTTGTTGGTCCGGAAGTGATTGAACAGGTGGCCGGGCCGCCCGGCGATCCAGTTGGTGAAGGTCGTCATGTGGCTGTTCGTGATCCCGCTGCTGCGAACGTGGATGATGAGCGGGTCCGCCTCGGCCCTCAGCGCCTCGAACCGGGCCGTGATGTTGGTGCGGGTGTAGGCGCCGCCGTTGAAGTAGTGCCTGTGGATCCGGTCGGCCATCAGCAGGCGGAACTCGGGGCTCGCGTGGAGGCTGCGGAAGAGATGGGCCGACCGCGCGCTGGTGTTCCGGTTCGTGATGCACTCGCGGAGGATGTCGAACGTGATGCCCTTGAAACTCGTCCCGAATCCACCCTCCGCATCCCACATGTAGAAGCGGAACCGGCCCTCGGGCGTCCGCTCGCGGGCGCAGTAGTAGTTGTTGTGCGGCCAGTCCCAGGTGGCACCGTAGGCGTTGGCAAGGATGTAGTCGGCCAGGTTCACCGGATCGATGTGCCCGGTCGCGGCGATGTAGTTGGACAGGACCGCCATGTCCTGGTTCGTCACCGCGTACATCATCGCGTTGAGCGCGATCGTGTCGCCCTCGGTCACGCCGCCGTGGCTGATGATGTCCCACGCGTTCGTGCCGCCGTGGCGGGCCTGCAGGTAGCCGGTGTCGTAGCGCTCGACCGGGTTGTAGTAGCACCGGAAGATCCCGTTGACGTACATCGCGACGATCATGCCGACACTGGAGGGCTGTCCCGTTCCGGCGTACAGCCGCCGCATGAGTTCGTCCTTGATGAACGGGCGGTCCCAGTCGTTCTTGCCGCTGCGCAGCCGCAGGCTCTCGTAAGGCGTCTTGGGCAGGAGGGAGGGGTTGAGCTTGAAGTCGAACGGCTCCGTCCCGTAGTCGGACCGGAAGAACACGTTGAGCTGCGGCTTGTTGTCGTGCGAACTGCCGTACCAGTTCGTCAGCATGTTCTGCAGCACGTACCGCGGCCGCGAGTAGTTGCTGCCGGCGGTCCGAAGGCCCGCGTTGGCCTGCTTGACGTTGTTGTTCGACGGGTAGGCGAACTCGATCGAGATCGGCCGTTCGTAGGGGCGGCCCCGCTTCATCGGGATGTTGTAGTCGTTGGGACTCGTCGCCCGCCAAAGGCTGGAGCTGTACACCCCGCCGACGATCGTCGCGACGCCGTTGGACTTGTGGAAGACCTCGGCCCACTCGCCCGCCAGCAGCATCGCCGGCATGCCGCGCAGCAGCGCGGGCTGGTTGACGAGGAACGAGCGCGTCACGGTCGGCGACGGCACCCAGCCGGACAGGAAGGCCCGCGCGCGGAGGGTGGAGACGGTGGAAAGGGAGACTCCGCCCGCGTAGTCGAACCCGCGCGTCTCGGTCGGTTCCGACCCGTCGGCCGTGAACCGGATCGTCGCGCCCGGCGTGGCCGAGGTGATCGTGACGGAGATGGAGTTGCTGTAGAAGCCGGCGGGCGTGACGAAGCCCGGCGCCTCGCACATGCCGGTCAGGAAGGCCCCGGCGTTGGTGGCGCCGGGCGTCGGCGACGGGAAGCACCGCCAGGCGCTGGCGGAGGCGCTCCATCCGTAGCTGTGGAACGTCGATTGCCGGGGGAACTCCGGCGCGATCTCGCTGACCATGGCGCCGGCGCCGCTGTAGAGCCCGACGTATTCCCCCCCGGCATCGAGCTGGAAGTTCGCATGCCAGACCGGGGCGTTGCTCGTCCGGATGTCGCGACCCGTGCAGAGGATGAGCAGGTGCTGGCGCGCGCCGATCGTCGCGCCCTCGGGAAACGTCCAGCGCAGCGGCTCCTTCTTGCTGTCCGTGAGACCCCACCCCGCAAGGGACACCGGGGTCGCGCCGTCGTTGTAGAGTTCGATCCAGTCCGCGAAATCGGAATCGTAAACCTCGGCATCGTCGTCGGCATCCTCGTCGCCCGTGCTGACCGGCGAGGTCACGCCGACGAAGTAGCGCCAGAGGTCGCCGCGCAGCACGAGGTCGGCGCCGCCCCGGACCGTGAGGTCGGCGATGATCGAGAGATCGCCGCTCGTGAGGCTCGCGTTGTGCGCCTGGATCGCCAGCACGTTCGTGCCGGGCAGCAGCCAGGCGTTCGCAGCGCCGAACCGGTTCGTCACGAAGGCGACCGCCTCGCGGCTGCCGGTCGCCAGCATGGTATGGGGCGCGAACGACCCGGCGGCGCCCATGTTGGCCCGGGCGATCTCGGCGCCGTTGAGGTAGGCGACGTATCCGTCGTCGTAGTTGACGATGAATTCCAGGGCGTTGGTCAGGGCGGCGGTCGCCTCGGGCACGACGAACGTGCGCCGCAGGTAGACGGCGGAACAGACGCCGTACATCTGGTTGCTGACGTCGGTGGCGTCATCCCCGTCGCCGAAGCCGATCCCGCCGGGCCCCTCATCCCATCCCTCGTCGTGGAACCCGATCAGCGTCCACTCGCGTCCGCTGTACGAGAGCGGCGCGGTCGATCCGTCGGGGATGCCGCCGGACGGCTCGTGCGCGCCGACCAGGTGCTTCCAGACCCCGGTGGCCGCCGCCAGGGTGACCCGGCCCGTGGGGCCGATCATGCCCAGGTCCGGCCCGGCGCCGAAGCTGACGTTGGTGTGGCCGTGCACCTGGATCGCGAACGTATTGGTGCCGGACACGAGGAGATTCGAGGCGATGCCGAGCGCGAAGGTCTCGTTCGTCCCCGCCTTGTGCCAGTTGTAGGCCGGCTGGTCCCAGTAGGCGAAGGCGCCGTACGGCCCCAGGTTCCGGCGCAGCACCTCGCGGCCGTTGACGTAGGCGACGAAGCCGCTGTCGTAGTCCAGCGTGAGGCTGATCGCGTTGGTCCCGGCGGCGTTGGACGCGGCGACAACGAACGGGGCGCGCAGGTAGAGGGTCATGGACGGCCCGGCGAGGGACGACGACAGATCGGTGGCGTAGTTGGTGCCGAAGCCGAACGGGCCGGCATTCGTGGGCCAGGCCGAGACGTCGAAGGCCGGCTCCATCCACGAAAGGCCGGCCCCGAGACGCGCCACGCCGTTCGTTTCCCACCGCAGGAGCCGGTCCGACGGCGATGCGCAGATCTCGTTGATCCTCACGGCCGCCGGCGCGAAGGAAGCCAGCCCCAGGGCGCACGCCATCGCGCACGCCCATGCTCCCCACACCGTTAGAAGGCGCCTCGTCATCCGAATCGGCCGCAACTCCCGGGCCGTTCCGCTCCATCCCGGAGCCGAACCCAACACATCTTATATCATTGACATCCCGCCGTCCAAGAGAGAAGTGGGTCTTTAGTTCCGGATGGGCGCCTCTCCGCTCCGGCGCAGCGATGACGACGACGCACGTACGGCTTCCCGTTCGGCCGGGCCGGACGCCCCCCTCGCAGGTCGGGGAGGCGAGCGCGCGAGGAGCACAGAGCGCAGAGCGAAGAGCGCAGAGCGAAGAGCACAGAGCGAAGAGCACGGAGCGGAGAGCACGGCGAGGAGGATCTCCAAGGCCCTCCGCCCTCCGACCTCCGACCTCTGACTTCTGCCCTCCGCTCTCCGGCTCTCCGCTCTTCGGCTCTCAGCTCCCCGCTCTGCGCCCTCCGACCTCCGCCCTCCGCCCTCCGCCCTCTGACTTCTGCCCTCCGGCTCTCCGGCCCTCCGCTCTCCGCCCTCCGCCCTCTGACTTCTGC
>VGWF01000129.1 GCA_016873715.1 Lentisphaerota bacterium | reverse complement strand
GGCCGCGGACGGCGCGGGCATCCGGGGGCGGAGGGGCGTGCCGGTGTTTATTAAGTCCGACACCCCCGTCCGCGAATCGAATCTCATCCGTACGTCCAAGGCTTGGACGGAGTTCATGGCCGCACGTCCGAGGATTGGAACACCGGCGGGCCGGTTCCGGGTGGCCGCGGCCGGCCCGGGACGCCCGGAGCGAACCCGGCCGGTCAGCGCGCGGCGGCGCGGACGGAGCGCGAGGTGAAGGGCTGCGAGGACACCGCGATCCTCGGGTTCTTCTCGACGAAGTAGTCGAGGGCCCAGTCGGTCGGGAACATCACGACGCGCTGGCCCTCCTTCGTGCGCGCGACCTGGCAGCCCATCGGCATCGTCATCGCGCGGAAGTCGTCGTCCGTGACGGCCGGGGAGACCCAGCGCAGGATCCGCCACGGCGCCGGTTCGGCCCGGCTCTCGGCGCCGTACTCGGATTCGAGGCGGAAACGGACGACATCGAACTGCAGCGGACCGACCGCCGCCAGCAGCCGCGTGTTCTGCGTGCTGGAGTCGAGGATCAGCTCCTGGATCACGCCCTCCTGCAGCAGCTGCTCGAGGCCCTCGCGGAAGCGCTTCCCCTTGTACGGATTCGGGTTGCTCAGGTAGAGGAAGGCCTCGGGCGTGAAGTGCGGGATCTCGTCGTAGTGGATCCCGGGATCGGTGGTGAGCGTGTCACCGACCCCGAACTCGGAGTGGCCGACGATGCCGATGATGTCGCCGGCGTAGGCCTCGTCGACCGTCTCCCGGTCGCGGCCGAAGAGCTTGTGCGAGCTGTTGAGGCGCACGGTCTCGCCGGTGCGGCTGTGCGTGACGGCCATCTCCCGCTCGAACTTCCCGGAGCAGATCCGCACGAAGGCGATGCGGTCCCGATGGTTCGGATCCATGTTCGCCTGGATCTTGAAGATGAAGCCGGAGAAGGCGGAGTGGTCGGTCGGAATCCCGCGGTCGCCGCTCATCCGCGGTCCGGGCGGCGCGGAGTGCTTCAGGAACGCATCGAGCACGAGCTGCACGCCGAAGTTGTTGAGCGCGCTACCGAAGAAGACCGGAATCATGCCGCCCGAGAGAACCTCGTCCCGGTCGAACCGGCCGCCGGCGGCCTCGAGGATCTCGATCTCCTCGACCACCTTCGCGTAGGCGGCCGGGTCGAGCCGCTCCCTCACAAACGGATCGGAGATCGAGCCGATCGAGACGGGCGCGCGAAAGGCCCCGCCGCCGGCGAGGCGCTCGAAGAGATGCACCTCCTTCGTCTGGCGGTCGTAGACGCCCTTGAAGTCGAAGCCGGTCCCGAGCGGCCAGTTGACCGGATGGACGTGGACCTGCAGCGTCCGCTCGATCTCGTCGAGCAACGCGAGCGGCTCGAGCGTCGGGCGGTCCATCTTGTTCATGAAGCAGAAGATCGGCACCGACCGGTTGCGGCAGACCTCGAAGAGCTTGCGGGTCTGGCTTTCGATGCCCTTCGCGGCGTCGACCACCATCAGCGCGGAATCGACCGCCGTCAGCACGCGGTAGGTGTCCTCGGAGAAGTCCTTGTGGCCCGGCGTGTCGAGCAGGTTGACGGTCGCGCCCGCGTAGTCGAACTGCAGCACGGTCGAGCTGACCGAGATCCCGCGCTTGCGCTCAAGCTCCATCCAGTCGGAGGTCGTCGCCCGCTGCGTCTTGCGCGCGGTGACCGAACCGGCGAGCTGGACGGCGCCGCCGTAGAGAAGGAACTTCTCCGTCAGCGTCGTCTTGCCCGCGTCCGGATGCGAGATGATCGCAAACGTCCGCCGTTTCTGGATTTCGTCCCGGAGGCCCACGTTCGTCCGTTTCCCCGCCGCCCCGCGCCCGCGCAACCCGTCCTCGCCCTTCCGCACCGCGGCGAAAAGCCGTCCACATAGCCACAGCAGGCCCCCGAATGCAAGCCCGGCGGCAGGGCAGCCCGGGTCACCGCCGGACCGCGGCGGCGATGAGGTCGTCGACGGACGCACGCCACGCGAGGAGCACGGCGGGATCGCGGGAGTAGTCGGTCATCGACCTCACGAGCGACTCGGGTACCGCGATCGCAGCCCGGGCCGCCGCGAGCCACGCGGGGTCCGTCGCGGTCGCGCCGGCGCGGGCCTTGACGAGGTCCTCGAGGATCCGCACCGCGGCAAGGTCGTCGAGCCCGTCGCGGAAGTTCTCGAGGCGGATCGTCGGCACGGGCGCGCCGCCGGGGCCGACGCAGGTCCACGAGCCGTCGCCGTGGTAGGTCGTCCAGCTCCGAGGATCCCAGTCCGTGAACGGCCCGCCGGCGATGGGCCGCCGCGAGTTCCAGATGCTGATCTGGTAGTAGAGGAAGCCGTCCGGCCGCTCGCGCGCGGTCATCGCGCCCATCAGCAGCCGCCCCTCGATGGCCGGGAACTCGACGAACATGTTCGCGTGCGGATGGCGCGGGCCGCAGCAGATGTACCACCACACCTTCCGGCCGGCGGCGCGCGCGGCGTCGGCGAGGGCACGGTCGTATTTCGGCGTCAGCGGACAGAAGGCGTCGATCGAGCGGAG
The DNA here is from genome assembly GCA_016873715.1 of Lentisphaerota bacterium. Lineage (GTDB taxonomy): Bacteria > Verrucomicrobiota > Kiritimatiellia > PWTM01 > PWTM01 > VGWF01. Next base: position 10,223 of record VGWF01000129.1, on the reverse strand, counting down.
GCCCGAAGTCGCGCCGAAGCCGTCGTCGTAGGTCGTCGTCAGGACCGGCACGCCCGGGAACTCGGCCTTCAGGATCGCGGCGGCGCGCTCGACCCACGCGAAGTGGTTGGTCGGCACCTCGTCGCAACCGTAGAGGTAGGCGTGCTCGAGCAGACCGAGGTCCTTCGCGCGGGTGTAGGCCTCGCGGAGCCGCGGAAGGGTCCTCTCGCGCCACTTCGCCTGGTCGGACGGCCGGTCGTCGAAGTAGTACCAGTAGCCAAGGTTGAAGACCCCGAGGCGGCCCTGCCCCTTGAGCCGCTGCAGCACCTCGAAGTCGGGCGCCGCCTGGTGATAGAGGCTGTCGTACGTGATCCGGTAATCGGCGAGGAAGTCGGCCCATTCGAGCCGGCGCGCGCGCCAGGCGTTGACGGGATAGTCCGCCTCCCTGCGCCACGCCGCCTGCTCCGCCTGCGTCGCGTCGGCCGGATGGTCGTGCGGCGCGAAGGTGATCGCCAGCGGCAGCGGGCTCCCGTCGGGCAGTGCGAAGGGCCGCACGGTCACGATCAGTCCGACCGGCTGCGGGGCGGCGACCGCGGCGGCGACGGTGAGCGCCCCGCGGTAGACGCCGGGCGGCTGGTCCTTCGGCGCGCGGACCCGGATCCAGAAGGACTGCACGTCGCCGGCGGCGACGTCGACCGGACCCAGGAAATCGAGGATCGGATCCGGCCACCAGCCGACATGCGGCGTGCCGTAGGGCGGACGGCTCTTCGTCTCGACGTAGCCGACGACGTCGCAATCGATCCGGGACGCCGGAAGCACCGCCCCGCCGGGGCCGGCGAGGTCGCCCGCCGTCACGGCCACCCCGCGCAGCCCGCCGGTCCCGGCCGGCGTCACGAGAAGCTGGAGGCTCCCGGCCTCGTTCCGCGCGAGCGACAGCGCCACCTCGCGCGCCGGCACGGCGACGATGTCGCCGTGCCGCGGCAGGATCTTCTCCATGGACGTGGCGGCGACGACGAGGATGTCCGCCGAGGCCGGCGGCGCGGCCTGCGAGGCCCGGCGCAGCCGCGCGATCCCGGCCGCGCGCGCGGCGCGCGCCGGAAGCTCCTCCAACTCGCGGCCGGCCTCCGCCAGGCGTCGCGCCGTCGTGTCGGGAGCGGCGAGCAGGGCGCGGATCTCCGCGAGGCGCCGGTCGCACGCATCGAGAAGCGGGTGGTCCCCCGCCCCGGCGCGCGCGGCGGCGAGGGCGGCCGCCGCCGCGTCCGCCGCCGGCGCCATCAGGCCGGCGAGCCGGCGCGCGAAGGCCGGGCCCGGCTCCGGCGCCGCCTCGCCCGGACGCAGCAGCACAAGGGAATCAAGGTGAAGTTCGAGATCCGCCGCCGGCCGCTCCGTGAAGAAATGCACGCGGACGACGGCCGAGCGGTCGACGGTCGGCGGCATCGCGGAGAGCGGGATCTCGTACCGCCGCCACCCGCGCGAGGGCAGGTCGAACCGGTGGCCCAGCCCCTCCTGCAGGCGGACCTTGGCGTCGGTCACGTAGAGCCCGAAGAGCGCGTCTCCATCGCCGGGGTTCACGATGTCCAGGACGAGCCGGTCGAACGGCCGCCAGTCGGCGACCGGCGGCTTCAGGTCGAACGCCGGCCACTCCGGCATGCCGTTCGTCCAGGCCGCCGACGCGAAGCGCAGCGCGTTCGTCCCCTCCGTGGCGTAGTCCGCGGCGCGGCCCAGGGTGGTCCCCTTTCGCTCGCGGTACGGCAGCGGCGCCCCGTCCTCGAACCCGAAGATCCGCTCCGCCCGGCCCGGGGGGGCGGCGGCAAGGACCACGGCGGCGAGAACGGGCATCGGGAGGCGATTCACCGGATTGTATCCTCCGTCATGAATTCCTCAGCGTCGGCCGGAAGACCCCTCCCTGTCAATTCCGATGGCGGCGTTCGTGCTTGCCAACCGGGCACCCGCGTGGCAGCATGCAGGGCCTTTTTCGCCGCGGGAACCGGGGACGATGGGTGTCCGGAAGCGGCAGGACCGGGAGATCGTCTCATGTACACGGCATCCGATTTGCGCAAGGGCCTCAAGATCGAGCTCGACGGCACCCCGTACGAGATCGTCGAGTACAACTTCGTCAAGCCCGGCAAGGGCCAGGCGATGTACAAGTGCCGGATCAAGAACCTGAAGACGCAGACCACGCAGGACCGCACCTTCCGCGAGGTCGACGCGATCGGCAAGCCGGATCTCGAGCAGCGGAACGTCCGCTATTCCTACAACGACGGCCAGCACTACGTGTTCACCGACCCGAAGACCTACGAGGAGTTCGGCCTCAACACGGACAACCTCGGCGAAGCCCGCTACTTCCTGACCGACGACATCGAGGTCAGCCTCCTGTTCCACAACGGCGCGGTGATCGGCGTCGAGTTCGTGAAGCCTTTCGTGGAGAAGGAGATCGTCGAGACCGAGCCGGGCGTTCGCGGCGACACCGCGACGAACGTGACCAAGCCGGCCAAGATCGATTCCGGCCACGAGATCCGCGTGCCGCTGTTCATCAACCAGGGCGATTGGGTGCGGATCGACACGCGCACCGGCGAGTACGTCGAGCGCGTCGCGCGCCGGTAGGCCGGCGAAGCCGCGGCGGCCCCGTCGCGCCGAGGCGTGGGAGGGACGGATGGAAACAGGCGTCCATGCGTTCTGGCTGTGTTTCGTGCCGATGTTCGCGGCACTGAACCCGATCTCCATCGTCCCGACGTTCAACGCCCTGACGGAGGGCCTTCCCCCGGAGCGGATCCGCAACGTGGTCATCCAGTCCCTGGCCACGGCCACCGCGGTCGCCTTCGCCTTCCTCATCGCGGGCCGCGCGCTGTTCCGCATGCTCGGGGTGACGGTGGCGGACTTCATGGTCGCGGGCGGTGCGCTGCTGTTCGTGATCTCGCTGCGCGACCTCGTCGGCAGGGAGAGCCGTCGCGCCTCGGGCAGCGACGAGAGCGTCGGCGCGGTGCCGATCGGCGTCCCCCTCGTCGTCGGCCCCGCGACACTGACCACGTCGATCCTGCTGCTGGACCAGCACGGCGCGGTGCCGACCGTGGCGTCGATGCTGGTGAACCTCGGCCTCGTGGCCCTGACCCTCTTCAACGCGTCGCGCATCCACCGGGTCGTGGGCCGTTCGGGTTCGAAGGCGCTTGCGAAGATCTCCCATCTCCTGCTGGCCGCCATCGCCGTCATGATCATCCGGCGCGGGCTGGTGCAGATCATCGCCCCGGCCGCTCCATGACACCGCGTCCCGAGGGACCCGGGGCGGACCATCCCCTCGCCCTCCGCAGCCGGATGCTGGCGGCCCTGCGCGCCTTCTTCGCCGGCCGCGGCTTCGTCGAGGTCGAGACCCCGGTGCGCGTCGCGGCGCCCGCGCTGGAGACGCACATCGACGCCGAGCCCTCCGGCGACCGCTGGCTGCGCACCTCGCCGGAGCTGCACATGAAGCGGCTGCTGGCCCGCGGCTGGCCGCGGCTCTTCCAGATGGGCCCCTGCTTCCGCCGCGGCGAGCGCGGCGAGCTGCATCACCCCGAATACACGATGCTCGAGTGGTACCGCGCACCCGGCGACGCGGCGGCGATCCTCGGGGACCTGCGCGCGCTGCTTCCGGAGGCCGCCCTCGCGGCGTGCGGCCGGCCGGCCGCCCGGCGCGGCGGGATCGAGATCCCGCTCGACGGCCCGTGGGAGATCCTGACCGTCGCGGACGCCTTCCGACGCTGGGCCGGCTGGGATCCGGTGGAGGCCTTCGACGCCGACCGCTTCGACCTCGATCTCGTCGACCGCGTCGAGCCCGCGCTGCCCCGCGACCGGCCCGTCGTGCTCACGGAGTACCCCGCCGCGGCGGCCGCGCTGGCGCGGCTCAAGCCGTCCGACCCGCGCGTGGCCGAGCGGTGGGAGGCCTATCTCGGCGGCGTCGAACTGGCCAACGCCTACTCCGAGCTGACCGATCCCGCGGAGCAGCGCGCCCGCTTCGAGGCCTGCGCGGCCGGCCGCCGGGCGCGGAACCGCGACGTCTATCCGCTCGACGAGTCGTTCCTCTCCACCCTCGCCCGCATGCCGCCCGCGGGGGGCGCGGCGCTGGGCGTCGACCGGCTGGCGATGCTGCTTGCGGGGGCGGACAGCCTCGACGCCGTGATGGCGTTCCGCGAGTAGGCGGCGGCTACGGCGGCCCCCTCCGGCGGCGCTCCGGCGCGCCGCGCGCGCGAATCCGGCGCCAGGCGGCGGCGGCCGCCCAGACGACGCCGGCCGCGAGCAGGATGTGGACGAGCGCGCGCGTGTCGCGGGCCCCCTCGCCGGTCCGCGGGCACATCGGCGGCGGCACGGGAACGCTGGCGAGGGCGTTCGTCATCGGCGCCCCGTTCCTCAGCCCTTGCGCAGGTGCGAGGGCGGGATCTTGAGTTCCTCGCGGTACTTCGCGATCGTCCGCCGCGCGACCTTGATGCCGCGCTCGCCGAGCCGCTTCGCGATGGCGTCGTCGGAGAGCGGCTTCGCCACGTCCTCGCCGGCGACGATCTCCTCGATCGCATCCTTGATCGCCTTGTTCGAGAGCGACTGGCCGTCCGCCGTCTGGTAGCCCGGCGTGAAAAAGAACTTCATCTCGAACAGCCCGCGGGGCGTCTGCATGTACTTGCCCGCCACGGCGCGGCTGACCGTCGTCTCGTGCACGCCGAGGATCCCGGCGATCTCCGCCATCACGAGCGGGCGCAGATGGCTGACGCCGTGGTCGAGGAAGTCGCGCTGCACGCGCACGATCTCCCGCGCGATGTTGGCGATCGTCTCCTGCCGCTGGTGGATGCTGCGCATCATGAAGGCGCCGGCGCGGATCTTGTCGCGGATGTAGTCGCGCGTCTCCTTGGGCGTCGACGGATCCTCCATGAGCTGGCGGTAGTGCCTGCTGATGCGCACGCGCGGCAGGCGCTCGTTGTTGAGCGTGACGGAGTAGTCGTCGCCCGACTTCGCCACGGTCACGTCCGGCACGACGTAGGCCGGCGCGTCGCCGCCGAACGCGCGCCCGGGGCGCGGCTCCAGCGTGCCGATGAGGCGCGCGGCCTGGTGGACGTCGGAAACGGACACCCGCAGCGCCTTCGCGATCTCGCCGTGCTTCATCGCGGCGAGGTCCGCGAGGTGGTGCTCGACGATCCGCGCCTCGAGTCCGTCCGCCCGGCCCGCGCGGGCGAGCTGGATTCTCAGGCACTCGGGCAGGTCGCGGGCGGCGACGCCGGGCGGCTCGAGATCCTGCACGGCGCGCAGCACGCGCTCGAGGGAGTCCACCGTCAGGCCGGTGGTCTCCGCCAGCTCGCCGAGGGTCACGTTGAGGTAGCCGTCGTCGTTGATGCTGCCGATGAGCATCACGGCGACGTGTCGTTCGCTCTCGCGGAGTTCCGTGAGATCCAACTGCCGGATCAGGTGCTCCTGCAGTGATTCCTCGCGCGTCAGCGACTCGAGGAAGTGCTGGCGCCGTTCCTCCTCCTCGGCCGAGGGACCGCGCGAGGCCCCGGCGACCTGGAAGTACTCCCGCCACGACGCGTCGAGAGCCGCCAGCTTCCGGTACTCCTCCTCCGAGGCCGCCTCGGCGGCGTCGACGGCCGGCGCCCCGTCGCCCGGCTCGACCTCGAGCGGCGTGTGGTCGTCGACCTTCTCCTCGAGCGTCGGGTTCTGCTCGATCTCCTTGCGGATCAGCGCGCGGAGTTCCAGCATCGGGACCTGCAGGAACTCCAGCGACTGGCGCATCTGGGGCGCCAGCACCTGCTGGAGGCGCTGCTGCTGCGTCTGGGCTAGATACTGGTCGTACAAGTGCGCACCCGATGCCCGGGAGTATACGGGCACGAGCACCCGCACTCAAGGAATGCCGGGAAACGGACGGGGCGCCGGCTTGCGCGCGGCGCCCCGCCCGCGCTGGAAAGTCCGGGTTCCGCTAGTCCACGCCGATCCGAGGATTGAGTTCGAGGGGCGACCTCCACTCCACGCCCCGCGCCTTCAAGGCTGCCTTCTTCATCGTCAGGCAGGTGTTGATGGAACCGAATCCACGGATGCCCTTGGCCTGCATCCCGGCCTCGACCTCCTTCTCGACGGTGTCGAAGGTCTCGCGAAGCGCAGGATCGGCCTCGATCGCATCGGTCTTGGTGAAGAAGAGGCGGGAGACCGCACCATCATCCTTGAAATCGACGTCGAGACGCCAATGGAGGCCGCCGTCCATGAAGACGAAGCGCGCCCATCGGTGGACTTCAGCCGACCCTCCGGCGTCGGTCGTCGAATCGGCAACGCCGGTGAGTGCTTGGTTCCGATTCGTGCTGAGTCCCGCGTCCTCTCGGGTCAGCCACGCCACGGGGATCCTCCAATCGCAGGCGGCGATCGCGCGCAGATCGGGATCCTCCACGACCGCCGCCCTCTCCCTCTCGGCCAGGGCGGCATCGCAGTATTCGCGGGTATGCCCTTCTTCGCGGGCTTCAATATACCCCCTCAGGGCTCCCTCCATCAGCCGGAAGGCCTGGGTCGACGACCCCACCTGGTACACGCAGACCCGCGGCTGGTTCTCGACCGATACGAGGCAGACCGTTGCGAGATCCGACCTGTTCAATCCATGCACCTTCGCAACCCGACGGATGAAGCCTTCATCCAGAATCTCCGCGCGGATCATCTCGGGACCATTGTGCCCCAGGGGCGTGAAGAAGGGCCCATCGCCAAAAGGAATCGGCGTCGACCACAACGCATCCGGCGGCTGGGACGTACGAACCACGGGCGTCGCGCAGGACGCGAGAAGCAGCACCAGACCCGCCGCGCCGACGAGGCGGCACCACGGCGGCGATCCGCCTGCCGCTTCAGGTCGCGGCGGATGCCATCGACCCGCCACGACGAACTCCGATCAGGCCATCGATGGACAGATCTTCGTCCAGATCCGGCCAGTGAAGTCCGTATCCCGACGGCGACACCTGAATCCTGGCCTGCTGGGACGGGGAAGCCGCGGCAATGCGGCGCGACTGGGAGGACAGGTCGATGTCGTAGTTCACCCCGTCCACTTCCATCCGAAGCCGGCAGCCCGAAACCGATACGTTGCGAACCGTATGCGCGCTATCCATTCTTTCTCTCCTGAAACTCACTCCATTGTCCGACGATGTAGTCGAAGTGCTCGAAGATGATCCTCCGAACAGCCCGTTTGTCGGCCGGACTCATGTTGTAGGCGTGGGCCTCCACCGTTTCAAACGTGTCTGCGATCAGCCAGAATTTCCCCTCGGCATCGCCCTTCTGGCAATGGACGTGCATCGGCTCGTCCCGTTCATTCGCGTAGAAGTAAAATCGCCATCCCAGCATGATCAAGATCGTTGGCATCAGGAGCCTCTGCTGATCAGTCTACCACGCACTCGAATCGCGGTCACGCGCTGGATCCGGCCCGGATGACGCATCCATCGGAGCGTCCCAAGGACTGGACGCCGGGACGGATGCGACGTCCAGGGGTTGGACGGACAGGGTGCCGCGCCGCGCGCTCGCGTCGGTCACGGGAAACGGACGGGGCGCCGGCTTGCGCGCGGCGCCCCGCCCCCTCCGGTTCTCCGTTCCCCAAATCGCGGTCCGTGCCTACTTCCGGACCGGACGCAGTTCGATCGAGCGGACGAGGATCTTCATCCCCTTCGCGCCGTCGCCGCCGTGGACCTGGACGCCGATGCGGCCGGAGGCGACGGTCGCATCGCGGACGTCGGCAACCTGCGTGCCGTTCAGCCACATCTGCAGGCGGTCGCCGTCGGCGACGATGCGGCCCTCGTTCCAGTCGTCCTTCTTCTCGAGGCTCTCGACGGTGTTCGTCGCGATGAACATCTTGCCGGGGCAGTAGAGCGTGCCGCTGAACGCGACCGGCTTGGGATACTTGAGGATGTCGAACTGGTACTTGTCCCGGAACCAGACGCCGCTGTTGCCGGGCCACTTCATCTTGTAGGTGAAGCGCAGCTCGAAGTTGTCCCACGCATTGGTCGTGAAGAGATCGCCGCCCTTGCCGTCGGTCTGGGTGCCCATCAGGCAGCCGTCCTCGACGCCGTAGACGCCGTCGCCCTTCTGCGCCCAGCCGGACAGGTCCTTCCCGTTGAAGAGCGGGATCCAGCCGTCGCCGTCCGCCGCCCACGCGCCGGCGGCCATCATCGCCGCCGCGCCGATCGCGAGTTTCGCCAGGTTCATCGTCCGTCCTCCTCCGTTCACTGCGGTTTCGTGTCGCGGATCAGCGCGCCGATCCGCCGCTTGAGCTGCTTGTTGTCGGTCGCCGCGTTCGCCTTCTTCATCGCCTCGGCCACGATGGCGGCGTGCGCCGGGGCGATCTTCTCGCCGATCGCCACGGCCGCCGCGGCGGCCTCGTCCTTGAGCGCCGGGGCGCCGAGGTCCTTCATCACGAGGGCGAGCGCCTCGGGCGTCGGGATCTCGCCGAGCGCGGCGAGCACGATCTTCCGCTCGTCGTCGCGCGTGACGAGCGAGCCGAGCTCCGCGAGCGCCGCGAGCTTCGCGGCGGCGGCCTGGTCGGTCTGCGGGACCAGCCGGATCGCGCCGCGCAGCGCAAGGAGCTTCACGGCGGGATCGGCGCCGGTGCGCGCCGTCTCCTGCAGGACCGGCAGCGCAAGCGCGGTGGGCCATTCGCACAGGAGGCGCATCGCGGCGCCGCGGATGTCGGCCTCGCCGCCCGTCGCCGCCGCGCGGATCGCCTCGAAGGCCTTCGGCCCGCCGGTGGAGGCGAGCACGCGCAGAAGCGCGAGCTTCGCCGCGGCCGGGGCCGTGGGGACGGCCTTGAGCAGCGCCTCGCTGCAGGGCGGATCGCCCGCGACGACCGGGAAGACGACCGTCTCGTTCTCGCGGACGGTTTGCGTCCCCTGCACGCCGTTGGCGGTGTAGGTGACGGTGAAGCTCTTCACGGAGCCCCCGGCCGGATCGCCGAAGAGGGCGTTGTCGGCCTCGAACGCGGTGACGCCGGCCTTGATCTTCTCCGCGACGATCGCGGTGACGTCGGCGGACCGGCCGTCGGGGAGGTCGCCGTAGCGGGCCTTGACGATCGTGACGCGGGCCGGGGTCTTGCGGACCTCGCGGGCGCAGACGGCCGCGAGCGCGCCCTCCGCGGCCTGGCTCTCCGCGCCGCCGCCGGATTTCGAGAGGAGCGCCAGCAGCGCGGGGATGTCCTCGACGGTCGCGCAGGCTCGCAGCGCGCGGAGGCTGGCGACGCGGACCTTCTCGTCGGAATCGGACGCGGCCTTCAGCAGGCGGGCGCCGGCGCCGGCCGGGGCGCGCTGGGCGATCAGTTCGACGGCGACCGCGCGGATCGCGGCGTCCTTGTTGTCCAGCAGCGCGAGCACGGCGGCATCGGCCTTCCGCCCGGGGATCGAGCCGAGCGCGGCGCGGGCGGAGGCGGCGAGGTTCGAGTCGGCATCGAGCGCGAGCCCGGCCAGGACGGGGACGGCGTCCTCGGCGCTCGTCATGACAAGCGAGGCGATGGCCCCGGCGCGGAGGGCGGCGTCGCCCGGCGCCCTGGCGACCTCGATCAGGGCGGGGGCGGCCGCGGAGTCGCCGCGCGCACCCAGCAGCGCCACGATCGAGGGACGGATTGCGGGCGGCAGCGAGCCGAGGGCGGCGGCGAGCTGCTTCGTCGCACCGCGGCCCGGCAGTTCGTGGGCGGCGCGGAGGGCCGTGGTGATCGCCAGGCCGTCGGACCCGCGCAGGGCTTCGAGGATCAGCGGGACGCCGTCGTCGCCGCGAGACAGGATGGCGCCGCGGAAGGCGGCCATGCGGACCGGCGCCGGGACGTCGGCCGTACGGAGCCTGTCGTGGATCGCGCGCGCGGCCCGGTCGGAGCCGGCGGCGTCGGCGCAGCGGAGGAGCCCCTCGCCGATCGCGGCGCGCAGCGGAACGGGCGCGCCCGCGAGGGCGCCTTCGAGCGCCTTCACCGCGTCCGCCCCGCCGATGCGGCCGAGGGCCTTCGCGGAACAGGCGGCGAGCGTCGCGTCCCCCTCCTTGAGGAGGGAGGCGAGGGCCGGGACGGCCTTCGCGTCGCGGAGCTGGCCGAGGCTGCCGGCGATGCCGGTGCGCAGGGCGCCGGTCGTGGTCCCCAGCGCGGCGCGCAGGGCCTCGCCGGCCGCGGGGTCGGGGATCATCTCCAACGCGACCCGCGCCGCGTGGGACAGCTCCGCGTTCGGCAGCAGCGCGGCGAGGACCGGCACCGCGGCGGCGGTCCCCACGCGGCCGATCTCGCGGCAGGCGTCGATCTT
>VGWF01000128.1 GCA_016873715.1 Lentisphaerota bacterium | reverse complement strand
GAGCTCTACGCGGAGGTCCGGAGAAACCGGCTGGCTGCGGGGCCGAACGACCTCTGGATCGCCGCGTGCGCCCTGCACCCGGAGGTGCCGTTGATCGCGCGGAACACGCGGGACTTCGGATCGCCGGCGGGCCTTACGATCCCCGACGACGGCGGTGCGCCGGGCGGGTGAATTCGAGCCCGCACCATTCGCCGTCGCCGTCGCGGACGATCTCCGACAGGCCTTCCGCGGCGTAGGCGTCGGCCACGGCGTCGGCCTCGATCTCGCGGATGCCGCTGAGCAGGAGGGTGTGGCGGGTGGCGGCGGCGAGGGCGCGGGCCGACTCGAGCAGGAGCGGGCCGTAGAGGTTGGCGCAGACGAGGTCGAAGCGGCCGCGCGGGGCGCCGGCGAGGATGTCGGCGACGGCGAAGCGGATCCGGGCCCCGGTGCGGTTGCGGCGCGCGTTGTCCCGGGCGGCCTCGAGGGCCTGGGGGTCGTTGTCCGTCGCGAGCGCGCGCCCCGCGCCGAGCCGGACGGCGGCGATCGCGAGGATGCCGCTGCCGGTGCCGGCGTCGAGCATCGTTCGCGGGCGTCCGCCGCGGCAATGGACGGCGAGGCGCTCGAGACAGAAGCGCGTCGTGAAGTGGGTTCCGGTGCCGAAGCTCAGGCCGGGCTCGATGCGCAGGTCCCTGACGCCGCGCGGCGGGCGTCCGACGCGCGACCATTCCGGTACGATGCGGAGGCGCCCGCCGACCGTCAGCACCTTGAAGTGCCTTCGCCAGAACCGCTGCCAGTCGCGCGGCCGGCAGATGCGCACGGACCGGCCGAGAACCAGCCGCTGCGACTCCGAGGCCTTCAGGAACCTCCGTGCGGCCGGCGCGTCGTCGAAGTAGAGATCGAGCCAGGCCCGGGTGTCGCGGGGCTTGAGCAGTTGCACGGGTTCCACGCCGGAGGCCTCCCGCGCCCAGTCGGCGAGGGCCTCGGCGCGGTCGGCGCCGGTCAGGAGCGTGACGACGGTCCAGGAGGCGGCGGCGGGAGGCGGGGATTTCATGAGGAGGGCGGCTGCGAACATCGAACGCCGAACATCGAACACCGAACATCGAACATCGAACATCGAACACCGAAGTTCGGAGTGAACGGCCAACGCACAACAACCAACAGCCGGCGTCCGAAGGAGAGCGTGAGGCCCTCGGTCCGGCGACGCGTCGAACCTGCGAACCTGTGAACCTGCGAACCCCGGGGCGTTGTCATATCCGTTCCCCGCCGGGGGCGCCGCCCTTGCCGGGCGCGGGCACCAGGTCCCTTGGCATGTTGCGCGGGGTCCATTGCGGGGCGGTCAGGGAGCCGTTCAGGTCGTATTCGAGCAGCTTGGTGACGGGCAGGGTGAGGAGGCGCACGACCTCGGCCACGAGGCCCTCGCGCAGGAGCTTGGCCTCGACGACGAAATCGAGGCTGCGGTCGAACCCGTAGGCGCCGCGGGCCTGCATCGTCAGCAGGTCGCCCTGGAGTTCGGCGTTCTCGGTCACGGCGCGGCCGCCGGCGATGCGGAAGTCGGCGTGGAAGTCGCTCTGGGAGGTGAAGGCGACGCCGGGGATGACCCGCGCGATGTGGCGCGAGAAGCCGCCGAAGATCGGGATCTCCAGGAGGCGCCCGTCCTCGACATGGATGGACCCGCTTCCCGTCGCGGTGCGTCCCTGTCCGGCGCCGATGAACCCGGACAGGTCGACGAGGCCCGACATGCGGCCCTCGTGGGACTGCTCGATCCGGTCCGTGACGGCGCGGAGGATGGCGGTGAAGTCGGCGTCGTCGATCCGGCCCTTGACCCGGTAGCGCGTGCGGGCCTCGGCGCCGTCCGGGAGGTCGAAGGTGGCGTGTCCGGCGAAGGTGCCGCCGTAGACCGCGCCGGTGGCGCCGGTGACGGCGACGTGGCGGCCGACGGCGCGGCCCTGGAACGAACAGCGGTCGAGCAGCAGCCATCCCATGCCGGCCGCGTGGGCGTCGATGTCGAACACGACGTCGTTGTCGCGCCGTTCCCCGTAATCGGCGCGGCCGTGGGCGCGGATGCGGGCGGGGCCCTCGGTGCGGAAGTGGGAGACGAACCGGTGGGGCGCGGGTCCGCAGAGCCGGGCGGCGGCGGAGGGGTCGATGGAGCTGTCGATGTCGAAGCGGAGCATGCGCCGCCGGAAGTCCTGCTCGATCCAGCCGGTCAGGGCGCCCTCGGGGCGGGTTGCGCGGACGTTCTCCATGCGCATGACCTCGTTGCTGACCTGGAGCCGCAGCGAGGCCGTGGCGAGGAGGGCGCCGTTGTAGAGGAGGTTGGTCGCGTCGAGCGTGCCGTGCAGGACGAGCCGCCGGATGTCGCCGATCCGGCCGCTGATCTCGGCGGAGCACCGGGGAGGGACGGAGCGGAACGAGAGGGCGCCGACGTGCACCGACTGGCCGGGGTCGAGCCAGGGCATCAGGGCGTGCGGATCGAAGCCGGTGGCCGCCGTGCCGCGGTAGTCGCCGGAGGGAAGGTCGAGACCGCCCTCGAGATGCACCGGGCCGGCCATGGGGCCCCGTCCCGCGACGCCGTCGACGGACGTCAGGCGAAGCGACGGACCGTTCCGCTCGAACGCGGCATCGACCGACTCCAGCCAGACGCCCAGCAGTTCGATGCGCGACGCCGTCACGCGGCCGCGCACGCGCTGCACGAGCGAGGTCAGCGGACCCGGCCCGAAGGTGACGTCGAGCCGGATGGGGTCGGCGGTGCGGATGCCGGCCGCGGACCGGATGGCGTCGGGCTGCGGCGGCAGGGGGAGGCTGGCGGCGTGGGCGGAGGAGACGGAGCCGGCGATGCGCACCTGGGCCACCGTGTCGGAGGGGGAGAACGTCCCGGACAGGGCGACGCGCTCGGGTCCGGCCTGGAGCGCCGCTTCGTCGAGGATGACGGCGGACCGGGCGAGGCGGATCGAGAGCGACCAGCCGTCGAACGGCATGCCCCTCCATTCGAGCGTGCCGCCCTCGCCTCGGAGCGTCACGGAGGCGTGATCGGGCGCGGCCGCATCCACATCGATCCGGGCCTCGATCCGTCCCCCGCCCGGAAAGGCCAGAGGAAGGCGTGCGGGGTCGAAGGGGCCGGGGCCACCGGGGCGGCCGGCGGCGGGGCGGGGGAGGAAATCGGGCGGGCGCAGGCGCCCGTCGGGGCCGCGGGCCATCACGATGCGGCCGAGGGCGCGGATGGATACGCTCCGCCAGACGCCCGACATGGATTCCACGTCGAGCGTTCCGTCCCGGAGCTGGAGATCGGCGCGGATGCCGGTGATGGTTTCGCCCGAGGTGGCGTCCGCGTCCGGCCCCAGGAGGAGGGTGCCGTCGCGGATCTCGAGTCCGTCGAGCGGCGGACGGTTCCGCAGGAGGTCGAGCCACCGGATCCCGATCCGGACGATGCCGGCCTCGATGCGGGGGCGCCGGGAGGCGGGGGTTTCGAAGACCCGGACATCGGACGCCTCGATCCCGTTGGGAAGGTCGAGGCGCAGGCCGGTGAAGTCGACGTCGAGCCCCGCGTGGCGGATCGCGGCGTGAACCCGGTCGCGGGCGAAGGCCGGGAGGCCCATGCGGTCGAGCCAGCCCACGAGGGCGGCCACGGTCGCGACGACCACCAGGACGACGCGCGCAACGGCCCGGCCGAGGCGCCCGCGGCGTCGGCGCGTCACCGGGGGGCCTCCGGCACGCGGTTGGTCGGGCCGGTCGCCGGGGGCGGGGCGGGGCGCGTGTAGAGGTCGGCCTGGAGGGTGTCCGCCGTGGCGGCATCCAGGAGGAAGACCAGTTCCTGGCCGCGGATCGTGGTCAGGACGCCCTCGGGCGTGGCGCGGCCGAAGAGCAGGCTGCGGGTCAGCCCCGCCTCGCCGCGCAGGGTCACCGTCAGCGTGGCGGCGGGCGGATCGAGTCCGAAGGAGAGGAGTTCGGACGGGTTCTCGGCGACGAGGGCGGAGGCGCGCAGGGCGGCGAGGAGCCTGAGCTTGGCGGCCGCGGCGGTGGCCGGGAGGGGATCGCCCTCGGCGGTGACGAACTCGTTGGTCGCCCCGCGGACGATGCGCTGTTCGACGCCGGCCCGCGCGAGGATCAGGCCGCCGACCTCGTCCCGGGGGATGGACAGGATGGACCGGTCGCGGAACCGGAGCGCGTCGGGCGAGAGGAACCCCGGCGCCTTGGTCCGCACGAGGACGGTGGCCGGGCTCTCGGCGTCGATCGTACGGACGGGGGTGAGATCGAGGGGGGTTTCGCGAACCCACAGGGTGACGGCCGGCGTCACGTTCGTCGCGCCCGCGACAACCTCGGTATTGGTTGCGGAGGCGTCGGCCGTCCTCCGGTACAGCAGGATCCGGGTCTCGGTCCCCGCGGTGGCGGTTGAGCCCGTGGCCGATCCCGCGGCGAACTCCTCGATGCGCGTCCCGGTCCATTCCTGGAGGAACGACCGGACGCGCGCCTCCTCGGCGGGCGCGGCGACGGGTTCGGCGATCCGCCAGGCGTCCCCCTCGCGCACGATGCGGAGGCGGCGGTCGGCCCGTTCGATGGCGAAGGACGCGACATCCTCCGGCAGCATCGGCACGAGCCGCCGGTCCCGCAGGTCGTCGACCGGGACGGCGAGCCGGAGGGCGACGGCGGCGGGGAGGGTGAACACGGTGTCCGACCCGGCAAGCCTGGCGTAGACGGCGTCGGGCTTCCGGTCCTGCGCGCGGCCGATCTGCAGCGTGGCCGGGGGGACGTCGTCGCGATCGTAGTCGATCGTCGCCTCGACGGCGGTTTCGTCGAGCCCGAACGGCGCCCCTTCCGCGACGCCGTCCTGGACGAACTCGGCGATGCGGGCCGTCATCAGGCCTTCGAGCAGGCTGGAGACGGCGGTCCGATCCGCGCGCCCGGGCTCGGGCTGGAGGATCCGCCAGCCGCCGCCGTCGCCGCGCGCGAGGTGGACGAACCCGCCGGGCCTCCGGATCCGGAGCTGCCGGACTTCGGCGGACACGGGCGGGAAGAGCGTCCGGCTGCGCAGCGCGGAGGGCGAGGGGGGAAGGATGCCCAGCAGGTTCGTGCCGGTCGCGAGGATGTCCCCGCCGGGAAGCAGGCGCACGTAGAGCTGTCCGAGGGCGGACGGCTCGCCGATCTCGAACCGCAGCCGGATGTCCGGCCCCGAGAGCGCCAGCCGGGCCCGGGGGCGGTCGAGACCGTAGTCGCGCAGCGAGGAGGGCGCCCCGCCATCCCCGGCCGCGGGGATCGCCGCGTCGCGCGGGGCGGTCTGGATCCCGTGAAGGATGCGGGCGATCTCCGTGACGTCCGCGGCGGCGCGCACGGGCTCGACGAGCCACCACCGGTCGTCCACGCGCTCCAGCGCCATGGCGGTGGAGGACGTCTCGATCCGCAGCGAGGCCACGCGCTCCGGCGCGAAGGCGAACGCCCGGCGCTGACGGTCAAGTCGGTCCTCGGTCGATTCCCGCCGCCTCTCGACGCCAAGGATGTAGACGGCCAGCGCGGCGGCGGCGGCCAGAAGCAGGGCGTTGGTCCGGGCGTTCATCGGTCCTACGCCCTTCGCCTCAGCCACACGAGGAATCCGAGGGCGGCCACGAGGCCGGGGATGCCCGCGATCACGGCGATGCCCAGGTGGCGCAGCCGGCTGCGGGAGATGTCGATGTGCGTGTCGCGGACGGCCCTCGACGGGATCGACACCCGGTCGCGCCGGTCGGCGAGCCAGTTGAGCGCGCCGATGAAGAGGTCGCCGTTGCCGCTGACGATGGCGCCGTTGGCGACGAAGGCGGAATCGCCGAAGGCGACCAGGCGCGTCGGGCGGACGTCGACGCCGCCCGCCGGACCGCGCTCGACGGCAGCGGCGACGGTAACGGGGCCGGACCGGTCGCGGCCCTCGTCGAACTTCGGCGGCTTCTGCTCGGGGTCCGCCTCGGCCCATCCGCGCTCGCTGGTCGTGGCCAGCCGGGTCACGCGCGGACGGTCCGCCCCGGCCTGGGGTCCGGCCGTCGCAGGGTCGGGCTCGATCGACCGGGGGGAGTAGAGGACGCACGCGAGGTCCCGGATTCCGGTCGTGGCCCCGTGCTGGAAGAACCGGCTGATCACGAGGCCGCCGCTGAGCGCCCGGCCCTCGTCGACGGCGACGTCCTCGCCGACGCGAAGGCCCCAGCGGCGCAGGAGCCCCTCGAACCCGGTCGCGGTGCCCGCGTCGAGGAGGATCATGGCCCGCCCGTTGCGCTCGAGGAAGGCATGGATGGCGTCGATCTCCGGCTGCGGCAGGCGGGTGCGGGGCCCGGCGACAAGCAGCACATCGGCGTCCGCCGGCACGCCCGTCTCCTCGTCGATCAGCAGCGGGCGGAGTTCGATCCCCTCCTGCCGGATCAGGCGGGCCGCCTGGGCGAAGCCCTGGCCGCGGTCGGTCCCCTCGATCGGGCGTTCGCCGTGCCCCGCGAGCGCGTAGACGACCGGTGTCTTCGACCGGCAGACCTCGTGGATCGCGGACGTCAGCGCCTGTTCGCCGCGGAACCCGCGCCGGATCCGCTCGACGCCCTGGGCGCCGATGCGGCGGTCGAACTCCGAGAGGTCGCCCGACCCGAGGATGCGCGAACGCCCGCCCGACTCCACGATGACGGCGTTGATCTCGGTCAGCGGCCGCGTCTGCGCCAGTTCCTTGAGCCGCGCGATGTCGCGGTCGGGGTCGATGCGCGCGACCCGGATCCGCGCCGACGCGGCCTGGTACTCGGCGAGCAGCCGCGTGAGGTCGTGAAGCTCCTCGCCGTTGCGGAAGATGACCGTGACGTCCACCGCGTTGGTCAGCCCCTCCAGCAGGCGGAGGGTCGTGTCCGACAGCGCGTAGTACCGCTCCCGGCTCAGGTCGCGGCGCGCGTAGTGCCGCTGCGCGAGGTAATGCAGCATGCCGGCGATGACGGCGGCCAGGACCAGCGCGAGGGCCGCCCCCGCGCCCGCGCCGAGCGCGCGCCGCCGCTGGCGCCCGATGCCGCGCCGCGCCTCCGCGCGGTCGTGTCCGCCCGCGCCGTTCATCGCCAGCGCCTCGATTCGAGGACGCGGACCGTCGCGAAGAGGACCCACGCCGTGCTGATCGCGTAGAACGCCGCCGGCCGGGTGTCGAAGACGCCGCTCGAGAGATCCGCCATGTGCGCGACCGGCGAGAGGTAGGCCCCGATGCGGTCGGCCGTCGCCGTGTGCCACACGTAGGGCAGGAGCCCGCCGAGCAGGAACAGCGAGATCGCCGCGAAGGCGAGCAGGCCGGCCGCGATCTGCGAGCGCGTCAGGGCCGAGGCCAGCAGGCCGATCGCCAGCAGGAACGCCCCGACCCCCAGCGCGCCGGCGTAGACGCCGGCCATCGCGGCGGGATCGGCGGGCGGCGGGATGGCGGCCGCCGCGCGCAGCAGCGGTCCGTAGGCCAGCGTCGGCAGCAGCATCACGGCGAAGAACGTGACGGCGCCGGCGTACTTCGCCAGCACGACCTCGACGTCGCGGACCGGCGCGGTCATCAGGGTCTCGAACGTGCCCGACCGGCGCTCCTCGGCGAAGAGACGCATCGTCAGCAGCGGCGCCGCGACGAGCAGCGTGAGCAGGAAGACCCAGCCGAGCAGCTCCGTCGCCCCGGCGGCCGCGCCCGGGCCCGCGGCGAGCGCCGCGACGAGGATCCAGAACCCCGCGCCGGTCACGGCGAGGAACAGGACCATGACGAGGTAGGCCGTCGGCGAGAGCGCGTAGGCCAGCAGCTCCCGGCGCCACAGCACGAGGAAGGTCCTCACGGCGCGGCCTCCCCGTGCGGCGCCTGCCCGCCGGTCAGCGCCAGGAAGATCTCCTCGAGGCTCTGCGCGTCGCGCCGAAGCTCCCGGAGATCCCACCCGCGCCGCGCGGCCGCCGCCGCCACCGCCGGGCGGGGGTCCTCGTCCCCGGCCGCCTCGAACCGGGCCTCGGTCCATTCGCCGGCGGACTCGGCCGTCAGCCGCCCGCCCGCGGCGAGCGCCGCCAGTTCGTCGCGGACGGCGTCCGGAGGGGCCCGGACCTGCGCGACGATCCGCGCGTTGCGGTTCATCCGCCGCGCCAGCGCCCGCACCGGCTCCGCCGCGAGCAGCCGCCCGCGGTGAAGGATGATCACGCGGCTGCAGGTCATCTCCACCTCGGGCAGGATGTGGCTCGAGAGAAGGACGGTGTGCCGCTCGGCCAGGCCGCGGACCAGGTCGCGCGCCTGGCGGATCTGGTTCGGGTCGAGGCCCAGCGTGGGCTCGTCGAGAATCAGCAGCTCCGGCTCGTGAACCAGCGTGTCGGCCAGCGCCACGCGCTGGCGGTAGCCCTTCGAGAGGTGCCCGATCGTCCGGTTCAGCACCGGGCCGATGCCGCACTGCTCGGCGGCCTCCGCGACGCGGCGGCGCACGCGGCGCACCGGCACGCCCTTCAGCGCGGCGCGGTAGCGGAGGTATTCCGCCACGCGCATCTCGGGGTAGAGCGCCGCATGCTCCGGCATGTAGCCCGTGCGGCGGCGCACCTCGATGGAGTCGTCCTGCACCGACCGCCCCCCGACCGTGATCGTTCCGCCGGTCGGCCGGAGATAGCCGGCGATCATCCGGAGCGTCGTCGTCTTGCCCGCCCCGTTGGGCCCGAGCACGCCGACGACCTCGCCGCGGGCGACCTCGAACGAGAGGTCGTCGACGGCGGTGATCCCCCCGAAGCGCTTCGTCACGTGTTCGATCCGCACCATGCGTCGTGGCCCTAGTTCGCCGTCAGGTCCGCCGTCGCGGTCCGCGCGATGAGGAAGCCCTCGCGGCGCTCGATCGCCGCCACCGACACCGCCACCCGGTCGCCCGAGGCGACCGGCTCGAGCAGCGCGCCGACGTCGTCGAGCGACGCGATCCCCTGGCCCGCGATGCGCGTCAGCCGCATGCCCGGCTGGATCCCGGCCAGTCCCGCCGGTCCGCCCGTCCGCACGGACCTCACGACCAGCCCGCCGCGGACCGGGTCGGCCGTGTCCGGCGGCGCCAGCTCGAGCCCGAGCCGCGTCCCCGCCAGTGCCGCGCCGTCGGGCTTCGGGATCGCCGCGAGACGGAACGCGGCCAGCTTCGCCTCGCCGCCGTGCTCGCAGGCCACGCGGACCTCGTCGCCGGCGCCGAGGCCGAGCAGGGCGCGGTGATAGTCGAGCAGCGACGCGACCGCCAGCCCGTTGACGCCGATCACCGCGTCGCCCGGCTTCAGCCCCGATCCCGCGGCCGGCCCGCCGGCCCCCACGCGGGCCACGACCAGCCGCCCGTCCCGTTCCGCCAGGTCGAGCCCCGTTTCGAGGCGCCCCAGCGCCCGCGGCGAAAGCCAGGCGGTCAGCAGCGTCCGCGCCCGGTTCACCGGAACCGCGAAGCCGATATTCTGGCCCTCCTGGTGGATGGAGACGTTGACCCCGATCAGCTCGCCGTCGATGTTGATCAGCGGCCCGCCGGAACTGCCCGGGTTCACGGCGGCGTCGGTCTGCAGGATGTCGCGGAACAGCGTCTGGTTGCCGCTGCGCGCCTCGCGGTTCCGGGCCGACAGCACGCCGACCGTCACCGAGTGCGCGAGGCCGAAGGGGTTGCCCAGCGCGATCACCGTCTCGCCCAGCAGGAGGTCGCCGTCGCGCGCGAACCGCACCGCCGCCAGCGGATGGGGCGCATCGATCTTGATCAGGGCCAGGTCGTTGATCTCGTCGCCCGCCACCAGCCGCGCCGTGAACGGCCGGCCGTCGACCAGCGTCACGCGGATCGCCGTCGCCCGCTCGATGACGTGGAAGTTGGTCAGGATGTAGCCGGATGGATCGATCAGGATCCCCGAGCCCAGCGAGTGCTTCACCTGGTAGCCCGGCGGCATCGCCTGCTGGAGGAACTCGCCGAACATGCGGTCGAACACCTCGCCCCGGAAGCGCTGAAGGGGGTCGCTGCGGACCACCTGCACAAGCTGCTCCGTGCCGATGTTGACGACCGCAGGGAGCGCCTTCTCCACCGCCTCGACCACGGGCGTCCGCCGCGCCGTCGAGGCGGACACCGGCAGCGCCAGCCCGAGCGCCAGCCCCGCCGCCGCCCTGCAGCCCCGCGATCCTATGGAACCCGCCATTCTCACACCGCGTCGGGCCATTATGGCCGCCGCAGGACCCCTCGGCAACCCCATCCGTCCGGGTTGAGCCGGGCGGCGGATGCGCCTACAGTGGACGGACAAACGGAAGGGAAACCTCAAGATGAAGCATGTTGCATCGGGACTGTTGGCGGTGGCGTTCGCGGGCTGCGTGACGGCGGCGGACGACGGCTGGGTGAACCTGTTCGACGGGAAGTCGCTCGACGGCTGGATCCAGAAGAACGGCACCGCGACCTACCGCGTCGAGAACGGCACGGTCGTCGGCACGACGAGCGAGGGCAGCCCGAATTCCTTCCTCTGCACGGAGAAGTCGTACGGCGACTTCGAACTCGAGTTCGAGGTGAAGTTCGACGCCCCGCTCAACTCCGGCGTGCAGATCCGCTCGCAGACCGCCGAGCTGAAGCCCGGCGCCACCGAGAAGTTCGGCCGCGTCAACGGCCCGCAGGTCGAGATCGAGGCCGGCGGCGCCAAGGGCTCCGTCGCGGGCTACGTCTACGGCGAGGCCACCGGCCGCGGCTGGCTCACGGCGGATGCCAAGCGCGTTCCGCATCCGAACCTCAAGCAGGACGACTGGAACAAGTACCGCATCGTGGCCAAGGGCGCGCGCATCCAGACCTGGATCAACGGGCAGCCCGTCGACGACCTCACCGACGAGCCGATCTTCAAGACCCACCCGAAGGGCTTCATCGGCCTCCAGGTCCACGGCATCAAGAAGGGCACCGGCCCCTTCCAGGCGGCGTGGCGGAATATCCGCCTCCGCGAGCTGAAGTAGCGCTACCGCCGCATCTCCCACCCGACATCGTAGTCCCGGTTGTCGGCGCTGCGGCGCCGTCCGCCGTCGTCCTTCGCGTTCTTCGCGAACCCGTAGACCTGCACGCCGGATGCGGACGGCTTGTAGACGAGCGGCCTGCCGGTGAAGGGGTCCGCCGGCACGCCGCCGGCCGGTTGCAGCGCCTCCAGCGAGGCCGGGTAGGCGCCCTTCGCCAGCCGGTGCTTTTCCAGCGCGAGGCCGACGCGGGCGGCGTCGAGCGCGCACTCCATCTCCGCGGCCTTCACGAAGACGCCGTCCAGCGCCGGCATGATGAGGCGCGACAGGATCGCCCACCGCGGCACGCCCTCGCAGCGCCGCGCGATCGACGCCACGGCGGCGGGGTCGAACGGCTTCCCGGCGACCTCGCGCATCTCGCCGAGGACCGTCACGTAGAAGGCATAGTCCTGCTTCAAGAGCGGGCGGAACGGATTTGCGTAGAACCACAGCAGGGCCGGCGGGTTCTCGCCGGTCCCGGCGAGGAGATTCGCATCCAGCGTCCCGTTGATAATCCCCTCGAACGCCCATCCGCCGAGCGCGATGCGCTCGCCATCGAGACAGTGGACCAGCATCGGCTTGAAAGCCTCGCGCGTGCGCGCCAGGTCCCCGGCGAAGCCGTCCAGATCGTCCGCCGCAACGGCCGCGGCCGGGGCAGCGGCGAGGACGTGCGGGAGGACGTCGAGCACGTGCTGGGTGCCGGCGAAGGCGACGAGGACGCTGATCAGCACGCGGTCCTCCGCGATCATCCGCGACAGGACGAGCCCGGCGCGGAGGTCCTTCAGGGCGGCGGGCAGGTCGCCGTCGCGGGCCTTCACCCAGGCCACCAGGCACAGCAGCCGGACCGCGTTGCTGCTCCGCATCATGTGCGGGAGCAGCAGCGCGGCGCCCTGCTCGTACTTGAGCTCGAAATTGCAGCCCGGCCGCGCGGCCGCCTCGCGGAGCAGGCCGAGCACCTCGGCGACCGGCGGCGCGGCGAGCTTCGCCTTCACGTCCGCCGCGAGCGCCGCATCCGTGCGCAGCTGATCGAAGAGACGGGTGGTGTCCTTCCAAACCTTGGAAAGCGCCTCGAAGGGTTCGTCCAGGGGTTGGAGATCCGTTCGGCCGCCGGCCATCCGGAGGAAGGCGCGGTTGAGCAGCGGCGCGGCGTTCTCCGCTTCGGGCAGGGCGGGCGGACGGAACTGCCCGACAGTCATGGGCGCGCCCTTCGCTTCGAGGGCGGACAGCGCGCGCCGCAGCTCCGCGCCGGCGCGGACGTTCCAGATCGTCCACGCGATCCCGGGCGCGAGAAGCAGGACGACGAACAGGGTCAGGGCGATTCGGGCTCCACGGTTCATGGTCGGATCTCCTGGTGTGTAGCAACCCCATCGTTGCAAGCTTGGAGGGCCGCGCTCCGTCGCGGCCGCCCGCTGGGCTCTTGGTGCGTAGCAACCCCATCGCTGTAAGCCTGGAGGGCCGCGCTCCGTCGCGGCCGTTCGCTGGACTCCTGGTGCGTAGCAACCCCATCGTTGCAAGCCTGAAGGGCCGCGCTCCGTCGCGGCCACCCGCTGGATTCCTGGTGCGTAGCAACCCCATTGCTGTAAGCCTGGAGGGCCGCGCTCCGTCGCGGCCGTTCGCTGGACTCCTGGTGCGTAGCAACCCCATCGTTGCAAGCCTGAAGGGCCGCGCTCCGTCGCGGCCACCCGCTGGGCTTTTGGTGCGTAGCAACCCCATTGCTGCAAGCCTGGAGGGCCGCGCTCCGTCGCGGCCGTTCGCTGGACCTTCGGAGCCCCATCGATGTCATAGCACAATTCCCGTTCTCAACACGGCCCACGAGGAGGGGGCCGACAGGTCGGGCGCGGCGGCGGACCACAGCCGGGCATAGGCGCCGTTCAGTCCGGCCTCGCGCAGGATCTCGATCGCGCCATCCGTTCGCGTCGGCGCCGCCG
>VGWF01000127.1 GCA_016873715.1 Lentisphaerota bacterium | reverse complement strand
AAAAACAACCGGCGGCACCATACGTCGCTAACGCGCCGCTGGTGCGCCGTGACGTCAGGCGTCGCTCGCGCATCCATGGAACTCAAGAGCAAACAGCACCAGGAATGAAAGCCAAACCCGGATCCACCATGTCCGATACCCGCTTCGCAACCGTGCTTACTGCGATCCTCTGTCCCCTCACGTTTGCCGCCGTCTGGATGTTCTCTGCGGCCGGCACGCTTGTCATACTGCTCGTCCCCATCGCATTCATGATGCGCGACCATTTCCGAAACGACCGCAACGCCTAACCGGGGCGCTGTCGCGAACGGCCACTCCGCCGTCCGTTCGAGCGTCGCGGGGGTTCGCGGGCGCGCCGCGCGCTCCACCGCCGCCCCCAGGCCGTCGCTGAGCTTCGTCGGTTGGAGGGAGGAAGAGTGAAGACGATCATAAGACAGATGGCGGTCTTCGTGCTCGTTGCCTGCGTTGCCGGGGCGAGCGAGGAGGACGATGCGCCGATCACGAAGGTGGAACTGACCGCCAGGACCACGGACAGCACTTTCGGAACGGTCGTCGTGCAGGCAGAGACCTTGCAAGGTCAGGATGGGATCGGTTTCGCCTCGCTCACCGTCACGGCCAAGGGCAAGCCCATGAGCGTGCCCAGGGATGTTCTTGTTCAGGCATCACGCGCCATGCTCACGACAATGACAATCTCATCCGAAGTCGGATACCCAGGCCAGGGAATCGGACCGTACCTCTATGTCTGCTTCCTTGGGCACGACGGGACGAAACCATGCCGGTTTCGAGTTGTGCTTGATGCAAACGGATTCAAGGAAATGAAGAAGGAAGACCATCCAGCCAAGCCCTGAACCGTACCGCTGACCCGCGGACGGCTCGTCCGTCGGGTCCCGATCGACGTTCGGCAGGAGGCGATGGGAGGATCTCGCGGTAGCGTCCGAAGGACCTCGTCGTGCAGGCTGCCCGCGGCGGTTCCGGTCTTCGCGGCAGGCCGTTCCGGCCTCGCGGCATCGCACAATCCGGATATCCTGTTCGCTCCGCCCCGAATCCTGCTTTCCGCGCGGGTCCGGTGGCGACGGACGGATCGCGGGGCGGGCGGCGGGCCGACGCCATCAACCCCCGTGCGGCTCGAAAAAGGGCCCGGGTCCGTTCTTGCCATGTCAGGGGCTTTTCGCCATGATCGCATCATGAGCGCGCGTCGTTGCGGATGGTTGGCCCTGGGGGCCCTGCTCCTGGCGTCCCCGGACACCCGGGCGGCCGGGGGGGCCCGCCCGCCGAACGCCGCGCCGCCGGCCGCCACCAACGCCGCATCGGCCGCGGCTCCGGCGAGCATCTACGAGGCGGCGGAGTGGACCACGCCCGAGACGGCGATCGACAAGTACGTCTTCACCCGCCTCGCGGGGATGGGGATCCGTCCGGCGCCCTGTTCCGACTCGGTGTTCGTGCGCCGCGCCTTTCTCGACGTGCTGGGCATCCTGCCGACGCCGCTCGAGGCGCGCGGCTTCATCGAGGACAAGGACCCGAACAAGCGGATCGCCCTGATCGACAAGCTGCTGCAGCGCGAGGAATACGCCGACTACTGGGCGATGAAGTGGAGCGACCTGCTCCGCGTGAAGGCCGAGTTCCCGGTCAACCTCTGGCCCAACGCGGCGCAGGCCTACCACCGCTGGCTGGTCGAGTCGATGCGGGACAACAAGCCCTACGACCGCTTCGTCCGCGAGCTTCTCACGTCCAACGGCAGCAACTTCCGCGTCGGCCCCGTGAACTTCTACCGGGCGACGCCGAGCAAGACGCCCGAGGGCATCGCCTCGGTCGTCGCGCTGACGTTCATGGGTTCCCGCGCGAACCAGTGGCCGAGCAACATGCTGGCGGCGGTGTCGGCCTTCTTCTCGCAGATCAGCTACAAGCCGAGCCGCGAGTGGAAGGAGGAGATCGTCTACTGGGATCCGGACATCGAGCTGACGCAGGCGACGAACGCGGCGATCGCGGCGGCCGCCGCCGCTGCGGCCGCGGCGACCAACGCGCCGGCCGCGAAGGGTGCGAGCAACGCGGTGGCGAAGGCCGCCGCCCCGCCGCCCCCGCCTCCCGTTCCGCCGGTGCCGAGAGTCGGGATCTTCCCGGACGGGACGCGCGTCAACCTGCCGCCGAACCGCGATCCGCGGGAGATCTTCGCCGACTGGCTGATCCATCCGGACAACCCGTGGTTCACGAAGTGCATCGTCAACCGCGCGTGGTACTGGCTGGTGGGGCGCGGGATCATCCACGAGCCCGACGACATCCGGAACGGGAACCCGCCGTCGAACCCCGTCCTCCTCTCGCACCTCCAGCGGGAATTCGTCACCGGCGGCTACAACATGAAGCGGCTCTTCCGGCTGATCCTGACCTCGCGGACCTACCAGGTGTCGTCCGTGGCGCCCAAGGCGAGGGACATGGCCGCCGCCGAGGCGAACTTCGCCTTCTACCCGCTGCGGCAGATGGAGGCCGAGGTGCTGATCGACGCCATCAACGGGATCACGCGCACCGCCGACCTCTACACGAGCCCGATTCCCGAGCCGTTCACGTTCATCCCGGAGAACAAGCCGGCCGTCGCGCTGCCCGACGGGAGCATCACGAGCGCGTTCCTCGAGCTGTTCGGCCGGCCGGCGCGCGCGACGGGCCAGGAGAACGAGCGCGTCAACCGCGCGAGCCCCCCGCAGCGGATGCACATGCTCAACTCGAGCCATATCCAGCGGAAGTTCGAGGACAGCCCCGTCCTGAAGGCGATCATGGAGTCGAAGCGGCCGCCGAAGGAGATCACCACGGAACTCTACCTGGCGATGCTCTCGCGGTTCCCGACCGAGGCGGAATGGAAGGCGGTCGAGGCCTACGCCAAGAAGGGCGTCACCCGGGGGCGCGAGGCCTGGATCGACCTCGTCTGGGCGCTGATCAACACGGACGAGTTTCGGTACCGGCATTGAGTTGACGGGAAGGCAAACGGGACGACACTGAGGACCAGGGAAGCGAGCAGGAGACCGGAACCATGAGCACGACGACGAACGCGAACCACACGCAACTGTCGCGGCGCGACCTTCTCCGCGGGGGCATCGCCGGCGCGGCGGGCCTGATGCTGGGGGACCGGGCCCGTGCCGCGGCCCCGACGCCGGCCCCGGCGGCGGCGGCCGCCGCCGCGTCGAAGGCGGCCAAGGCCAAGTCGGTCATCCAGGTCTTCCTGTGGGGCGGCATGTCCCACACCGACACCTGGGATCCGAAGCCCGACGCCGGCTACGACTTCACCGGCGACTTCAAGGACACGATCCCGACCAACGTCGGCGGGATCCGCCTCGGAGCCCTGTTCCCGATGCTGGCGAAGCAGGCGGACAAGTTCTCCATCGTCCGCAGCATGACCCACGGCAACAACGGCCACGAGACGGCGGCCTACCTGATGCAGACGGGGCACATGCCCGGCGGACGCCTCGCGTACCCGTGCATCGGCGCGATCTTCGCGCTGCTGAAGGGTTACAACCAGGGGTACAAGGGCCTCATCCCGCCGTACGTCGTACTGACCCAGCCGCAGGGGCGTTTCTCCGAGGCCGGCTTCCTGGGCCCGAAGTACAAGCCGTTCGCGACCGGCGGCGATCCGAATGCGGTCCGGTTCGAGGTGGAGGGCGTCGTCGCCCGCGGCATCTCGGATGCGCGGCAGAACGCCCGCCGCGAGTTCCTCGCCTCGATGAACACGATGCGCGGAGCGATGGGCGACAACCCGACGATCGCCGGGGCGAAGGACGCCGAGGAACAGGCCTACAGCCTGATCCTGGGCAAGGGCAAGGAGGTCTTCGACCTGTCGAAGGAGGACGCGAAGCTCCGCGACCGCTACGGCCGGCACACCTTCGGCCAGGACTGCCTCGCCGCCCGCCGCCTCGTCGAGGCCGGCGTGCCGTACGTCACGATCAACTACCCGGGCGGATGGGACACGCATTCGAACCATTTCACCACGATGCGGCGGCAGTGCCCGCAGCTCGACCAGGGCCTCGCGACCCTCCTGGAGGATCTCTACGACCGCGGGCTCCTTTCGTCGACGGTCGTCTGGTGCTGCGGCGAGTTCGGGCGCACGCCGAAGGTCGACTGGCAACCGCCCTGGAACGGCGGTCGCAACCACTTCGGCAGCGTGTTCTCGGTCCTCGTGGCCGGCGGCGGGTTCAAGGGCGGACGGACCGTCGGCGCCTCGACCGACAAGGGCGAGACCGTCCAGGACCGGCCCGTCTACCCGATCGACATGCTGGGCACGATCTACGATCTGGCCGGCATCGACTCCAACGCGAAGCTTCCGCATCCGGAGGGGCTGCCGGCCCTCGTGCTCGATGCGAGCGAGAAGGGCGCCAAGGTGGCGGGGCGCCTGACGGAACTGATCTAGGGTCTGCGCGGGCGGGGCGCGGGGCCATGCCGGCCCCCCGCCGGCGCCGCCGCGGCGGCGCGTCCGGGAAAGCGGGGTTGCGATGAGTCTCAACGCACGGTTCGGGGCGTGGGCGGCCGGCCTCCTGGTCGCGGCGGCGTCCGGCGCGCGGGCGCAGAGCTACGTCGGGTTCGTCTATCCGGCCGGCGGGCAGCAGGGCGCGACCTTCCAGGTCACGATCGGCGGCCAGGGGCTCGAGGGGGTCGACCGCGTGTTCGTCTCCGGGCCGGGCGTGCGGACGCGCGTGGTCGAGTACAACAAGAGGATGAACCCGCAGGAGATGCAGCTCCTGAACGAGCAGCTTCGGGAGGTCCGGTCGCAGAAGCCTCCGAACCCGGCCCACAGCAACCTCGTCCTGCGGCTCGAGAAACTCATCCGCGAGTATGTCCAGCAGCCGGCCTGCTCGTCGATCGCCAACCTCATCATCGCCGAGATCACGATCGAGAAGTACGCGGAGCCCGGGCCGCGCGAATTGCGGATCCGCTCGAACCGCGGCATCTCGAATCCGCTGGTCTTCATGGTCGGCCAGGTGCCCGAGTATGCCGGCGCGCCGGTGCCGACGAGCCACATCATCACGCTCGGCAAGGAGGGCGCCAGCCTGCGCCGGAAGCCCAAGAAGCCCGCGCCCGTCGGCGGCGGGGACATGATGATGATGATGATGGGCGGCGGGGGCGACGACGGACAGAGCGACCTCGACGATGACGAGGTCGGCATCAAGCTGCCCTGCACCGTCAACGGCCAGATCACGTCGGGCACCATCGACCGCTACCGGTTCACGGCGCGGAAGGGACAGAGGATCGTGGTCGCCGTCCAGGCGCGCGAGCTGGTTCCGTACATGGCCGACGCCGTGCCGGGCTGGTTCCAGCCGGTCGTCGCGATCCGCGACGCGCGCGGCCGGGAGGTGGCCTACAGGGACGATTTCCGCTTCAAGCCCGATCCCACGCTGCCTTTCGAGGCGCCCGCCGACGGCGAGTACCAGCTCTCCATCACGGATGCGATCTACCGGGGCCGCGAGGACTTCGTCTACCGCGCCACGATCGGCGAGATGCCGTTCGTCGCCGCCGCCTTCCCGCTGGGCGGGCCGGTCGGCGCCCCGCTGGCGGTCGAGGTCCGCGGCTGGAACCTCGAGCAGACCCGCGTCGAGAACGCCGTGCCCAAGGACTCCCCGCCGGGCATCTACTGGGCCACCGCGCGCGGCCGCGGGGGGCTCATCTCCAACCGCATCCCGATCCATCGCGACAACCTGCCGGAGTGCGCCGAGAAGGAGCCGAACAACGGCGGGGAGGCCGTGCATCGCCTGACGCCCCCCGTCATCGTCAACGGCCTCATCAACGGTGCGGGCGACCGCGATGTCTTCGAGATTCCGGGCGCCGCCGGCGAGTCGCTCGCGGTCGAGGTCCTGGCCCGGCGGCTGGACTCGCCCCTGGATTCCATCGTCAAGGTCACCGACATGGCGGGCGCGACGGTCTCCATCTGCGATGACGTGGAGGATCCCGGCACCGGGCTCAACACCCACCACGCCGACGCCCGCCTCGTCGCCGTGTTCCCCTCCAACGGCGTCTACCGGGTCGTCCTCTCGGACACCCAGCACGGCGGCGGACCCGAGTTCGGCTACCGGCTGCGCATCAGCCCGCCGCGGCCCGATTTCGCGCTGCGCGTCGTCCCGTCCGGCCTCGCCTTCCGCAGCAACAACTGGGCGAGCGCCACCGTGCACCTGATCCGCCAGGACGGGTTCAAGGGCCCGGTCCGCCTGCGGCTCGCCTCGCCGACGAACGACTTCGAGATGGGCTCCGTGACCTTCTCCGGCACGCAGGCGACGGCCCGCGTCTCGATCAAGGCGAAGCGCGGCGAGACCTTCACCCCCGTGAGCCTGCGGATCGAAGGGGTGGCGACGAACGCCGGGCAGACGATCGTGCGGCAGGCCGTCGGGGCCGAGGACCGGATGCAGGCCTTCCTGTGGCGCCACCTCGTGCCCGCCCAGGAGCTGGCGGCGATCGTCCTGCCCCCGCCGCCCCCGCCGCCGGGGACGATGGTGGCCGCGGTCACGCCCGCCCCCGCGCCCAAGCCCGCGACGCCGCCGGCCACGCCTGCGACGCCCGCGGCGGCTCCGAAGCCTCCACCGTCGCCGGCCAAGCCGGCGGCGCCGCCCCGGGTGACCGCCCTGCCGCCGAAGTAGGGCGCGGCTACCGGTCGGCCCCGGTCCAGAGGCTCTCCATCAGTGCGAAGGTCTCCGGCTCGCTCTCGCGCAGCTCCGCGCGGTTGAACGGGAAGAAGTCGTTCATCCCGAAGTACGACTCCGTCATCTCGGCGAAGAACTCCTTGCAGTTCGTCAGCGCGTAGTGGCGGCCGCGGCGGCCCTCGATCTGGAGGACCTTCTCGAACCGGCCCCCTTCGGTCGTCCGCTTCCACGCGGCGGCGATCTCCGGATGGTCGAAGCCGAGGACCTGGTCGTGGTAGGCATGGGCGAGTTCGTGCAACACGGCCCACGGCTGGCGCCGCTGGTCGCGCGGGTTCGCGAAATAGGCGGCGGTGGGAATGTGGACGCACTTCGCGAGGTTCGTCGCAAAGCCGTGGTCGCGCAGCCACGCCGGGTTCGGATGGTACTGCATCGGCACGAGACTTCCGTGCGAGCGGTCGAGCTGGATCGTCACCTGCCGCAGGCGCTCCACCTTCCCCGACGGCAGCGTGAAGGCAATCGCGTAGAGCTGGTTGGCCAGCAGCCGCAGCGCGCGGTCGCCGAGGTCGCGGTCCGGGCCGGCGAGGAGCCGCGCGTCGATGCGGACCGTCCACCCCTCGACCTGCCGCGTCTCGTGCGCCTCCGGCTTCGGCGCCGCCGGCCGCTCCGCCGCCCGTCCCGCCAGCGCCAGCCCCGCCACCGCCACCGCCGCCATGAGCCTGATCATGCGCCGCATCCTACCGGTTCCACGCCCGCCGCGCCACCGTGCCGTCCCGGAGGCCAGGGCAGACGCATCTTCCTCGAGGTCGTGGCGCCTTTCGGTCGGCGGGGCGCGGAGTGGCTGGTGGACGCTGGAGCGCTTGCGGTTGCGGGGGTGCGACGCGCACCAGGCCGGCCGGATCGCGCGGGATCCCGCCCCGCCTGCGGCGTTGCCGAAGGGGGCGCGGACACGAGTCCCGCCTTCGCCCCGGAGGGCGGGGCTCCGGCGTGGCACGCCAGCCTTCGGCACGATGCGCGTTCCCGGCCGGGCCCCTCGCGGGCTCGGGGCCACCCGGTGCGCGCCGCGGCATCGCCTTCGCCTTGATTCAAGGATCGTTCGGCTGGGATCTGCCTTTCCCGGCGATGGAAGGGGAATCCTGAGGATCCCGCGCACACGGCCCGGTTTCGACAGGAACAAGATGCGTCCGCCCTTTCCCGGAGGCCCTCCTCCCTGGAGCCCCGGGGCGGCCGGCCGTCGCGCTCCGGCGGCTTCTGCCCTCCGGCCGGGTGTGGTATAAGGGAGCGCCCATGTCGACATCGATTCCAGACCGCGAAGCGTTCCGCGAGGCGCGGCGGGTGGTCGTGAAGATCGGCAGCCGCGTGCTGGTCCAGCGCGACGGCCGGCCCGATCCGCGCCGCCTTGGCGCGCTGGTGGACGACATCGCCGGGCGGCAGTCGGCCGGCCGGGAGATGGTCGTCGTCTCCTCCGGCGCCATCGGGTCGGGCATGAACGCCCTCGGGCTCCGCAAACGGCCCCGAAGCCTGCCGGACCTGCAGATGGCCGCCGCCGTCGGCCAGCTCCGCCTGATGGCCCACTACGACACGCTCTTCCGCGCCCGGGGGTGCACCGTCGGCCAGGTTCTCCTGACCCACGACGCCCTCAACGTCCGCGAGCGCCACCTCAACGCCCGCAACACGCTGGTCAACCTTGTCCGTCACCGCATCATCCCCATCATCAACGAGAACGACGCGGTCGCCGTCGAGGAGATCAAGTTCGGCGACAACGACCTCCTCGCCTCGCTCGTCGCCCTGCTGGTCGATGCGGACCTGCTGATCCTCCTGACGACCGTCGATGGCCTGCGCGCCCCCCGGAAGGGTCGCGGCACCCGGCGCGTTCCGTGGCTGCCGTCCGTCACCCCCCGCGACCTCGAACTCGTCTTCGGGTCGAACAACGAGATCTCCACCGGGGGCATGGCCTCGAAGCTCCAGTCGGCCCACAACGTCGCGCGGGCGGGCATCCCGGTCGTCATAGCCGACGGCCGTCGCGCGGGGGTCATCGGCGATATCCTGTCCGGCATGGACAAGGGGACGCTGATCGGCCGGCCCCGCGGTCCGGTCGCCTGGGGGGCCCGGGAGCGCTGGATCGGCTTCTTCCACAAGTCGAGCGGAACCGTCGTGGTCGACGACGGCGCCCGGCGCGCCGTGGTCGTCTCGGGGCGGAGCCTTCTTCCCATCGGCGTCCGCACGGTCGAGGGCGCCTTCAAGGCCGGGGCGGTCGTGGACGTGAAGGGGCTCGACGGCGCGCTGGTCGCGCGCGGGCTCGCCGCCTACGGAGCCGACGACCTCCGCCGCATCCAGGGCCGCAGGACCTCCGAGATCGCCGGCATCCTCGGGGCCTGCGACTTCGAGGAGGCCATCCACCGCGACAACATGGTCGTGTTCGAGTCCGCCGGGGGGGAATCCGCATGAGCCTGCACGACGACATGATCCAGGTCGGCGATCGAGCCGTCGCCGCCTCCCGGGCGCTCGCGCCGCTCAGCAGCCGGCGCAAGAACGCCATCCTCGAGGCCATGGCCTCCGAGCTCGAGGCCCGCCGCGAGGCGATCTTCGCCGCCAACCGCATCGACCTCGAGGCCGCGGAAAAGGCGGGGATTCCGAAGCCGATGCGCGACCGGCTCCTGCTCAACGAGAAGCGGATGGACGCCATGATCAAGGGCATCCGCAACGTCGTCGGACTCAAGGACCCCGTCGGCGCGAAGATCAGCCGCTGGATCCGCCCCAATGGGCTCGTGATCCAGAAGGTCCGGGTGCCGATCGGCGTCATCGCCATCATCTTCGAGTCGCGCCCGAACGTGACGGCCGACACCGCCGTGCTGTGCTTCAAGACCTCCAACGCCGTGATCCTCCGCGGCGGCAAGGAGGCGATGGAGTCGAACAAGGCCATCGCGAAGGCCCTGGTCGAGGGCGGCGCCAGGAAGGGCCTTCCGCCCGACGCGATCCAGCTCGTGACGACGGCCGACCGCGACGCGATCCGCGAGATCGTCCAGCTCGTCGGCCGCGTCGACCTCGTGATCCCCCGCGGCGGCGAGGGCCTGATCCGCGCCGTCACCGAGCAGGCCCGCGTGCCGGTGATCAAGCACTACAAGGGCGTCTGCCACGTCTACGTCGAGGCCTCGGCGGACCCGGAGATGGCGCTGCGCATCGTCGAGAACGCGAAGTGCCAGTACCCGGCCGTCTGCAACGCGGCGGAGAAGCTGCTCGTCGACGCCGCCCTCGCCCCCGCCTTCCTGCCCCGCTGCGCCGCGATGCTCCAGGCCCGCGGCGTCGAACTGCGCGGCGACGAGGCCTCCCGCGCCCTCGTGCCGTCGATGAAGCCCGCGACGGAGGAGGACTGGACGACCGAGTACAACGACCTGATCCTCACCGTGAAGGTCGTTTCGGACGTCGCCGCGGCGATCGGCCACATCAACACCTTCGGGTCGAAGCACTCCGACGCGATCGTCACGACCGACGAGTCCGCCGCGCGCCGTTTCACCGACGAGGTCGACTCCGCGGCCGTCTACGTCAACGCCTCCACCCGGTTCACCGACGGCGGCGAGTTCGGCATGGGCGCCGAGATCGGGATCAGCACCGAGAAGATCCACGCCCGCGGCCCGATGGGCCTCGAGGAGCTCACCTCGTACAAGTTCGTCGTCCGCGGCGAAGGCCAGATCCGGGAGTAGGGGCGTTCCGGGTTCCAAGCTGCCGGAACCCAGCCGCCCAGCGCCCAGCGCCCAGCCCCCAGAACCCAGCGCCCAGCCCCCAGCACCCAGCCCCCAGCCCCCAGCACCCAGCCCCCAGAACCCAGCTCCCGGCTACTGGAACTGCTTCCGGAACTCCTCGAGCCGCGCCTTCAGCGAATCCACATCCGCCCGCAGCCCGGCGACCTCCTGCTCGAGATGTGCGATGCGGTCGTTCGCCGCCTGCACCCCGGCGCGGGCGGGTTCTGCGGGCGGCGCGGCGGGGTCCGCGACCGCGGCGACGGCCGGCGCGCCGGACAGCAGGTGCGTGAAGCGGCTCTCCTTCGTGCCCGGCTGTCGCGGCAGTTTCGCCACCAGGGGCGACTCCGGCCTTGCCGCCAGGGCCTCGAGCGCCGCCTGCGCGGCGGCGGCGTCGGCAAACGGGTGCATCCGGCCGGCGCGGGCGCGCAGTTCCGCCGCGGTCTGGGGCCCGCGCAGGAGCAGCTCGGCCAGCAGCGCGATCTGCGGCGCGTCGAGCCCGAGCGCTTCTCCGGCGGCGTGGCGGTACTTCGGCACCCGGGCGCCGGCCTCGCTCACCATCGCGGCCAGCCGCTTGTCGCGAAGGCCGTCGACGGCGACCACGACCGCCGCCTCGTCGAACGCGACGACCGGGTCGCGGTTGTTCCTCTGGTTGCACGCGGCGACCAGCGCGTTGAGCGACAGCGGGTAGTACTCCGGCGTCGTCAGCTGCTTCTCGATCAGGCATCCGAGCACCCGCGCCTCGCCGTCTGTCAGCATCACGTTCGACATGCCGCTCTCCTTCGCTCCGCCGCCGTAGCGGCGTCCGCCTCTCCCCGACGGGTATCCGCGGGCCGTCCGCCCTGTCTCCTCAAGTGTAACATTAGCCGATGCGACCGCATCCAGTAATGTTACACTTGCGGCCCGCGGAATCAGCGGGGGACCCGTCATGAACGGCGGGTGGCGCGGGGATCTACCCCTCGTCACGTTTCCGAACGGGGTCCGCCGGGGCGGGCGGGCCGTCGCGGGGGACCATCTCCATATCGTACTCGCCCTTCGGTCCGGCAAGATCGGTCATGACGCGCCACGCCTCCCGGGCGCGCGGGACGCCCGCCTCGAGCGCCGTGACGAGTGCGGACCAGGCGCCGTATCGATGCCAGCTGTATGCGGGGGTCGAGAGCTTCTTCCCCGGATCCCACCGCCGTCCGTGGCCCCAGCCGTCGGCGCGCAGCGGCCACAAGCCGTCGGATCCCGGGTCGGGCGGTCCCGACTGCGCGCTCCAGGCATTGTCCTCGTTCATCTTCGTGACGTACCAGATCTCCCCGTAGTTCTCGATCGGGCCGAGACTCCTGACGATCTGCAGATCGCGTCCGCCCTGCCGGTGGGTGACCCCCTGCGTCACGAGGCGCTCGATGGCCGTCGAGTAGGTCATCGCATCGCGCGGGTCGAAGCGGTACAGCGTGCCGTCGGGCGCGCGGTACTCGTCGTCGGAGGTGTAGAACCCGACGATGTACTCCGCGGTCCAGTCGCGCACCGCCGCCGCCTTCGGGAATCCCTTGTCGACGGCATTGCCGAGGGACCAGACGACCCAGGCGTACTGCCACGCCGATCCGTAGCGGGCGTTGACCCAGTAGAGCCGCCCCGAACCCTTCCATGAGCCCGAGGGCGGGCTGTGGACGCGGCGCCCGGAGTTCACCAGGCCCGCCGTCATCTCGTCGAGGCACCGGTCGACGCCGTTCGCGAAGTACGGCTGCAGGGGATGGTCCTCCGGCAGGATGAAGGCCGCGTCGGCGACCTGCCGCAGGCTCCACGCGAAGGCGCGATCGAGGGCCTGCCAGCGCAGTCCCTTGTGCGGCCACTCGCCCAACTGGTAGCTCGCCCAGAAGCTCAGCTCCTCCGCGTAGAAACGGTCGCCGGTGAGCAGATAGCTCAAGTAGCCCAGGGAGGGCGCATGGGCGTGGTCCGGCTGGACCGCGGGTTTCCCGCCGTCGGGCAGGCGGTAGAGCTCGATGCGGTACCCCGTGTCGAGCGGCGGCTGGCGCACGGTGAAGACGTTGTAGCCCGGGGCGCCGTCCTGGCGGACGTGGACGTAGAACGCGCCCGCACCGTTGCCGTCCGCGTGCAGAATCGCGCGGTAGAGCCCCGGCGCGCCGCTCATCAGGTAGGCGGGGATCCAGGAGGGATAGGGATTCATCTCCCACCGGCCGCCGGTGCCGGGCATGTGGCGGTGGAGGATTCCGCTCTCGAGGATGCCCTGCCGGCGCTGCAGGGCGGGGCGGTCGGCCGAGGGGCGCGTGAACGTCGCGTCGACCTTCTCCGGCGTCATCGGCGCCGTCCACCGGTGGAGCGGCACGAAGCGGCCCTTGACCCAGTAGTCGTATTCCGGCCGCCGGTGCAGATCCTCGATCGGCCCGTCGGTCCACGCGAGGATCCGGTAGCGCGTCTGGTCCATGTGGTCGAAGGGCCCCTCGCGGAACAGCGAGCGGCCGCCGTCCGTGAGTTCGACCGACGCGAACTTGTACTGGACCGGGTGCTTGAATCCCTTCACGCGGTCCCGGCAGTTCTCGACCACGGCTTCGACGCGGACGGACCGCCGCCCGCTGAAGGCGCGGAGCCGCCAGATGATCTCGATGCGGTCGTCGGGCGTTCCGTCGCCCCGGGCCGGAACATCGCGGATCTCGATCTCCTTCATCACGGGTCCGTCGTGGAGCACCGTCACGCGGGCCGACGCGGCCCAGCGACCGCCGAGGAGGCGGCCCAGGTCGGAGACCAGCGGC
>VGWF01000126.1 GCA_016873715.1 Lentisphaerota bacterium | reverse complement strand
CACGCCAGCCAGATCTCGATCGGCGAGGAGAACAACCTTGCGATCTGGGTCCACGGCGAGAACGCCAGCCTCGAGTGGCACCAGGAGCATCCGAACTACCTCCACGTGCGCAAGATCGACGCGCCCGAGGAGGTCTGGAAGCGCGGCAACGGCTACGTCGGGGCCAAGAGCCCGGCCGCCGGCCGCGCCACGCGGCTGCCCTCCGGTCACCCCGAGGCGTTCCTCGAGGCGTTCGGCAACCACTACACGAACTTCGCCTGTACGCTGCAGGCGCTGGACGAGAAGCGGAAGCCGACGGAGATGGAGCTGGACTTCCCCGGCGTGGAGGCGGGCGTCCGCGGCCTGCTCTTTATCGACGCCGTCGTGAAGTCGTCCAAGCTCGGCGCCAAGTGGGTGAAGATGCCTTCGGTCTGATCGACGCCGAAGCGTCTGCGGCTCGGCCGCCCCGGCAACGGGGCGGCCGCGTTCGTTTCACAAACAGAAACGGGCGCCCCGAGGAGCGGGGCGCCCGTTTCTCAATGCGTC
Organism: Lentisphaerota bacterium; assembly: GCA_016873715.1. Taxonomy (GTDB): domain Bacteria; phylum Verrucomicrobiota; class Kiritimatiellia; order PWTM01; family PWTM01; genus VGWF01. Next base: position 12,780 of record VGWF01000126.1, on the reverse strand, counting down.
CGAAGGACGGCTACTTCGCCGACATCGGGAGCACGGCCGACTGCAGGCCCATCTTCGCGCAGACGAAGAAGGCCACGGCGCCGACGATGAACGCGGCGACCGGCGCGGCCGGCACCTGGTAGATGTTCAGGACCGGCAGGATGCCAACAATGAAGCCCAGCGCCCAGGCGATCCAGCCGGCCGGGTTGAAGCCCGCGCGCGGGCCCGACCACTTGCCGCCGTTCAACACGTACTCGACCAGCATCGCGCCGCAAACGGGACCGAAGGAGGCGCCGATGATCTCAAAGACGATGATCGCCTTGCCCGCCCAGCCGGTGATGGCCAGCGCGATGCTGACCGCCGCGCCGATGCCGACGGAGATGAACGGGTTCACCTTCGGAAGCGTCGTCTTGAAGCTGTTCGCCGCGATGAACGACGAGAAACACGCCGGCGGGAACGCCGCGATCGCCAATAGGAACATCACGAGGCCGGCCTTGGAGCCGAGGAGGACCGGGATCAGCCCCGGGGCCTGCAGGATCAGCCCGCCCTTGCCCGCCTCGACGGCGGCCTTGCCGGTCGCCGCGGCGCCATAGGTGCCGGCGACGATCAGGATTGCAAGGCCCGCCGTCAGGATGATCGCGCCGGCGACGCCGAAGAGACCGCCCATCGAAACGTCCTTCTGGTCGCGGCTGCTCGTGCCGAAGTCGGCGCCCGCCGCGCCCGCCGTTGCAAAGAAGCCGACCACGAAGGTCATCATCGAGGCCAGCACGGCGAACGTGCTCAGCGCCGCCGGGGCGTTCGGGGCGATCCCCTTGTGCAACTCGACGAACTTCGACGCGTCGAACGACCCGATGCCGCCCATCGTCTTCGCGAGCAGGAGAAGGAGGACGATCAGGGGAATCAGGGGAAGGTACGTGGCCACCTTGGCGACGTACTGGATGCCCTTCAGGCCGACGAAAGCCGCCAGCACGCCCCAGATCACCATCACAATCTTGACGGCCGTGCCCTCAAGACCCAGGAACCCGGCCACCATCATGGACGAGAAGTACACATTGACGCCCAGCCAGCCGAACTGCAGGACGCCCATCAGGAAGCCGGGCATCAGGAACCCGCCCTGCGCCCCGAACGTCGAGGTGCCGACGATGTACAGCGGCAACCCGGTCTTCATGCCCAGCATGCCGGGCACGAGATAGAACAGGAAGTGGCAGACGGCCGCGGAGATCACAAGACTCAGCAGCGCCCAGCCGATGCCCTGCGAGAGAAGGCCGCCAAGAAACCCGCCCTTTGTGGCCACCGCGTCCTGCCAGAACACGAACCACAGGAAGATGCCCGCGTAGGTCGGTGCGGTATTCTTGTACCAGGGCGCCCGGTTCGCGGCCGGATTCGGCGTCGCGCTGGCGATGTATGAAGGCAACTGGCTCGATTGGTCGCTCATGTCCCGTGTCTCCTCCCGATGGTTCGATTCCCCGGATGCCGCCACCCAATAACGCGGCTATGATTCGTTTCCGCCGGGCGGCAAGTCAAGACCGAATCGAGCCGTGGAATCAAGCGGCGCGGCGGGCACGGCGGCGAAAGACGAAACGCCCGGGCGCCGAAGCGCCCGGGCGTCCGTCGGACACGGCGGCCCCGCTCAGCCGATGGCCTCCGATCCCTTCTCGCCCGTCCGGATCCGGATGCACTCCGCGAGGTCGACGATGAAGATCTTCCCGTCGCCGATCTTGCCCGTCCGCGCGCCCTTGATGATGGCGTCCACGGTCGGCTGAACGAAGTTGTCGTTCACGGCGATCTGGAGTTCCACCTTCTTGAGCAGGTTGATCTCCGTCTTCGCCCCGCGGTAGGTCTCGAGGTAGCCGCCCTGCTGGCCGCACCCGATCACGTTCAGGGCGGTCATCTTCGGAACCTTGGCTTCGACCAGGGCGTTCTTCACGTCGGTCAGCTTGTCCGGCTGAATCACGGCGATGATGAGTTTCATGGAATGACTCCTCTTCTTGGATTGGGATTACTTCGTGAGGAAGCCCTGGAAGTCAGGGTACGCCTCGTTGCCGTGCTCGCCGAGATCCAGTCCGCCGAGCTCCTCTTCCCGGGTCACGCGAAGACCAAACAGGGCCTTGATCGCGAGCCAGAAGATGGTGCTCACCGCGAGCACAAAGACCCCCACGAGAGCCGCGCCCTTGAGCTGGGCCACGAACTGCGCGCCGCGGGAGAGGCCGGTCGCCAGGGCCGCGACATCGGTCGCCACGCCGTTGTCGTAGAAGAGACCCAAGGCGAGGGTGCCCCACACGCCGTTGACCAGGTGGACCGAAAGCGCGCCCACGGGATCGTCGATGCGGAGCTTGTCGAAGAACAGCACCGCGAGAACCACAAGAACGCCCGCCACGATGCCGATCACCGCGCCCGCGCCGACGCTGACGAAGGCGCACGGCGCCGTGATGGCCACGAGGCCGGCAAGACAGCCGTTGAGGATCATGCTGAGATCGGGCTTCTTCTGGATCAGCCACGAGGTGACCAGGGCCGCGAGCGCGCCGGTGGCGGCCGCCATGTTCGTGTTCACCAGGACATGGGCGATCGCGGAGCCGTTGCCGGCGGACATCGTCGAGCCGGGATTGAACCCGAACCAGCCGAGCCACAGGACCAGGACGCCCAGGGCGGCCGACGTCATGTTGTGGCCGAAGATCGGGTTCGCCGTGCCGTCCGCCCGGTACTTGCCAAGCCGCGGGCCGAGGATGATCGCACCGGTCAGGGCCGCCCACCCGCCCACGGAGTGAACGACGGTGGAGCCGGCGAAATCGCGGAAGTTGCCGAAGAACGCCGTGATCCCGCTTTCGGTCGGCGTCGAGCCAAGGATGCCCGCGCCCCAGATCCAGTGGCCGCTGATCGGATAGACGAAGGCCACGAGAAGGAAGCTGAAGACCAGGAAGGACTTGAACTTGATCCGCTCCGCGACCGCTCCGGACACGATCGTCGCGGCGGTGCCGGCAAACACGAGTTGGAAGAAGAACTTCGCCCAGAACGGAACCGGGGTCCAGTTGATCGACGAGTAATCGCCCTCGTACTTCATCGTCGAGAACGGGTTCATCGACGCGTACGCCTCGCCCAGGGCCGGGGAGTTGTCCGCGCCGCCGGCGAAGAAGAGCCCCTTCAGCCCCAGCCAGGGGGTCCCGTCACCGAACATCAAGCCCCAGCCGATGACCCAGAACGACAACGTCGACACCGCGAAGACGACGAAGTTCTTCGCAAGGATGTTGACCGCGTTCTTCGCCCGGCAGAGACCGCTCTCCACGAGCGCGAAGCCGGCGTTCATGAAGAACACCAGCATGGCCGCGACAAGGACCCAGACGGTGTCCACGCCGATCCGGAGCGCGCTCATGCCCTCCTTGACGGGGTCGGCCGCCGCCGCCACGGCCGCCGCCGGCGCGGCAGCCGCGGCCGCCGGGGCCGCATCCTGCGCGGAAGCCCACAGCGCGCCCGTCATCACCAACCCAACCACCAAGGACCACGCCCACCTCTTCACCCGATCTCTGTTCATATCCCACTCTCCGTGTTTCGGTCGATTCTCACCACCTCGATCACATCCAAGACACCAAAGCCGAACGCTTGAAATGCACCGAAGTTCTGCCCCTGCCTTTAGCAGACGCAGTGCCAACACGAAGAAGAACCCGACATTGAATCACCGTAAGATATTATTATTAAACAACATAAGAATAAAACTGCGACGAAACATAAAAGAACTCATTGGCAATTAACGGAACATATATGTATCTATGAAATCGCTATGGTCCAAATATGGATGTGTTCTTGTGCAGCACGACGACGGCGTAGGCAATAGGTTGGATGGGGCAATCCGGCGGGGCGCCCGGATGAAGGGCGGAGACGGGTGCGGGCGGGTAGGGCGCCGGGGCGGACCTACGAGAACGAGACCTTGGGTGCTTCGCGTTCGGCGGCGTTTTCGATCTCGAAGAAGGCGGCGGCTTGGAAGTTGAACATGCCGGCGAGGATGACGGCCGGGAACCCTTCGCGGTAGGAGTTGTATTCGCGGACGGCCTCGTTGAAGGCGCCGCGGGAGGAGGAGATGACGTTCTCGGTGTTTGTCAGCTCCCCGGACAGCTGCATCATGTTCTGGTTGGCCTTGAGGTCGGGGTAGGCCTCGGCGAGGGCGAAGAGGCGGCCGAGGACGCCGCCGAGCTGTCCTTCCGCGGTGGCGAGGGCCTGGAGGGAGGCGGCGGAGGGATCGGCGGCCGCGCGGCCGCGGGCGTCCGCCGCCTGGTTGCGGGCGGAGATGACGGCCTCGAGGGTCTGGCGCTCGTGCGACAGGTATCCCTTCGCGGTTTCCACGAGGTTGGGGATGAGGTCGTGCCTCCGCTTGAGGGCCACGTCGATCTGGGCGAAGGCGGCCTTCCACCCGTTGCGCAGGCGGACGAGGGTGTTGTAGATGCCGATGACCATCCCGACCAGCAGGCCGGCAACCACGACCAGTACGAGAAACGGCAGCATGACGATGCCCTCCGGCGGCGAAGGTAGCGCGCCGGCCGCCGGAATTCAAAACCGAATGTGGTCCGCAGACGGCGGTCAGCGGAGGACGAGTTCCCGGAAGGCGTAGGGGATCTCGCCGATGATGTCGCCGGCGACCATGCCGCTCTGGGACGACCGCCACGCGGCCATGTCGCCCGCGCGCCCGTGAAGGAACACGCCGGCGCGCGCGGCGTCGAGCGGGGCGATGCCCTGGGCAAGCAGGCCGGCAAGGAGCCCGGCCAGCACGTCGCCGCTGCCGCCGCGGGCCATGCCGGGATTGCCGGTCATGTTGATGAAGGCGGATCCCTCGCGCGTGGTGACAATGGTGCCCGCGCCCTTCAGCACGACGAGGGCGCCGGTCAGCGCGGCCGCCGCGCGCGCCGAGCCGATCCGGTCGGCCTGGACCATCGCGGCGTCCCGGCCGAGGAGGCGGCCCATCTCGCCCGGATGGGGCGTCACGATGACGGTGCTCCGCGCGGTGCGGATGAGCTTCGGATCGTCGGCCAGGACGTTGAGCGCGTCGGCGTCGAGGACCAGCGGCACGGGGCACTTCGCGATCAGGGACCGGACGAGCGCGCCGGACTCCGGATGCGTCCCAAGGCCGGGGCCGACGAGGACGGAGTCGAACGTGGCAAGGCGGGGGAGCCAGGCGTCGAGCGCCGCGGCGGTGAGCGAACCGGCGTCGGTCTCGGCGCCGGCGTGCACCATGGTCTCGAGCGAGGCGCCGGCGACGACCGGCAGGATGGAGGAGGGGACGAGCGCCGTGGTGAGCCCGACGCCCGCCCGGGTGGCGGCGCGGCACGCCAGCCCGGCGGCGCCGGCGAAGCCGCGGGACCCGCCGATCACCAGCAGGTGCCCGTAGGTGCCCTTGTGCGAGCCGCGGGCCCGACGCGGGAGGAGGCGGCGCAGTTCGGTCGAGTAGATCATCTGCAGGTCGGACGCCGGCTTGAGCGCGTCCACGTAGGCCGGCGGGATGCCGATGTCGGACACCTCGACGGTGCCGACGAACTCCAGCGCGGCGGCCGCGGTCAGCCCGGTCTTGGGCAGCCCCAGGGTGACGGTGACGTCCGCGTTGACGGCATCGCCCTCGGCGATCCCGGTGTCGGAGTTGATCCCGGAGGGGATGTCGATCGAGACGACGAACGCATCGTTCGCGGCGGCGTTGATGTACTGGATGGCCCAGGCGACCGGTCCGCGGGGAGCGCCGTGGCTTCCGGTTCCGAGGAGGCCGTCGATGAGGAAGTCCGCCCCGGCGGGATGGGCGAGGTTGTCGTCCCAATCCTCGCGCGACGGAAACTCCTCCACGCTGATGCCGTCGGCATGGACGTTGCCCAGGTGCTTGAGCGCATCGCCCGTGATCTGATTCTCGGCGCCGGCGATCCACACCATGACCTCGAAGCCCTGGTCCTTGAGGTGCCGCGCCGCGGCGAAGGCGTCGCCGCCGTTGTTTCCGCGTCCGGCCAGGAGGATGGCGGACGGGGTGTTCATGCCGGCGAGATCGGCGAAGTACCGCGTGACGTCCGCCACGCCGCGGCCCGCGCGATCCATGAGATCGTGGCCGGGGATGCCGGCCTCCTCGATCGTACGGCGGTCGAGCTGGCGCATCTGGGAGGCGGTGACGATTTTCATTCCGCGCCCATTGTCGCCGCGCCCGCCCCCGCGCGCAAGCCCGGCGGACCCGCCGCGGCCGCGGCCTTGTTGCGCGGTGCGCGTCCCAGTAGAGTGGCGCGCATGAAGAAGACCGCATCCTCCCGGCGGGCGCGGCGCGAGGTCCGCATCGGCGTGGTCGGCGTCGGCATCATCGGCCTCGCCCACGCCGATCGAGTCGCGCGCACCCCGCGGGCCCGCCTCGCGGCCCTGTGTTCCCGCAATCCCGCGAAGGCGTCGCTGGCCGCGGAGCGCGGCTGCGCGTTCTTCACCGATCACCGCGAGCTTCTCCGCAGCGGCGCGTGCGACGCGGTCCTCGTCGCCACCCCGCACTACGATCACGTTCCCATCGGCGTGGATGCGCTGAACGCGGGGCTGCACGTGCTTCTCGAGAAGCCGGTCGCGGTCGACCTCGCCGGCGCGCAGCGGCTCGCCGCGGCGGCCGCGGGCCGTCGCCGCCTCGTGGCGGCCGTCATGTTCCAGATGCGCACCGATCCGCGCTTCGTGCGGCTGCGCGACCTTCTTCTGCGGGGGCGGCTGGGCACGCTGCAGCGCGTGACGTGGATCCTGACCGACTGGTTCCGGCCGGACGCCTACTACGCCTCGGCCCCGTGGCGCGGCACGTGGGCCGGCGAGGGCGGCGGCGTGCTCGTGAACCAGTGTCCCCACCAGCTGGACCTGCTGGGCTGGCTGTTCGGGCCGCCGGAGCGCGTCCAGGCCGTCTGCGGGTTCGGCCGGCGTCACGCGATCGAGGTCGAGGACGAGGTCACGGCCGTGCTCGAGTATCCCGGCGGCTGCACCGGCACGTTCATCACGTCCACCGGCGAGGCGCCGGGCACGAACCGGCTCGAGATCGCCGGCACGCGCGGACGGGCCGTCCTCGAGGGCTCCAGCCTGGTCGTGACGACGAATGCAACGCCCTCGGACGAGTACTGCCGGAACGGCGCGGAGCTGTTCGGCCGGCCGGCCGTGCAGGCCGCCGCCTCCACCCTCGAGCCCGCGGCCGCGCCGCACGAGGCGGTGATCCGGAACTTCGTGGACGCGATCCTCGGCGAGGTGCCGCCGGTCGCGCCGCTGGCGGACGGCGTGCGGCAGGTCGAGCTGGCCAACGCGATGCTCTACTCGGCCGTCCGCGGGCGGGCGGTGTCGCTTCCGCTGGATGCGAAGGCCTTCGGCCGCTGCCATCGGAGACTGGTCCTCACCAAGGGCCGGGGGAAGCGCTCACGGTGACGGAACCGGGGCGAAGCGACCGCCGCCGGACATCCGGGGGTGCGGGCCGGCGCATGGCCGCGCTGCTGTCGGCGTTCGCGCTGCTGGCGGGCTGCCGCTCGGTGCCTCCGCCGGTCGCGCCGGTGGGGCAGGGGATCCGTCCCGACACGCGCCGCTTCCGCGTGGCGAGCTATCTGCCCGACTACGCGGTCCGGCAGATGCGGGATCTCGATGCCTACGGTCCGAACTGGCTGGACCTGGTGCATCTCGACGGCGTCGAGTGCCTGATCCTCCACGGAGTCGTCGACCCGACCCCGTCGGGCGGCATTGCGCTGCCGTGGGACCCGGTGCCGGCCAACGGACGGATCAAGTTCTCGGCGCGGGACTTCGCGAGCATCCGGAACACGCTCCAGGCGCGCGGCATCCACGTGGGGATCTCCGTCGGCGGCGAGGGCTGGATGAACGGGGGGGTGCTGGCGCGGGTGGCGGCGGACCCGGCGACCCGGACGGCCTTTGCGACGGCCCTCGCCCGGTTCTGCTCGGAAAACAGCCTGGTCCTGATCGATTTCGACTGGGAGTACCCGAAGACCCGGCGCGAGGAGGCCGACTACGGGCGGCTGATCTCGGAGGTGAAGCGGAGAGTCGCCCCGGCCGGCGTCGAGATCGGCGTGTGCGTCGGCGGGGCCGAAATGCACGGGCGGCCGCATGTCGACGAGGCCACGGTCCGCGCCGCCGACCGGGTTCACCTGATGGCCTATCTCCCGCCGGCCGACCAGAAGAAGGCGCGGATGGCCTACTTGGACAAGCACGTGCGGTACTGGCTGGATGTCCGGCGGCTGCCCCGGGAGAAGCTCTTCATCGGCATCGGCTTCTACGGCCGCCAGGGCGGGGCCGTCTCGGCACAGCAGCCGCGCAACCTCGCCTACCGGAAGCTCTACGATGCCTTCCACCCCCTGCCCGGGCACGAGGAGGCCGGGGGATACTGGTTCAACGGCGTCGACACGGTCACCCGGCAGGTCGAGTATGCATGGAAGCTGGGGCTCGGCGGGGTCTTCGCCTGGGAGTGTTCGCAGGACGTCACGCTCGACAAGCCCGCCGGCGCGTCGCTCCAGGCGGCGATCGAGCGGACGATCCGCCGGCTGCGCCGGATTGGCCCGCCCCCCGTCCCCCGCTGACCTCCCCCGGATGCTTGGATTTTTCGTGCATTGTTAGAAAAGCGTCATATCATGCCGGGTTCAATCATCCTTCGGTAGGGTGCCCGTGTTCGGACTACGTCCATCCAACAAGCAGACGATCGAGCTGGAGCGGCATGAGGCGAAGTACCTCATCCACCCGGCGCAGATCCCAGCCATCCGGGAGTTCATCGAGCCGTTCTGCGAGCCGGACGACCACGGCGGGGGCGGCGCGCTGCCGGAGTACGTCGTCACGACGCTCCAGCTCGACACGCCGGAGATGTCCTTCTACCACGCGAAGGAGCACGAGGCGCTCGCCCGGTTCAAGCTGCGGATCCGGACCTACGGCTTCGACGGCAAGTGCCCGGTGTTCCTCGAGATCAAGCGCAAGATCAAGGGCGTCATCGTCAAGAGCCGCGCCACGGTTCCCACGGGGCTCTGGGGCGGCGACCTCATCACGAAGCCCGGCCGGTGGGTCCCGTTCCGCACGAAGCAGGAGGAGATGAACTACCTCAACTTCCTGCGGCTGGCCCGGGAGACCGGCTCCCGGCCGATCGTGCTGGTCCGCTATCACCGGGAGGCCTATCTCGGCCGCAACGACCGTTACGCCCGGCTGACGTTCGACACGAAGCTCTGCTACCGGCCCACGCGCGACTGGAATCTCCTGCCGCAGGGCGGCAACTGGTGGGCGATGGATTCGGCGACCGCCTACGGGAAGCCGTACTCGGCGTCGATCCTCGAACTCAAGACGTTCGCGGATGCGCCGATGTGGATGGTCGACATGACGGAACGGTTCAACCTGCAGCGGGTCGGCTACTGCAAGTACTTCACGGCGGTTCGGCTTGACTCGATGTTCACGGGTGCGATGTACTCGGACGCTTCGGAGAACTGCACCTATCGATAAGGTGGGGACGGAAATTCATGGATGAACTGATGGAAGTCTTCGGTCCGGCGCGGGTGCTGGGCCTCGAACAGGTGATGACGGCGCTGCTCCTCAGCTTCGTGCTGTCGATGGTGATCGCCTTCGTGTACCGGCGGACCTACCAGACGCTCGCCTACTCGCGGTCCTTCGTCCACACCCTGGTGCTCGGCGCCGTCGTGTCGTGCACGATGATCATGGCGATCGGCAACAACCTCGCCCGCGGCCTGGGCATCCTGGGAACGCTGGCGATCATCCGGTTCCGCACCCCGATCCGCGATCCGCGCGACATCATCTTCCTGTTCGCCGCGATCGCCGTCGGCATCTCGACCGGCGCGGCGGTGTTCTCCGTCGCCGTGGTCGGCACCCTGTTCTTCTGCCTCGTCGCGCTCTACCTGCATTGGTCGCCCTTCGCGTCGCGACGCGAATACGAGGGCCTGCTGCGCTACATGCTGCCGCCCGGCTCGCCGGCCGACAAGGACGTCAACGCCGTGCTGTCCAAGTACTGCGATTCCAGCGTCCTGATCGCCATGCGGGAGGCCGCGCAGGGCGACGTCATCGAGTACTCCTACCAGGTCCGCCTGGCGGATCCGACCTACCATGCCGATCTTCTGGACGAGCTCCACAAGGTCGCCGGCATCAGCGAAGTGAGCCTGCTCATGCAGCGTTCCACGGTGGAGATCTGACATGAGTGCAGCCGAACGCCGCCGCCTGCCGCGCCACCCCCGGTTCTGGTGGAGCCGCATCAAGTACAAGTGGCCGTTCCTCATCTGGGCCGCCGCGGTCTGGGCCACGTTCCAGCTCTACATGGTCGGGGCGCGCACGGTGCGGATCCCCGGCGTGATCGAGGCCCTTCGCGAGGAGGCCGCGCCGGTCCAGGACGTGCGCCTCGTCTCGGTCGGCGTCATCGCGGGGCAGCAGGTCGTCCCGGGCGAGGTGCTGGCCCGGTTCGACGCATCGCTCTCGGATGCCGAGCTGGCCGTCGAGCAGCTCCAGGCCGAGCGCCAGTTCACGTCGGTCATCAGCGGCATCGGGGACCGCCTCCGCGACCTGAGGATGCGCCAGGCCGCCGAGAAGCTGCGGCTCGACGTCCTGAAGGCCGAGTCGCGCAAGCTCGAGGAGCTGATGGCCGCGGGCGTCCAGGACGCCGCCCGGCTGGCCTACTTCCGCGCCGAGCAGGAGGCGCTGGCCAAGAGCGTGGAGCTGTACCCGGCCGAGATCGCCGCCCTTGAGGCGGAACAGGCGGAGGCGAAATCGCGCCTCGAGACGTCGCGGCGCTGGTTCGCGGCGGCGGCCGAGAGCCCGGCGATGGCGACGAATCCGCCGCCGGAGGGGCTCGAGTCGGTCGCCGAGACCGTGTCCCTCCTGCGCGCGCGGCGCGACAACTACGTCCTGCGCGCGCGGCACACCGGCACGGTCACGCGCGTGTGGTTCCAGCCCGGCGACGTCGTCCCGGCGGGCGCCCCGGTCGTCACCCTGCTGATCCGCGGCGATCAGCGCAACGTGACCGGATTCCTGGGCGAGCACGTCTCGCACGCCGTCACGGAGGGCCAGGACGCCTACGTCGAGCCCGCCCGGCTGTCCGGCTTCGCGAAGCTCACGCCGGCCCGCATCCGCACCGTCAGCCCGGACGTTGCGTGGCTTCCGACCCGCGTGAGCCCCGTCCAGAACCAGCCGATCCGCGGCCGCCGCGTGTCGGTGGAACTCCTCGAGCCGATCGACCTGTTCCCCGGCGAGGCCGTGAACATCTACGTCGGCCGGCCCTGGTGGGTGGACGCCTTCGAGAAGTACGTTCCGCCGGCGTGGCAGGAGCGCCTCCGGAAGCGCGGGTTGTTCGGCGGGCCGGCGGACGGCGCGCCCGCGCCCGCGACCGCGGAACCCGCCGCCGCCCAGGCGACGGCGGAAACCCCCGCCGCGTAAATCCGCCGGACTACTTGCCGCCCGCCTTGGGCGGCCGGTTGAGGTGCTTGAGCAGGCAACCGTCCGCCAGGTCGTCGACCATGGCGGCGGCGCGCTCCTTCCGGATGATCGTGGGGACCGACGCCCGGTAGGTTTCCAACTCCAGCAGGCGCAGCGACTCGATGAGGTCGTAGTAGGCGGTCAGCGCGCGCTCGCGAACCCCGGCGACCACGGCGTCGCGCTCCATGTTCACGCGCACGGCCTCCATCTTCAACCGCGCGATGTCGATCTCCTCCGGCCGGAAGAAGAGCTGCGAGAAGTCCCACATGACGGCCAGCTGGTACTCGTTCAGCCACCGCGGATCCTCGCCCGTCGCGTAGCTGTCCCGGTAGGTCGAGGTCATCCCGAGCGCGTCGGTCGACGTGCGGTTCACCACCGTGTACTCGCGCAAGCCCTGCTGGCCGATCGCCGACCGCAGCTCGAAGCGAGGAACCCAGGCGGCCGTGCGCATCCGCTTCTGCCAGTCGGCGACCGCGGCCTTGGCCTGGGGCACCGCGTCGGTCGCGGCCTGGAGAACGGCCTCGAGGGGAGGCAGGTTCTTGAGCGTCAGCTTCGCATACCGCATGTCCGGCGTCGCCGCGGCCGCGGGCGCATTCGACTGCGCCGAGGCGCCGATGCACGCCGACAGACACGCCAACCCCGCCACCCATCCCAGCATCCGGTTCATCGATATCTCCCCAAGACGGCTTCCCGTTCGCGCCGGCCGTGGATCGTATGGGAAAACGGGTGGACGCGCCAGTGTTTCCGGCGCGGAGGACAGGGCAGACGCATCTTCCTCGAGGTCGTGGCTCCTTTCGGTCGGCGGTGCGCGGAGTGGCTGGTGGACGCTGGAGCGCTTGCGGTTGCGGGGGTGCGACGCGCACCAGGCCGGCCGGATCGCACGGGATCCCGCCCCGCCTGCGGCGTTGCCGAAGGGGGCGCGGACACGAGTCCAGCGCCCCCTTCGTCGCCTTGCATCCGGGGCGGTCTGCCGCGTTCCCGGCCGGGCCCCTCGCGGGCTCGGGGCCACCCGGTGCGCGCCGCGGCATCGCCTTGGCCTTGATTCAAGGATCGTTCGGCTGGGATCTCCCTTTCCCGGCGATGGAAGGGGAATCCTGAGGATCCCGAGCACACGGCCCGGTTTCGACAGGAACAAGATGCGTCTGCCCTGGCGCGGGGGATACGGACGGGCATGGACGAGGGAAAACGGAACCGGCGGATCGGGCGTGGGGCCCGACCCGCCGGTTGTCGATCGTCCAAGGCTTGGAACCTGCGAACCCGCGGACGTCCAACCCTTGGAACCCGCGAACCTTCCTACTTGTCGAACGCGGCGTCGAAGGCGACGGCCGAGGGCTTGAAGTCCATGCGCTTGACGAACGCGCAGGCCTCCTTCGCCCCGTGCTCGCG
>VGWF01000125.1 GCA_016873715.1 Lentisphaerota bacterium | reverse complement strand
GGGCCGCTCCGCCCTGCGCGCCGGAGCCGCCGGCCGGGGCCTCGCCCCCTGCCGCGGGGGCCGCCTGACCCTCGGGCGCGGCGTCGGACGCGGGCGCCGACCCGGGCTCGTAGTCCGGGTCGAGCTCCTTCATGATCGCGACCCGCGCCTTCTCCAGGTCGATGTTCAGGTTCTTGAGGATGCGCGACGCGACCCCCTCGCCCTCGCGGAGCAGGCCCAGGAGGATGTGCTCGGTCCCGACGTAGGAGTGGTTGAGCGCCCGCGCCTCGCTGCCCGCCAGCGCCAGCACCTTCTTCACCCGCGGCGTGAACGGGATGTTGCCGATCGTCTTCGTCTCGGGACCGACGCCGACCGCCTTCTCGACCTCGAGGCGGAGGGTGTCCAGGTCGATGCCCATCTTCTGCAGCACGACCACCGCGACCCCCTGGCCGAGAGCGACCAGGCCCAGGAGCAGGTGCTCCGTGCCGACGTAGCCGTGGTTGAAGCGCTCGGCCTCCTGCTGGGCCAGCCGGAGAACCTGCTGCGCGCGGGGCGTAAAGTTGTTCATGCCTTCGTCTTTCTCACGCGGCGGCGCCGGGGCGGCTCCCCGAGCCGTTCGCGAACGAGCCGCGCGCGGGCCTCGTCGCGCTCCCGGGGCCCCAGGGGCCTGCCCGCCGCCCGCTGGATATGCGCGGGCTGCGTCAGCAGGAGCAGCGCGTCGACCGTGGCGCGGTCCAAGCGTTCCACTATACCCAGCTCGATCCCGAGCCGCAAGGCGGAGAGGTGCGAGAGCGTCTCGTTCGAGGTGAGGACGTGGGCGTGGCCGAGGATGCCCAGCGCCCGGCCGACATGGTCGCGGACCACCGTCTCGCGGCTCCGCATCAGCCGCGCGCGCGCGTTGCGCTCGTGGTCGATCACCTCGCGGACCAGCCGGTCGAGATCGCCGACGAGATCCTCCTCCCGCGCCCCGAGGGTCATCTGGTTCGAGATCTGGAACATGTTCCCGACCGCCTCGGTCCCCTCGCCCCACAGTCCGCGCACGGCCAGGCCGAGCTTCTGGATCCCGTTGACGACCGGCGCCATCTCCTCCATCAGCACCAGCCCCGGAACGTGGAGCATCACGCTCGCCCGCAGCCCGGTTCCCACGTTGGTCGGACACGCCGTCAGGTAGCCCAGCCGAGGCGAGAACGCACAGGCGATCCGCTCCTCGAACTCCCGGTCCAGCGCCTCCATCCGCTCCCAGACCTCGTGCAGGCGCAGGCCGCATTCCAGGGACTGCATCCGCAGGTGGTCCTCCTCGTTCACCATCACGGCGAGCCGCTCGTCGGCGCGGAGGACGATCCCGCTCCCGCGGCCCTTCCGCGCGTGCTCCCGGCTCGACAGGTGCCGCTCGACCAGGATCTGCCGGTCGAGGTCCGTCATCGCCTCGTTGGCCGCCGAGACGGAGCCCTGCATCGACGGCAGCGCGCGCAGCACCGGCTCCAGCGTCCGCCAGACGCGGAGGTTCTCGTCCTCCCCCGCCCAGTCCGGGAAGGCGTGCCCGCGCAGGTTGCGCGCAAGGCGCACGCGGCTGCTGGCGGCGATGCCGTCCTCCCCCGCGCCGCAGGCCCAGAGATGGGGTTGCCGCAGGAGGTCGCCGACGTTCACGGCCGCGCCTCCGGGGCGGCCGGGGACCCCGCCGCGATGCGCTGCCGCAGCGCCAGCAGCCGGTCGCGCAGCCGGGCGGCCTCCTCGAACCGCTCGTCCGCCACCGCGCGGTCGAGCGCCTCCTGCACCGCCGCGGCCTCCTCGGCGGGCGACACGCCGCCGGGCACCGCCCCGGGGGTCCGGCCGACGTGGTGGTCGCGCCGGTGCATCTGCCGCAGCAGGGGCGCCAGTTCGGTCGCGAACGCCGCGTAGCACTCCGGGCAGCCGAGCCGGCCCGTCTTGCGGAAGTCGGCCTGGCGGAGATGGCAGACGGGGCACGCGCGGTCGGGCGCGGCGGGGGCCTCCTCCACCGGCTCCTCCTTGCCCAGGCCGAGCAGCAGGTCCGAGATCGACACCGGGTTCTCGATGTTGATCCCGCCCTTGCGGGCGCAGTCCTCGCACATGTGGAGCTTCTTGACCTCGCCGTCCATCACCTGCGTGAGATGGACGCTGGCCTCCTGCGCCTTGCAGATCTCGCACTTCATGGGCGCAGCGCCCTCCGCGGCGGTCAGGCCGGGATCGGCGTGCCGGCGCCCTTCGCGTAGGCCGCGAAGGCGGCGCCGAGCTCGCGCGTCACGGGGCCGGGCTTGCCGGACCCGATCGGCCGCCGGTCGATGTTCGTCACGCCGATGATCTCGGCGGCGGTGCCGGTGAGGAAGACCTCGTCGGCCACGTAGAGGTCGTAGCGCGTCATCACGTCCTCGCGCACCTCGTAGCCGCGCTCGGCGGCCAGGCGCATCACGGCGTCGCGCGTGATGCCCCGCAGCGCTCCGCACCACGTCGGCGGCGTCGTGAGCGTCTTGCCGAGCACGGCGAAGATGTTGTCGCCCGAGGCCTCGGCGACGTAGCCCTGCGGGTTGAGCAGGATGCACTCCATCACGCCCGAGTTGATCGCCTCGATCTTCGCCAGGATGTTGTTCAGGTAGTTCAGGCTCTTGATCCGCGGGTTCACCGCCTCGGTCATGTTGCGGTGCGTCCCCACCGTGACGACGGCCATGCCGTTGCGGTAGAGCTCCTCGGGATAGAGCTGGATCGTCCCGGCGATGACGATGATCTGCGCCTTCTTGCACAGGTAGGGATTCAGCCCCAGCGTGCCGACGCCGCGCGTCACGACCAGGCGGATGTAGCCGTCGCGGATCCTGTTCGCGCGGCAGGTCTCGAGGACCGCCTTCTCCATCGACTTCCGGGTCACCGGGATGTTCAGCGCGATGGCCTTGGCGGAGTCCCAGAGGCGCGCGAGATGCTCGTCCAGCAGGAAGACGCGACCGTTGTACGCCCGGATGCCCTCGAAGACGCCGTCCCCGTAGAGCAACCCGTGGTCGAACACCGAGATCTTCGCATCCCGCTCCGGCACCAGCTTCCCGTTGATCCAGATCTTCATGCCTCACCGCTTTCGTTGTGCCCGTTCATGATACACGACGGAACGCCGCACGCAATCGCAGCCGATCGCGCCGCGCGAACGCCGATCCGGCCCGCGGCCCGGTGACGGCGCAGGGCGGACGGCCTCGGGCGGGAGCGCACGGGTTTCCTCGGCGACGGCGTCCATCCCCCGGAGTCCGGCCGCGCCACGGTGGCGAAGCGGCTGCCCGGATGCTCCGCGAACGGCCCGCACGCGATGCCGCGGAGCGCCGGCGGCCGGCGGTTGGACGGCGGCCCCCGATCGCGGGGATCCGCTCCGCCCGCCGCGGCCCACTCCTACGGCCCGTCCGGAGGCTCCTCGTCGTCCCCGTCCACCGGCTCCCCCTCCTCCACCAGTCCCTCGGGTTCGCCGGGGCTCAGCCGGTTGAGTTCGCGTTCGGCGCGCTGCTTCTCGGCCTCGGCCTGCCGGAGCAGCGGCGCAAGGTCGACCTTGCGGGCCTCGAGCTTCGCGCGCAGGCCGGCGACGGAGGGGTCGAGCACGAAGGCGCGCGTCCACCGCTTCAGGGCCTCGGCCTCCCGGCCGAGCTTGGCGAGCGCATCGCCGGTGTGGTCGAGGACCGTCGCGTCCTCCTCGGGAAGGGCCTCGAGCGACCGCTCCAGGTGCCTGAGCGCCTCCTCGGCGCGGCCCTGGCGGAAATGGACCCAGCCCAGCGTGTCGAGGAAGGCGCCGTTGTCCGGCTCGCGCTTGAGCGCCTCGTGGACGTACTCCAGCGCCTTCGGCAGGTTGATCCCGCGATCGGCCCACATGTAGGCGAGGTAGTTCCAGGCCTCGGCGAAGTCGCGGTCGAGCTTGAGGCACTGCTCCAGCGCGACCTCCGCGTCGGCGAACCGGCCACTGCGTTCGAGGGCGCTGCCGTAGGAGAAGTAGAACTGCGCCCGCAGCATCGAGGCGCCGTCGATCGTCTGCCGCGCGACCCGTTCGGCGTGCTCGAAGGCCGCCACGGCATTCGTGAAGTTCTCCGCGCTGAGGGCGTACAGGCCGGCGTACATCGACGTGGCGGGATCGTCGACCCGCAGCCGCGTCAGCTCGGCCAAGGCCTTCTCCGCCGGCCCGTGGTCCTTGAAGCGGCGGCCGTAGTCGAAGGCGAGGCGGACGTAGAGCTCGAAGATCAGGTAGCCGGGATCGACGGCCTCGGCCAGGCGCCTCGCCGCGAGGGCCGGGCGTCCCTCCCACTGCAGCGCGACGGCCTGCTCGACCTTGACCTGGAGGACGGCGTTGAGGTCCTCCGGGGGCAGGAGCGTCTCGATCCGCTCGTAGGTCTCCCGCGCCTTCGCAAAGGGGCGCCGCAGCATCTGCAGCGTCGCGAGCGCGCGCGTCAGGCGCGGGTCGTCCGGGACGCGCGCAAGGCCCTTCTCGAGCCATCGCACCGCGCCGGCCGGATCGTCGTCGTGCGCAAGGATGGCCAGCCGGATGTACGGCGCGGACTCGGCCGGCTCCGGCGCGGCGGCGGCCTCGAAGGCGGCGCGCGCCCCGGCGGGGTCGCCCTTCGCCTCGAGGATCTCGCCGAGGTAGTGCCGCGCCAGCCGCCCCTCCGGCCCCGGTCGCGCCGCGGCCGCCTGCATCCGCTTCACCGCGGCGTTGGTGTCGCCCCCGGACAGGAACCGGAGCGCGAGCGAGCGGCGCGTGCCGGCATCCTCCTGCGGAATGCGGGAGAAGGCCTCGAAGGCGTCCGCGTCGCGACCGAGCCGGATCCGCACCTCGCCGAGTTCCGCCAGCACGCCGGGCTGCGCGGGCGCCTCGCGGTCGACGGACTCGAGGAGGTCGACGGCACGCTCGCGGTCGCGCCGCGCGGCGGCGGGGTCCTTCGCGGTCTCCGCGCGGCGGACGAGCAGAAGCGCAAGAACGCGGCGGAGCCCGGAGGGACGGTCGGCGCGCGGCACCGCCGCCTCGAGCGCGACGATCGCCTCGTCCTGCCGGCCCTGGCCGAGCAGGATGCGGACGATCCGCGCGTGGATGCGTTCGTTGGCGCCGTCGAGCGCGGCCGCCTCGCGGAAGGCCTTGAGGGCCGCGGCCTCCTCCCCCGCGGCCATCCGGATCTCGCCCAGCGAGACGCGGGCCGGCGCGTTCGAAACGGTCGCCCGGGCCATGGCGTCGAGGAGCGCGGCGCCCTCCTGCCGGCGGATCTCGCCGGCCGATGCGTCGCGCGAGCGGAGGTAGAGGCTGCCGATCACCCGCTGGAGGGCCGGCGAGGGCGGGGAGGCGGCGAGGCTGCGCTTCGCGACGCCGATGGCGTTCGCGTCCCGCCCCGCATCGGTGAGCAGCACGCACAATTCCGCGGCGAGGTCCCCGTTCCGGGGGGCGAGATCGAGGGCGCTGCGAAGAAAGTCCATCGCCTCGCCGGGCTTCCGGGCCGCGAGCTTGACCCGCGCGAGCGCCCGCAGGGGCTCGGGGCTCCGGGGATGACGCTCCGCGATCGTCCGCAGGATGGCCTCGGCGCCCTCGAAATCGTTGCGCGAGGCGCGCAGCCCGGCGACGCGGAAGTAGAGCGGCTCATGATCCGGGTCGGCCTCGATCGCCCGCAGGTACTCCTTCAGCGCGTCGTCGGCCCGCCCCTGCAACTCCAGCGACATGCCCGTCGAAAAGCGGGCCAGGGCCTCGGGGGACGGATCCGCCACGGCCGGGCCGCCGGAGGGGACGGACACACATCCGGCCGCCGCCGCCAGGCAGACGAGAGCCGCCCGGCGGACGAACGGACCGCACCCTTCGCGGTCCCGGGATGGCGTTCCCGCCCGCATCGTTGGCAGGTGGTGGACGAAACCGGCACCGAGCAGCGCGCCGGGGCCCGGCGCGCTACTTCTTCTTGTGGCGCTGCAGCCGGAGGCGCTTCCGCCTCTTGTGCTTGGCCATCTTGGCCCGGCGCTTCTTCTTGATGCTGCCCATGGTGTCCTCTTGTGCCCCGGCCCCGCGCCCGTGCGCGGCGGCCTACGGCACGATCTTGTTCAACCCGAGTTCGATGATACCTTCCGCGCCCGCGGCTTTCAATGAGGGGATGATCTCGCGGACCACCTTCTCGTCCACCACGGTCTCGACGGAGATCCAGCCCTCGTCGCTCAGCACGTTGATCGTCGGCGCGTGGAGCGCGGGGAGAAGCCGGATGACGCGGTCGAGGTTGGCGCGCTGCACGTTCAGCTTGATCAGGACCTTGCCCCCGGCGCGGAGCACGCCCTGGAGAAGCAGCGCGATCTGCTCGATCTTGCGGCGCTTCCATGCGTCGGCCCACGCGGCCTTGTTCGCGATCAGCCGGGTGGTCGACTCCATCACCGTCTCGACGATCCGCAGGTTGTTCGCGCGCAGCGAGGATCCCGTCTCGGTGATCTCGACGATCGCATCGACCAGGTCCGGCGCCTTGACCTCGGTGGCGCCCCAGGAGAACTCGACCTCGGCGCGGACGCCGTTCTTCTCGAGGTAGCGGCGGGTGATGCCGACCGCCTCGGTGGCGACGCGCCGGCCCTCCAGGTCCTTCACCGACCGGATCGGCGAGGCCTCGGGCACGGCGAGGACCCAGCGGACGGGCCGGAACCCCTGCTTCGCGTAGCGCAGCTCGCAGACCTCGACGACGTCCGACGCGTTCTCCTGAACCCAGTCGTAGCCGGTCAGGCCTGCATCAAGGTGGCCGTTCTCGACGTAGCGGCTGATCTCCTGCGCGCGGATCAGGCGGGCGGTGATCTCCGGATCGTCGACGTCGGGGATGTACGAACGGGATCCGGCGCGGACCTTGAAGCCCGCGCGCTCCATCAGCATGAACGTCGCCTCCTGCAGGCTGCCCTTCGGCAGGCCCAGCATGAGGATGCGTCCCTCGGATGCACCGTCCGCCATTCCATCCTCCCCCGCGGCGGCCGCTGCGACCGCCGGGCGTAAGCGCGGGAGAATCCCTTGAAATGATGGAATTGTCAAACGCGGACCACGCGCCGGCCCTCGACGCGGAGGCGGCCGGCGGAGAGAAGCTGCAGGGCCTCCGGGTAGGCGAGGTGCTCCTGCTCCTGGATGCGGGCGTGCAGCGTCTCCGGCGTGTCGGTGTCGAGCACCCCGACCGGCCGCTGGACGATGATCGGGCCGGTGTCCGTGCCCTCGTCGACGAAGTGGACCGTGCAGCCGGCGACGCGCGCCCCGTACTCGAGCGCCTGCTTCCACGCGTGAAGCCCGGGGAAGGCGGGCAGCAGCGAGGGATGGATGTTGACCATGCGGTGGCGGAACGCCCCGATCAGCTTCGGCTTCACGATCCGCATGAAGCCGGCGAGGGCGATCGAATCCGCGCCGTGGTCGCGGAGGATCCGCAGGACCCGGTCCTCCGCCACGCCTTCGAGCTTGGTCTTGAACGGCGCGCCGTCGACGTGGATCGCCGGCACCCCCGCCCCGCGGGCGCGTTCGAGGATGAACGCGTCGGCCACGTCGGAGAGCACGCAGGCGACCCGAGCCTCCAGGCGCCCCTCCCGGATCGCGTCCAGGATGGACTGGAAGTTGCTCCCCTTGCCCGACCCCATCACCGCCAGCGATAGCATGGTCCGCTCCCCCGTTGTCGCGGCCAGCGTATCGGACCGGCCCCCGGCGCGCAACGGCGACGGAGGAAGAGCCAGAAACTGGCCTCATGCCGGAACGCCGGGTAGACGTTCTTCTGGAATCCTGCCCAGATGGCCTCCAGCGAATCGTACATCCGCACCCGCACCACGTCCTGCCCGTCGACGCAGAGACCGCTCCGGCCCGCCGCGCGCCACGCGCGCGCCAGGGTGGTATCCTCGAACAACTCGCGCCGCACCATCGCGTGCCCGCCGGTCCGCAGGTACTCGTCCCGACGCATCAGAATGCACGCCCCGTGCGCAAGGCCGAGCGCGGGCAGCCGCGCTTGGTGTAGACCATGGGAGCCAGCAGGACGACGCTGATGACGAGGATCGTGAGCATGATCGTCGGTTTCGGACGACATCATAACGGGAGTTGCCGGACCGGCAAACGGCCGATACTGTAAGCGCCTATGGAGGACCTGAGTTACTACCTCGAAACCAGACGCGGAACTGTGGATGCCGCGATGGAGCGGCACCTCCCGCCCGCGACGGTGCGTCCGTCGCGGCTGCACGAGGCCATGCGATACAGCATCTTCTGCGGCGGCAAGAGGATCCGCCCGATCCTCTGCCTGGCTGCCGCGGAGGCCGCGGGCGGATCCGACGGGACGGCCATGCTTCCGGCCGTCGCCCTCGAGTTCCTCCATACCTACACGCTCATCCACGACGACCTGCCCGCCATGGACAACGACGACCTGCGACGCGGGAAACCGACCTCTCACAAGGTCTACGGCGAAGCCAACGCGATCCTGGCCGGGGACAGCCTGCTGACTCTCGCGTTCGAACTCCTCGCGCAGGCGAAGGAGTCCGGCCGCCTGGCCCTCGAACTGGCCGCGGCCGCCGGCAGCCGCGGGGTCGTCGGCGGGCAGTTCGAGGACCTGGTCTCCGAGGGCCTGCAACCCGACGCCGCGCAGGTGCAGTTCATCCACATTCACAAGACGGCGAAGCTGATCCAGGCCGCGTGCCGCATGGGCGCCATCGCGGCCGGGGCCGGCGGGCCGGCGATCGATGCGCTCGGGCGTTACGGCCTTAACGTCGGCCTGGCGTTCCAGGTCGCGGACGACATCCTGAACGCGACGTCCTCGCCCGAGGCGCTCGGCAAGGCCGTCGGCAGCGACGCGGCCCGGGGGAAGATGACCTACGTGGCCCTGTACGGGATCGAACGCGCCCGGCGCGAGGCGGACAAGCTGGTCGCGGATGCGATCGCCGCCCTCCAGGGACTCCCGGGCCCCGTGGAACCGCTCGCCGCCATCGCGCGGTTCATCGTCGAACGGAAGTCCTAGCGGATCCCGAGGCCGATTCGGCCGCCGCCCCGGACCCGACCGCCGCAGGGATCCGCGCGGCGAGGCGCTCGCGCAGCGGGCCGACACCCTCCCGCAGCCGCCCGGGAGGAAACCGCGGTGGCTGGCCCTCCCGAACCGCCGCGGGAGGTCGCACGCAACGATCCCCGCGAGAAAATTCCGGAATTCGCGCCGCCGCGCTTCTTCCCTTGAATGGGGAGGGAGTTGGGGTTTGACAGGGGGGCACGGGTCGGGTTGGGTAGGCGCAAGCGACGGCAGGTCGCGCGAGAGGATGCGAATGCTGGCGAAAGTCAGGTCCGGTGCGGTGGTCGGGGTCGACTCGGTCCCGGTGGAGATCGAGGTCAACGCGGGCGGCGGGGATCCGAAGATCATCGTCGTCGGCCTGCCGGACGCCGCGGTGAAGGAGAGTTCCGACCGCGTCTGGACGGCGCTGATCAACTCCGGTTTCGAGCCGCCGCGCGGGCGGACGACGATCAACCTGGCGCCCGCGGACATCCGCAAGGAGGGGCCGGTCTACGACCTGCCCATCGCGCTGGGCATGCTCGTCGCCTCGGGCGCCATCGACGGGGCCGCCCTGGAGGGCCTCGCGGTGATCGGCGAGCTGGCGCTGAGCGGCGAGGTCCGGCGCGTGCGCGGTGTCCTGCCGCTCGCGGTCGGCGCGCGCGCGGCCGGTTGCCGCGGCATCCTCGTCCCGCCCGAGAACGCCGAGGAGGCGGCGGTCGTCGAGGGGCTTTCGGTCTTCCCGGTCGACACGTTGCGCGACGCGGCGGACTTCCTGACCGGCGGCATCGAGATCGCGCCGATGAAGCTCGATCCCTCCCAGGTCTTCAACGACGGCTGGCGGATCCCCGAGGACTTCGCCGACGTGAAGGGCCAGGAGTACGCCAAGCGCGCGATCGAGGTGGCGGTCGCCGGCGGCCACAACCTTCTCGCCATCGGTCCGCCGGGAACCGGCAAGACGATGCTCGCGCGGCGCGTGCCGTCGATCCTGCCGCCGATGGCGCTCGACGAGGCCCTGGAGGTCACGAAGATCCACAGTATCGCGGGCACTCTGGCCTCGCACCAGCCCCTGGTCACCGCGCGTCCCTTCCGCGCCCCGCACCACACGATCTCCGACGCCGGGCTGTTGGGCGGCGGGACGCACCCGACGCCGGGAGAGGTCAGCCTCGCGCACCACGGCGTGCTTTTCCTCGACGAGCTGCCGGAGTTCCACCGCAACGTGCTCGAGGTGCTGCGCCAGCCGTTGGAGGACGGCACGGTCACGATCTCGCGCGCCGTGGCCAGCCTGACCTTCCCGTGCCGCTTCATGCTCGTCGCCGCGATGAATCCCTGCCCGTGCGGCTACTACGGCGACCCGCAGCGCGACTGCCGCTGCTCGCCGCTTCAGATCCAGCGCTACCGCAACCGCATCTCCGGCCCGCTGCTCGACCGGATCGACCTGCACATCGAGGTGCCCGCCGTCCGCTACGACGACCTCGCCGGACTGGCGCGCGGCGAGGCGTCGGGCGCCATCCGCGAGCGCGTGGTCGCCGCCCGCACCGTGCAACAGCAGCGCTTCCGCGGATCCCCCGGCGTCCACTGCAACGCGATGATGCGCGCGAAGGACGTCCAGCACCATGCCCGGCCCGACGACGAGGGCGCCGAGGTGCTCAAGCTGGCCGTGTCCGACCTTCACCTCAGCGCCCGCGCCTACGACCGCATCCTCAAGGTCTCCCGGACGATCGCCGACCTGGAGGGATCCGCGACGGTCCGCGCCGCGCACATCTCGGAGGCGATCCAATACCGAACCCTCGACCGGCAGGTGTGGGCATGAGGGGGGCGGGACGGCGGGAACCGGCGATCGGGAGTCGGAACGCGGGCCGGACGCCCGGCTTGCCGCGCGGACTTCGCCGTCTTCTGCCCGGGGTGGCGGCGGCCCTCCTGGTCGCGGTCCGCAGTTCGGAGGCGGCGGAGTCCTACGTGTCGCTCCCGTCCGTCGCATCGTCCTATGGACTGAAGATCACGGCGAACACGAAGGCCGTCGTCGAGATGAAGAACTCATGGACGACGCTCCAGTTCTTTCCCGAGTCGCGCGAAATGAAGCTCAACGGGACCCTGATGTGGCTGAACGACTCGGTCACCTCGGTGGACGGCCGTTGGTGCATCAACACGACGGATCAGGCCAAGGTGATCGACCCGGTCCTCCGGCCCTCGCGCCACCTCGGCGGGATTTCGGCCTCCGTCGTGCTCCTGGATCCCGGCCATGGCGGCGAGGATCCCGGCGCCATCGGGCGCGGCGGGCTGCAGGAGGAACGGTTGACGCTCGATCTCGCCAAGCGCGTGCGGATCAGGCTCGCCAACGCGGGAGTCAAGGCCCTGCTGACGCGCGACAGCGACCGCACGCTCGATCTCGACGCGCGCGCGCCGATGATCCGGCGGACCGGCGCGCAGGTCTTCGTCAGCCTCCATTTCAACTCGACGGCTTCGCGTTCGATCTACGGCGTCGAAACGCACGTCCTCGCACCGCGCGGCTACGACATCACGGCCGGCGGCGAGTCCGCGTCGCGGAAGTCCGCCTCGAACAACGGCAACCGCTTCGACGCGGCCAATACGGCGCTTGGCTATCACATTCAGCGCTCGCTTCGCCTGTGGCTCGGCACCTCGCACGACCGCGGCGTCCGGCGCTCGCGCTTCGCGGTCCTTCGCGACGCAACCTGCCCCGCCGTCCTGGTCGAATGCGGGTTCCTATCCCACGCGGCCACGGAGGAGCGGCTCCGCTCCTCCGCGTACATGGATTCCCTCGCCCAGCGAATCGCCGACGGCATCGTCGAGTACACGAAGTCGGTGCGCGCGGCCCGGCCGTCGTCCGGCACGTCGTCGCGGAAGTAGACGGCGCCCGGCCCCACGGGCGTCCGGTGCGGTCGCGCTATGGAGTGGCTCGCGATTGCGTGTTGCCGCCCGCGGGGGCATCCGCTAGTGTGGCGTGATGGTCGGCGCGGAATCGCCGACGGGAGGGTGGTCATGGCACGGGTGTTCAATTTCTGCGCGGGTCCGGCGGTCATGCCCGAAGAGGCGCTTCTGGAGGCGCAGCGGCAGCTCTTCGACTTCAACGGCAGCGGCATGTCGATCATGGAGATGAGCCACCGCGGCAAGGAATACGACGCGGTTCACACCGAGGCCATCGCGAACCTCAGGCAACTGATGGCCGTTCCGGATGAATACTCGATCCTGTTGCTCCAGGGCGGCGCGAGCGGCCAGTTCGCGATGGTCCCGATGAATCTGCTTCGCCCGGGCGAGACCGCGGACTTCGTCAACAGCGGCGCATGGGCGT
Source organism: Lentisphaerota bacterium (assembly GCA_016873715.1). Lineage (GTDB taxonomy): Bacteria > Verrucomicrobiota > Kiritimatiellia > PWTM01 > PWTM01 > VGWF01. Next base: position 1,245 of record VGWF01000125.1, on the reverse strand, counting down.
CGAAGGCGATCAAGGAGGCGAAGATCGTCGGGGCCGTCAACGTCATTGCGAACACCGGCAAGGATATTCCGACGCGTCTTCCGGCGGTGGCGGACCTGAAGCCGACGCCCGGCGCGGCCTACCTCCACATCACGTCCAACGAGACGATCGCCGGGACGCAGTGGAAGAGCTTCCCGAAGACCGGCGCCCCGCTCATCGCGGACATGTCTTCGGATATTCTGTCCCGTCCCTTTGACGTGAAGGACTTCGGCCTGTTCTATGCCGGCGCCCAGAAGAATCTTGGGCCCTCCGGGCTCGCCGTGGTCGTGATCCGCAAGGACCTGATCGAGCGGTGCCCGGAGACAGTCCCGATGTTCCTCCGGTACAAGACCCATGCCGAGGAGAACTCGCTCTACAACACGCCGCCGACCTTCGGCATCTACATGCTGATGCTGTCCACCCGCTGGTTGCTGAAGATGGGCGGGATCGCAGGCATCGCACGGCAGAACGAGGCCAAGGCCGCGAAGATCTATGCGGCCATCGATGGATCCGGTGGCTACTACCGCGGCACCGCGGTGCCCGAATTCCGCTCGAACATGAATGTCACCTGGCGGCTCCCCGATGAGGCCCGCGAGGAGAAGTTCATCAAGGAGGCGTCGGCCAAGGGGTTGAAGGGCCTCAAGGGCCACCGTTCCGTCGGCGGAATCCGCGCCTCGATCTACAACGCATTCCCGCCCGCCGGAATCGATGCCCTCGTGGCGATCATGAAGGACTTCCAGGCCGCGAACGGCTGACGACGATTCGCGGTTGAAAAACGGACCGTAGGATGGCACACTCCGTCGTTCCGTCCCATATGCGCCTGTAGCTCAACTGGACAGAGCGTTAGCCTCCGGAGCTAAAGGTTCCGCGTTCAACTCGCGGCAGGCGCACCACTCTACTCTCGCGGTACTCTCGTGGGGACAGACACCACACGCACCGCACGGGGACAGACACCACACCCTCCCACCCTCCGGACAGGGGACGGGGACAGACACTACTCGATAGGGACAGGCACGCGCCGCCGGGCGCTGATCGAGGGGTTCTTGCGCATCCCGTGGGCCGGATGACCTGTGCTTGATGGCAAAGCGCGGGGGTCGGCAGCGTGGAGTTGCCCATGACCCCGCAACGGAGGCGAGGCCACCGGTGCCTGGCGGCCGCGGATGTCTTTGAAGTCGGCTACCGCTTACTCCCGTGCGGCGTGGAGTCGGTTCCAGCAGCAGATCTCGG
>VGWF01000124.1 GCA_016873715.1 Lentisphaerota bacterium | reverse complement strand
CGCACCCAAGATGCCGGCCTGCACCAGAACTACGCGCAGGAGAATATTGTCCGCGGCAACCTTTTCGCATTCGGCAGGAACGGTGCGTTCCGTATCAGCGACCTTGGCAAGAGCGGGCCGTTGTTGCTCGAAGGCAACGTCTTCGTCTGGCGGGGGGCACCGTTCGTCGAGGAACTTCCCCGGGGGCCGCTGGATGCCAAGGTCACATTCCGGCGCAACCTATACTGGAGTATGGACCAGGCGGCGGTCATGCCCGGCGATTCGAATGAGGCCGCGTGGAAGCAGCGCGAACCCGACGGCGCGTTTGGTCCGCTCCCGTTCGTGAACGTCGAGACGGCCGACTTTCGTTTGCGCGAGGGCACCCGGGTGCTGGCGAACGGCTTTGTGCCGCTCGACCCGGCTTCGGCCGGACGCCTGACCCAGATCGATCGGACCGCGCAACTCCCGGCGGTGCCGCACGCCTTCCCGCCCGCACCCCCGGTTGATGCCATGACGCCGATTGCCCATGCTCCCTTTGGCCATGACTTCGAGGCGGATCGCGTGGGCGACGAACCGCTCGACTTCGGGTCCTGGGCCAACAGCCCCGGGAGCATCGTGGTCACCGAGGAAGCGGCTTCCCACGGACGACGCTGCTTGAAGTTCACCGACACGCAGCCTTCCGCCACGGAGCCTGGCTGGCAGCCTCACACTTGGCGCGAGGCGCAGATGGATGCGGGCCTGGCGAGCGTCGCCTATGACATCCGGATGGAAGCCAACTCGCATCCAGTGTTCGAGTGTCGCCAGTACGAAAAGCGCGGCGGCTCGGAATACCGCCAAGGACCCGCATTCGAGATCACACGTGACGGCGCGCTGAAGTCGGGCGGCAAGGAACTGGTGAGAATTCCGCAAGGACAGTGGGTGCGCGTGGAAGTGCGCTGTCCGTTGGGGCCCGCCGCCAACGGGCGCCATGACCTGCTGGTCACCCTGCCGGGCGAGGCGCAGCCGCGCCGCTTTGAAGGTCTGGCGCACCCGGATCAGTTCAACGCGTTGAACTGGATGGGCTGGATGGCGATCGGCGCGCCCGGTGCCGTGTTCTACGTGGACAATGTGCGCCTCGACAATTCCCCGCGGTGACCCTAGAGAAACCACATGCCACACTTCTTCAAGGCATCGCGACCATGAAACACACGCTCACACTACTCGTCGCCCTGCTGCTCGCGCCGCTGGCTGCCCTGAACGCCGCCGATGCGCCGGCTGACAGCGCGCGGGCGCGGGCGTGGGCCAAGGCCCCGGTCATCGCGAACACGATCAAGGACACTTGCGAACCCGTTCGATACGCGGGCCTGCGGCTCGATCCCGTCTCCTATCTGGGCCGGCGCGTGGACCTCAACTACCGCACCGGTCTGCTCAAGACGTTCAGTGTGGACGATTACCTGGCCAGTTACGGCACGAACCCCAAGTGGCCCACCGGCGAGTACCTCGGCAAGATCATGCAGGGGCTTTCCCGGATGCATCTGCTCTCCGGCGACGCCGCTCCACGTGACCTGCTCGACCGGATCGTTCGGGAATGGTGCAGACTCCAGGATGAAACCGGCTGGCTGGGCACGACCGCACGGTTCAAGAGCTGGGACATCTGGGAGCACAAGTACGTGCTGCTCGGCCTGGTGGATTACTACGCGCTGACCGGAGACGAGAACGCGTTGAACGCGGCGCGCAAGATCGGAGACCTTTACTATGCCACCATCGGGCCGGACTTGGGCGACATCAACCAATCCGGCCATTGGGCCATGGGCTCCGCGAGCATCCTCGAGCCGATGACCTACCTCTACCGCCACGCGCGCGATCCGAAGTACCGCCGCTTCTGCGAGTACGTCGTCGCGTCCTTCGAGAGCGCCACCGGACCGAAGCTCATCAGCACCCTGACCACCGGTTCGAAACGTGTCTGCGACATCGAGGACACCTTTGCCAACCGCGCCGCGCGCGAGATGAGATTCGGAGAGGCAATCGGCCAGGTGCGCAACCGCAGCAAGGGCTACGAGATGCTCTCCTGCATCATCGGCCTCGCGCGCATGTATCAGCTTACCGGCCAGCCCGAGTACCTCGCCGCGGCCAAGAACGCCTGGCAGGACATTGCCGCCAACCGCCTCTACCTCGCCGGATCGAGTGGTGCGGATGAGTGCTTCAAGGAGGACCACTGCCTGCCCGCCGAAGCCAGCGACGGCCCAGCCGAGGGCTGCGTCACCGCCCATTGGATCTTCCTCAGCCGCGTGCTCTTCGAGATCACGGGCGAATCCCGTTACGTGGAGACGATCGAGAACGCGCTCTACAATTTCCTTCTCGCCAGCCAGCGTCCGCAGGATTGCTTCCAGTCCTACAACACCGGAATGAATGGCGCGAAGAACTTCGCTCGACACGATGTCACGGGCAAGGTTCGGGGCGCGCCCTGCTGTATTTCGAGCGTGATGCGCGAGATCGCCCGCACGCCGGAAGCCGTCTGGACGAAGTTCGCGACCGGCGGCCTCGGCGTCCTCCTCTACACCGCCGGCTCGATGGAGGACACCGTTCTGGCGAAATCCGGCCCGCTATCCGTGCGCGTGGAGATGGCCACCGTCTTCCCGAAGTCCGGTAACGTCACGCTGCGCGTGCATCCGCAGAAGCCGGCGAACTTCCGCCTGGCCCTGCGCGTGCCCTCGTGGGCCAAGGACTTCACCGCGCAAGTTGTCGGCCAGAAACACGCCGGCACACCCGGCCAGTACCTCAACCTCGAGCGCGAATGGAAAGCCGGCGACGTCGTCGAGATCTCGATGGACCTGAACGAACGGATCGTGCCGGGTGGCGCGAGTTATCCCGGCCACTTCGCCTTCATGCGCGGCCCGCAGGTCTTGACGCTGGTGGCGGGCAACGGCGCGGAGGGAAAACTGACGGCGGGCCGGGTACGAGCCAACAGCGCACCGGCGCTGGCTATGGAGGGGGACTTCCTGCCACCGGGCTGGATCGGCGGCCAAGCCTACACCTCGCCCGCTCTGGCGGGGGCCGACGGCTGCGCCCTGATTCCGTTTGGCGACTCGAGTCAGGCCGGCGTCTCGCGCGAATTCCGCACGTGGATTCCGCTGCAACCCGGAACGGGCAAGGCCGTGCCCGACGCGCCTTCGGAGTTGAAGGCCACCGCGCTGGACGGCAATCGCATTCAACTCTCATGGAAGGGCGAGAGCCGCAACGCCGACGGCTGGCGGGTGGATCGCAAGCGTGCCGACGTGGGGATGTGGTTCCACGTGAAGACGACCCCGCCGGGCGTGACGAGTTGTGTGGACGATTTCGTGAACGTGGTGACACCGGGCAAGACCTACAGCTATCGCATCGCTGCCTTCAACGCGGGCGGCTTGTCGAAGTTCTCTGAGGAAGTCGCCGTCCGCACGCCGCCGGTCACCATGCCGCCAGCCCCGTCGGCACTGCGGGCTGTCGCCGTGTCCCCCACCCTCCTCAAGCTGGCCTGGAACGACAACAGCGACACGGAAGACGGCTTCCGGCTGGAGTGCAAGGTCGGTGCGGCGGGGGAATGGAAACCGGTCCAGGGCCGCACCCTGCCCAATGGGACATCGTTCACCGATTACGGCTTGAACCCCGGCCAGACCTACGCCTACCGCGTCCGAGCCTTCAACGCCGCCGGAGAATCCTCGTGGTCCAACGAAGTCACCGCGAAGACCAGCCAAAGGGAATAGGCGCCATGACGCTGAGATTCTTGCCCACACACTCCATCCTCGTCATCGCAGCATGTCTGGCAACCTCACCTGCCGGCACGCACGCCGATGTTAACGCCCAGCCTATCCCCGACGCCACCCACGTCAACGTCCGGCACGAGAAAGGCCGCTGTTTCGGCTGGCCGGCCAACGGCGGCATCTGGAGCTGGGGCAACGAGATTCTCGTCCAATACCGCGGCGGCGAGTTCCAGGACAAGCCCGTCGGCTCGCACGACATCAACTTCGACAAGCCCATCCGCATCGAGCAGTCGCGTTCGCTCGACGGCGGTCTGACTTGGACACAGCACACGGTCGTGCCCATCCAAATCACTGAGCCGAGCTTCACCGGCCCAGCCGGAGCCAGGTTCCCGGAATTCGGTCCGCCGCTGAAAGGGGTGCCTGCGCTGACGACCCCAATCAACCTCGCCGACCCGAACACGATCCTGCACTTTTCATGGGGCGGCTATCTCTACCACTCACCGGATCGGGGCGTGACCTGGAAGGGGCCGTTCCAGTTGCCGCTTTTCGATCAGCGTTCCTGGCAACTGCGGACGGACTATCTGGTCGAGGACAGGAGCACAGCGCTGGCCTTCTGGTCGGGATCGAAGGCGGCGATCAAGCGCAACGAAAACGGCGGCATGGTCTATATGGTCAAGACCACCGACGGCGGCGTGACCTGGACCAAGGAGGCGCTGGTGAGCCGCGTCACGGAGACTTCGGAAACCCGGCACGACGTGGCCCTGATGCCGGCGACGGTGCGGGTCAGTCCCACCAAACTCGTCTGCTGCATTCGCAACCTGACCGCCTATCCGAAGAAGGGCTGGATTGACTGCCGGGTGTCCGAGGACAACGGGCGAACTTGGAAACTGGCCTCAACGCCCGTGGGCGACGAAGCCGGCACGACGCCGCCGGCGCTGACGCGATTGACGGATGGGCGGCTGGTGTTGACCTACGGCTATCGCAAGCCGATCGCCGGTCCGACCTCCATCCGCGCAAAGATCAGCGAGGACGATGGCGCGACCTGGGGCGGGGAACTGATCCTGCGCAGTGGCGGGGGCGACGAAGACATCGGCTACACGCGCAACGCCCTGCGGCCCGATGGCAAGATCGTGACCATTTACTACTGGCAGGAAAACGAAAAGGCCGAACGCGACATCGCCGCCACAGTCTGGACGCCGCCGTCCGCCTCAAGCGCCGGCGCGGCTGCGTCGCCGGCGAAGGCTGGCTACTACGTGGATGCCCGGCGAGGCAACGACACCAACCCGGGGACGCTTGCCGCCCCCTGGCGCACCCTCCAGAAGGCCGCCGACACCATGAAGGCAGGCGAGACGGCTTTCGTTCGCGCCGGGACCTACCGGGAGGCCGTGACGCCCCAGAGCGGGCAGACCTTCGCGGCGTATGAAAACGAGACGCCCTTGATCACCGGCTGCGATCCGGTGAGCGGCTGGACGGTCCATTCCGGCAACGTCTACAAGGCGGCGGTCGACGCGAAGGTGTATGACGTCTTTGTGGGCGCGAATTCCATGCACAAGGCGCGTTGGCCGAACTTCGCGGGCGACCATCTCGACACCGCCTCTTGGGCCAAGGGCAACGCCTCCCACCAGGACGGTCGCTACCGGGTGGCGTTTGAATCGGCCACTCCGCCCGGCAGTCTGGTTGGCGGCTGGTATTCCGGGATCCACGGCGCGTTGAACTTCTGTCCCAATGAAGGCCGCATCGCCGCCATCGAGGGCGGCCGTCTCACGGTCACCGACGTGCGCGAATACGAGTACCAGTGGAAGGACGACAAGCACTCGGGAGAAGGTGCCGGCTACATCCTCGACCACCTGAACTGCCTGGATGCGGAGAGGGAATGGCACTGGGAAAAGGGCGCGCTGTTCTTCTGGGCGCCCGGCGGCGGCGCCCCGGCCGATGTCGAGGCGCGCACTCGCATTTACGGCTTTGCGTTGCCGAGCCGAAGCAACGTGACGATCAAGGGTCTGTATTTCCTTGGAGCGTCGGTTCAGGTCGCGGGCGGCGCCAGCAATACCTTGGACGGTTGCCACTTCCGGCACGTCTCCCCGTGGGGCAACCGGAAGGGTCCGTCGCGCTGGCCAACCAACTGGGGTTCTCCGGAGGACGGCGCAACCGGTCTGTACATCGCCGGGGCGAATCATACCGTCAAGAACTGCTCCCTCGTGGGCGGATGGGGTTCCGGGATCCGGCTCGAAGGCGACGATCTGACCGTGACCAACAACTACCTCGAGGATTTCGGCTGGTTCGGTCGCTGGCTGGCGGCGCCGATCTCCGGTTTCGGCACGCGGCTGCGGATCGAGCACAACACCCTGAAGAGGTCGGGCGGAGCCGGCATCGCGTTGGTGCAGAAGAACCCCGGCGACGGCTCGAACGTCAACCACGTGCGCCACCCGATCATTCGACACAACGACATCCGCGACGTCACCTACCTGATGATGGACGGCGGCTCGTTCATCTACATCAACAATGACGATGTCCCCAGCGACGAGCGGTGGCTCAAGGGGGAGATCGCCTTCAACCGCTGCTCGGGGCAACGATCCCGCAGCACGGAGAAGTTCTTCTGGGGCCTCTACATCGACAATGGCGCGGACCATGTCGCCATTCATCACAACGTCATCCACTCGCTGAACCCGCGCGCGGGCAAGGCCGGCATCTTTCTTCACGGGGCGCAACACCGGCAGGAGAACATCCTCTGCTGCCACAACACCATTTGGGGCAACTTCGACAACGCGATCGCGTCGCACACCTGGGGCAAAGGGTCCATCTCCAACGTGGTGTTCCGGAACAATCACGCCAACGGGGCCGGCTTCAAGGCGACCGCCATCGGCGGCGTCATCGCCAGCCACAACCGCGACAACGCGCCGGCCCGCGACTTCGCGGACGCGGCAAGAGGGGACTTCCGACTGAATGCCGGGGCCGCTTCGATTGACGCCGGCGCGGGGATCCCCGGCATCAACGACGCGGGCTCGGCCAGTCCCTTCCGGGGCAGCGCACCGGACCTGGGCGCGTTCGAACACGGCGGCGCCGATTGGAGCGCGGGCGCGACGGTGATACCCCCGGCCTTTCCGCACCTTAGAACCAACGGCAAGTAGAAGGACCTCCTCCCATGGCCCCCACCCTCACCCTCCTCGCCACCCCGATGCGTGCGCCGCCGGCCGCGCTGCCGGAGCGCGGAGCGTCAAAGAGAACTCCGTCCGCATGGTTCGCAGCGGTCCCTGTCCTTCCTGCGTTGGCCTTGGCTTTCACCTTCGAAGCCCAGGGAGCCGAACACGCAGGCAGCGCCGCCGCAGGGGGAGAATCAAACTTCCAGGCGCCTTTTTCCATCGAACTCATCGGCGACCCCCGCGGCGAACGCGGCGTGAAGCTGAGATCGGTGAATCCCGGCCCTGCCGGCTACGGCGCCCGCGAGGAAGGCATTCTGCGCGGGCAGGACCAAGGGGCGGCGCCGATCTGGACGCTGATGCAAGCCTACAGCAAGGCGAGCCTCGCTTCCGTCGAACCGCTTACCCTCCCGGGGGGCCAGAAGAAGTGGACCAACGCTTACAAGGAGTTCATCCTGGGCCATGGCACCCCCGATGCGGACTTCGTGTTGGGGGTGAATTCGATTGAGGAATACGGAAGTCAGTATCGTCGGGCCAAGGCCCCGTGGCCGCACTTGCTGCTGGAGCAGACGATCTGTGCTCCCGGCGGACACGCGTCGGAAGCGGGGCCCTCCCTCGCCGACTGCCAGGCGATGACGCTCCGAGTCAGCGTCCAACTGCGCTCCGCCCGCAACCTCCATGAACGCGACCGCGGGTATTCCGAGGGTCTCCATGCCGCCCAATTCCAGCTCTATTTCACCCTGCAGAACCTGAATCGCCAGAGCCCGGGCTACGGCAAGGACTACGTGTGGTTCGGCGTGCCGTTCTACGACGACCGCCATCCGGTGATCCCTCCGACCTCCATGCGCGACGGGACCGGCCAGGAAGATGAAAGCAAAGGCGAGAAGCGGGGAACCGGTCGCTTCATCCACAGTGTCGGCACCCGGCCGTTCGCGGATCGCGGGCTTGTGCCCGGCGCGCGGCTGGGCATCCAGACCAACATCCTGCCGCTGATGGTCGAGGCGCTGGAAAGGACCTGGAGCAGGGGCGTGTGCAACTCCTCGACCAACCTGGCCGATTACAAGATCGGCGGCATGAATATCGGCTGGGAAGTGCCCGGACTGAGTGCGGTCTCGGCGCAGTTCAAGGACCTCAGCCTGAAGGCCACGGGGCCGAAAGCCGGGAAATGAGGGGTCGGGAACACAAGGAACAACCATGAAGTCCACCCCCACCCTCCTCGCCGCGCTGCTGCTCATGCCGCTGGATGCGCTGCATGCCGCCGGTACGCCGGTCCACTACGAGGCGAATTGGTCGTCCTTGGATGCCCGGCCAACCCCGGAATGGTATCCCGCGGCGAAGTTCGGCATCTTCATCCACTGGGGTGTCTACTCCGTGCCGGCGTGGGGACCGAAAGGCCAATACGCGGAGTGGTATTGGAGCATGCTGAAGAACGGGAAATCGGATACGGCAGCCTTTCACCGGCGCGTGTACGGCGCAGACTTCAAGTACGAACAGTTCGCGCCGCTCTTCAAAGCCGAGCTCTTCGATCCCGACCGGTGGGCTGACGTGTTCGCGCGCAGCGGCGCCCGGTATGTCGTGCTCACGTCCAAGCACCACGAGGGCTTTTGCCTGTGGCCCAGCGCCCAGAGTCCCGGCTGGAACGCCAGCGAGACCGGCCCGCATCGGGATCTGCTCGGAGACCTCACGTCGGCCGTGCGGAAGCGCGGCCTCAAGATGGGCTGCTACTACTCGCTCTACGAATGGAACCACCCGCTCTACCTCACCGATGTCCCGCGCTATGTGAGCGAGCACATGTTGCCGCAGTTCAAGGATCTGGTGATGCGTTATCAGCCCGCGCTCATCTTCGCCGATGGCGAGTGGGGCCAGGACAGCGCCACGTGGCGCTCGCCCGAACTGCTGGCGTGGCTGTTCAACGAAGCGCCGAATCGCCAAGAGGTCGTCATCAACGACCGCTGGGGGAAGGATTGTCGCAGCGTCCACGGCGGCTACTTCACCACGGAGTATGGCCACGTGGGTGAAGGGAAAGAACTGGCGAGCGGACATCCATGGGAAGAGTGCCGGGGTATGGGAGCCTCGTTCGGCCACAACCGCAACGAGGGCGCCGCCGAGTACCGGACGGCCCCGCAACTGATCGCGCTGCTGGCTCACCTGGTCAGCCGGGGCGGCAATCTGCTGCTGAACATTGGCCCCGCCGCCGACGGCACCATTCCGGCCATCATGGAAGAGCGCCTGCTGGCGATGGGTGAGTGGTTGAAGGTGAACGGCGAGGCGATCTACGACACGCAGCCCTGGTGGGCGCATGGAGAACAGGACTCGGTGTTCTACACGCGGCGGGGCGACGGGGTGTATGCCATCGTCACGAAGTGGCCAGCGGCAGGCCGACTGCGCCTGCATCATCCCAAGCCAACCGCCGCCACTCGCGCCCGCATGGTGGGAACCGATCTCGACATCCCCGTCACCGGCCAGGGTGAGGACCTGCTGCTCGACCTGTCGGCCTTCCGTCCCGACATGCTGCCCTGCGCTCACGCGTGGGTGATTCGCCTAACGCATCTCGACACCCGCCACATCCGATTCTCGCCGACTTGGGAGTGCTTTGCCGTCCAGGGTCACGTGAAGGTATCGGCACACGCGGACTGGTCCGGGAAGCCCTTCGACCATGAAACCGTGGTGCGCTACACCTTGGACGGCAACGAGCCGACGGTGGATTCGCCGGCCTGCGGCGGAAGCGTGACGTTGGACCGGAGTGCCACGTTGCGTGCCGCGTGTTTCCGCAATGCGCAACGGGCTTCGCCGGTCTTTTCGGCGCCGTATCTGGTGACCCCGTTCGACATCAGTCCCGTCGAGGACACCGTGCCCCCGAGGCCGAACGTCTTCCTGGGAGACCTTGCGCCGGTGTCGGCCGTGACCGGTTGGCGTCAAGTGGCAACGAACTCCTGTGCCGACGGCACGCCGCTGAACATCAATGGCGCGGCCTTCGACAAAGGCCTGGGCGTGCATTCGCGCGCGGAACTCGTCTACGCACTCAAGCCCGAGTACAAGCAGTTCGTGGCTCGGGTGGGGATTCACGGAAAGGGCGCCCGAGGCAGCGTCCAAGTGGAGGCCTGGGCCGGCAAACTGCGCACCCATCGGTCCCCCGTCCTGCGCGGCGGCACCAATCCGTGGAACATCGCCGTGAACCTGCCGCCCGATGCCGACGGTCCGTTGCGCCTCCTCGTGCTCGACGCCGGCGATGGCGGAGCGCATGACCTGACCGACTTCGGCGATGCGGGCTTCATCACGGCAGAGACGAGGAGATGAATCCCACCCCGACCCTCCTCACCGCCCTGCTGCTCGCGCCTCTGGCCGCGGGCCCTTGCCTGCTTTCGGCTTCCTGTCGGAGCGGGACGACGGATAACTCCAAGGTTCCCGGCGTGGTGGTTCACCGTCTCCCCGTTCCCTCGCTGGTGGGACGAATCGCGGGGAAGGCCATCTACACCGCGTCGCCGTCCATCGCGGTGCTTCCCTCCGGCGAGTACGTCATCAGCGACAACCTCTTCGGCTCCGGATCAGGCGCGGATCGCTCCGGGACTACGCATGTGTTCGGGTCCCGGGATCGCGGACTTCACTGGGACGAACTCGCGGTGCTGCGGGACATGAAACGGGGCAGCCTCTTTGTCCACCGGGGGGCGCTCTACCTGCTGGGCTACCGGGCCGCCCCGGGCGATGCGCTGATCCGCCGATCCGACGATGGAGGGCGGACGTGGACGGAGCCGCGGGACGAACGCTCGGGTCTCTTGCGGCGGGGCGACTTTGGCGGCACTCCGAACCGCCCGGTGATCCACGAGGGGCGCATCTGGGTTGCCCAGTCGGGCCGGCGGGTGTTCTCGGCGCCGGTCGAAGCCGACTTGCTGCGGGCGGATTCATGGACCCTATCCGAAGAGGCGGATCTCAACCACGGGCCATTCGGCAAGAAGGTACGCATCACCGAGGCCCAGGTCGTGGCTTCGCCCGAAACCGGCGTCGTGGTGATGCCCAAGATCCACGGAAAGGCCTCCACCGTGCTGCTGCGGGCGGGACCGAACCCAAAGAAGATCCGGGATCCGCGACCTGAAGATTGGGTCTCCCTTCCGGGCGGGGAGAAGAAGTTCGCGGCGGGCCACGATTCAAAGTCCGGCTGGTTCTTCGCCCTCACCAATCCGGTGCTGCCCGCCTACCGTGACTCGGGATGGCCGCCGGAGTTGATTCGCAACGTCGCCGCACTGGTCGTTTCGCGCGATCTGCGGAACTGGCGGGTTGCCACCGTGTTTCTCGAATCGCCCCATGTGGATTACGAGGCCTTCCAATACCTCGCGTACGATTTCGATGGAGAGGATCTGGTCGTGGCTTCGCGCACCGCGTTCGAGGTGGGCGACGGCAAACCGCCGCGCGGTCACGACAGCAACCTGACGACCTTCCACCGCATCAAGGACTTCCGACGATTCTTCTCCGAACCTTGACAAGGGGACGGCGATTCAACCAAGTTGTCGAAGGAGCAACCATGAAAAACACCCTCACCCGCCTCACCGCACTGCTGCTCGCGCCGCTGGCCGTGTCGTACGCCGCCGACGCACAATGGCCGGGCTGGCTCGGCCCCAACCGGGACGGCCACTCCCCCGACACCGGCCTGTTGAAGCAGTGGCCGGAAGGCGGTCCCAAGCTCCTGTGGAAAGCGGAATCGATCGGATCGGGGTGGTCCTCCGTCGCCGTCGTCGACAACCGCGTCTACACCACCGGCTATTCCGATGGGAAGCTGATGCTCGTCTGCCTGGACGCTAACGGCAAGAACGTCTGGCGGGCCGAACATGGGATCACGGATAACCATGCGAACTACAAGGGCGCCCGGTCGACACCGACCGTGGACGGGGACCGTGTTTACTTCATCGGGAACGACGGACTGGTGGCCTGCCACCAAGCCGGCAACGGGCAGATCGTCTGGAAGCGGGATATGGTCGCCGACTTCGGCGGGAAGCGCGGGAGTTGGTACTACGCCGAGAGCCCCCTCGTCCTGGACAACCTGGTCATCGTCACGCCCGGCGGGGAAAGCGGAATCGTCGCGCTCGACAAGGTCACCGGCAAGGACGTGTGGAAGTCCAACGTGCCCCTGACCGCCGGCTACAGTTCCTGCATTCCCCTCCGCGCCGCCGACAGCACGATTGTCGTGAACGGTTCGGAGAACGGCCTGTTGGCTGTGGACGCCAAGACCGGCAGGAAGGTCTGGGAACACGACTTCTCGTCCGGTAACCGTCAGAACATCGCCACACCCGCCTACGAAGATGGGTTCCTCGTGTGGATTCCCAGAGGCGGTGGCGGTATCTGCTTCCAGGTTGGTTCCGAGGGCGGGAAGTGGTCCTTCAAGGAGATCTCGAGACCCGCCGTGGGCACCCGGCCCGGGAATTACGTCGTCGCGCAGGGTCGTGTCTACGGCGGCAGCGGCCGGGGCCTGACCTGTGCGGACCTCAAGAGCGGGAAACCGCTGTGGTCCCTTCCGGACGTGGACGCCGGACAGTGTTGCTGGGCGGACGGTATGGTCTACGCCTTCTCCAGCAAGGATGGCACGGCTTGGCTGGTCGAACCATCCGCGACCGGCGGCAAGGTGACGGGCCTAGTCCAAGTCGCCGGTCGGGGCAGCAGTTGGTCACACCCGGTCGTTGTCGGTGGGCGACTGTACCTCCGCTATGACACAAACCTCTACTGCTACGACGTGAAGGGAGAATAGCCGTGAAACCCACGCTCACCCTCCTCACCGCCCTGCTGCTCGCGCCGCTCGCCGCGCTGCATGCCTCGACCTGGTACGTCTCCCCCGGCGGATCCGACACGAACTCAGGGCTCACCGCGGAGTTGCCGCTGCGCAGTATTCCCCACGCCATCGAGCTCTCCACGCGTACCCTCGGACCGGGGCCTCTCTCCCAACCCGTGAATATCGTCCTGATGGAAGGCACCCATCTCCTGGATGAGCCCGTGAACTTCACGCTCAGTAACGCGTGGCCCCTCTCGATCAAAGCGGCGCCGGGGGCGAAACCCGTGGTCACGGGAGCCCGGCGGCTCGGGGGCTGGAACGCGGGTGAGGTGCCCACCACCGGGGCCCCGTGCCTGGTGACCGAACTGCCCGAGGTGCGCAGCGGTGCCTGGGATTTTCGACAACTGTTCGTCAACGGGCGCCGGGCGCAACGGCCGCGTCTCCCGCGCGAGGGCTACAGCCGCGTGGAGCAACTCATCCCCTCCGAGGAGGGGCGCAACCTCTCCACCGCCCACAAGGATCGCTTCGTCTTCCGCGAGGGCGATATCCGCCCCTGGACGAACCAGGGCGACGTGAATGCCCTGGTGCTGCACTATTGGCAGCACGCCTGGCTCCCGCTCACCAACGTCGATCTGCCGGCACGCACGGCGTATTTCAAGTGGGGCACTGTCATGCCCCTGGTGCATTCCCACCCCTCACACGGCGTGGCGGATTGGATCAAGCAGGAGACTCCGTACCCCCACCAGACCTGGTACCTCGGCGCCTCCTACTACATGGACAACGTGTTCGAGGAGCTGCGCGAGCCGGGCCAGTGGTACCTCGACCGCCCGGCCGGCAAGCTCTACTACATCCCTCTCCCCGGAGAGAGCGCCGCTTCCCTCGAGGCTTGGGCTCCCCGCCTCACCAATTCCTTCACTTTTCAGGGGGACTGGCGCAAAGGCGCCTT
>VGWF01000123.1 GCA_016873715.1 Lentisphaerota bacterium | reverse complement strand
CCCCGGGGAACGAGCCCTACGCCTTCGCGCAGTGGAGCGTCGACGGCGCGCGCTGGCCCGACGCCACCTCCCCCTCGCCGAACCCGGCGACGGGCATCGTCATGGCCGGCCCCCGCTCCGCCGTCGCGCGCTACATGAAGTTCTGGGAGGACGCGAACACCAACATCCTCTCCGACTGGTTCGAGCAGCGCTACTGGGGCGGGCTCCGGGACGACCTCGTCGCGACCAACGACCTCGACGGCGACCTGTGGACCAACCTCGGCGAGATGCTGGACAACACCGACCCGCTCGACGCCGCCTCGTACCCCACCCCGCCCGCCATCACGAACTTCGTCCCCCTCGCCTCCCCGCAGACCTCGCGTCCGCCGTGGCGCATCGAGGCCGACGTGATCGACAACTTCGCGATCGAACTCGTCCAGGTCGTCTGGCGCGAGGACGGCGAGACCGCCTGGCGCACGAACTCGATGAGCTGGGACTCCGGGAGCCGGTTCCACTACGATCTCGATCCGCCGGCCCGCGGGTCGAAGGCCGTCGAGTACTCCCTCAGCGCCGGCGACGTGATCGGCTACTACCTGACCGACCACCGGACGACGACCGCCGTGCACACCGTCATCGGCCAGTACGACACGCCGTTCTTCGACGTCGCCCCGACCAACCTCGGCACGATCGAGATGTCCGACGCGATCGTCACGACCAACCTCGCGGTCCACAACTACGGCGCGCAGTCGCTGGTGTGGACCTCCGGCCTGTCCGCCTCGTCGTCGCGGATCCCGTTCGACGGCAGCGCCGGGGCCTGGAGCCACGCCGGCTCGCCGGACCCCTGGCACCTGACGACGAACCGCATCTACCGCGGCAGCAACGCGTGGTACTGCGGCAACAGCGCCACGCGGCGCTACCCCGACGCGTGCCACGCGTGGCTCGACACCCCGCCGTTCACCGTCGGCGCCGACGGCATGCTGACCTTCCACCAGTGGTTCAAGGCCGAGTACGACACCGACCTCAACGACGACCACTTCTGGGACGGCGGCGTGCTGCGCGTGTCGACCAACGGCGGCGCCTCGTTCACCCTCGTCACGCCGGTCGGCGGCTACCCGTACCGCATCACGCCCAACCCGGACTCCCCCTTCCCCGCCAACCACCCATGCCTCGCCGGCCACGGCGACTCGGAGGACTGGGAGGCCGTGTCCGTCGACCTGCGCGCGCTCGAGGGGCGCGAGGTCATCGTGCGGTTCGAGTTCGGGTCCGACTTCTACACCATCGACGAGGGCTGGTACATCGGCAGCGTCGCGCTGCAGTCCAGCACCGGCACCGCGTGGCTCGCGCTCGGCGGCACGCTCGGCGGCACCTTCGCGCAGAACGACGCGGGCACGATCGGCGTCACCGCGGATCCCGCGCTGCTGGAGCGGAACGGCGAGGAACAGGCGTTCATCACCTTCGAGCACAACGATCCCGAGGGCGTGACGCAGGTGCCGGTGCGCGCCCGGCGCGGGCGCTTCGTCACCGCGACGACCTCCGGGCCCGGCCGCGTGTCGTTCGGCCGCGCCTTCCTGTTCCGCGACGCCTCCACCTCGCTCGTCGCCACCGCCGGCGCGTTCGCGCACGTCGCCGGCCTCACGTCCAACGGCGCGGCGGTGCCGGGGACGTACGGCCCGGGGACGACGAACGCGACGCTGCTCTTCCAGCGGCCGGCGACGGACGTCGTCGTCGTCGCCACCTTCGCGCCGAACCTGACCTCCGGCGGCGTGCCGGAGGCGTGGCTGGCGCGGCACGGATGGTCCAACGACTTCGAGGCGGCGGCGGCCGCGGACACCGACGGCGACGGCGCCCCGGCGGGCGACGAATGGGCGGCGGACACCGACCCGACCAACGGGGTCTCGGTCCTGCGCCTGGTCGGCGTCTCGTTCGCCGACGGGCTCGTCACGCTGGAGTGGTCCGGCGGCACGGCGCGCACGCAGTTCGTCGAGCGCGCCGACGGCCCCGTCGACCCCCTGTGGTCCCCGGTCCACACCAGCCTCCCCCCGACCGCCCCCGCCGGCGCGCTGTCGCTCGACACCGCATCCAACGCCGTCTTCCGCGTCCGGGTGCCCCCGCCATGACCGCCGGACGCCTGTTCGACATCAAGCGGTTCTCGACCCACGACGGCCCGGGGATCCGCTCGACCGTCTTCCTGACCGGCTGCCCGCTCGCGTGCTGGTGGTGCCACAACCCGGAGGCCCTCGCGCTGCACGCCCCGCCGGGCGCGCACGCCGCCGCGGCCGCGGCGGACTTCGCCGCCCCGGGGCGGGGCTTCGTCGGCGAGTTCACGACCGCGCAGGTGCTCGACGAGGTCCTGCGCGACCGCCCCTACTACGAGCGCTCCGGCGGCGGCGTCACGGTTTCCGGCGGCGAGCCGTTCGAGCAGCCGGCCTTCCTGCTCGACCTGCTGCGCGAATCGCGGCGGTGCGGCCTGCACACCGCGGTCGACACCTGCGGGCTCGCGCCGGCGGAGGTCGTGCGCGAGGCGGCCGCGGCGACGGACCTCTTCCTCTACGACCTCAAGCTCCTCGACCCCGGCGAGCACGAGCGCTACACCGGCCGGGCCAACGGCGGGATCCTGGAGAACCTGCAACTCCTCGACCGCCTCGGCGCGTCGATCTGGATCCGCATCCCGCTCGTGCCCGGCATCACCGCCACGCCCGCGAACCTCGAGGCCACGTCGCGGTTCCTCCTCGACCGCGTTTCGTGTCGACGCGTGAGCCTTCTTCCGTATCATCGGGCGGGTACGGCGAAGCACGGGCGGCTGGGCCGGGCGTACCGGCTGCCGGACCTCGCGCCGCCGACGGCGGAGGACGTCGCCGCCGCCCGCGGACATTTCGAGTCGAAGGGATTCACCGTCCGGATCGGAGCCTGACACCATGCGCGAACGCATCCAGCGACTGCGGAAAGCCACCCTCGAAGCCGTCCCGCGCCTCTCGATGGAGCGCGCCCTGCTGCTGACCGAATGCGTCGCGTCGCCCGACTGCGCGCGCGAGCCGGTGCCGGTGCAGCGCGCGCTGGCCTTCCGCCACATCCTGACGCACAAGGAGCTGTACGTCGGCCCCGACGAGATGTTCGTCGGCGAGCGCGGCCCCGCGCCGGCCGCCGTCCCGACCTACCCGGAGATCTGCGTCCACTCCGCGTCCGACCTCGACGTGCTGGACTCGCGGGCGAAGGTCTTCTACCGCGTCGATGCGGAGGCGCGCCGGCAGCACCTGGAGCGCGTCGAGCCGTTCTGGAGCGGCCGGGCCCAGCGCGACCGCATGTTCCGCGAGCTGCCGCCCGAGTGGATCGCCGCCTACGAGGCCGGCGTGTTTACCGAGTTCATGGAGCAGCGCACGCCGGGCCACACGACGCTCGGCGGGACGATCTACCGCCGCGGTCTGGCCGACCTGAAGGGGGACATCGCCCGCGCCGTCGCCGCGCTCGACTTCGACCGCGACCCCGCCGCCCTCGACCGCCGCGACGAGCTGCGCGCGATGGACATCGCGGCCGACGCGATGATCGCCTACGCCGCGCGCTACGCGGAACGGCTCGACGTCCTCGCCGCCGGGGAGCCCGACCCCGCCCGCCGCGACGAGCTGGCCCGGATGGCGGACATCTGCCGCCGCGTCCCCGCGCACGCCCCGCGCACCTTCCGCGAGGCGCTGCAGGCGTACTGGTTCATCCACGTCGGCGTCATCACCGAACTGAATCCCTGGGACTCGTTCAACCCCGGCCGCCTCGATCAGCACCTGGGGCCGTTCTTCGAGCGCGAGCGCGCCGCCGGCACGCTCGACGTCGAGGACGCCCGCGAGATGCTCCAGGCCTTCTGGGTGAAGTTCCACAACCACCCCGCGCCGCCCAAGGTCGGCGTCACCGCGCAGGAGAGCGGCACCTACACCGATTTCACGCTGATCAACACCGGCGGCGTCCGCCCCGACGGCACCGACGCCGTCAACGACCTGTCCTACCTGATCCTCGACGTCATCGAGGAGATGCGGCTGCTCCAGCCCGGCTCGATGATCCAGGTCAGCAAGAAGAACCCCGACGCCTTCGTGAAGCGCGCCGCGCGCATCGTCCGCACCGGCTTCGGCCAGCCGTCGATCTTCAACACCGACGCCGTCGTGCAGGAGCTGCTGCGCCAGGGCAAGTCGCTCGAGGACGCCCGCGAGGGCGGCTGCAGCGGCTGCGTCGAGGCCGGCGCCTTCGGGCGCGAGGCCTACATCCTGAGCGGCTACTTCAACCTGCCGAAGATCGTCGACCTGGCCCTCCACGACGGCCTCGACACGCGCACCGGCCGGCAGCTCGGCCCGCACACCGGCGACCCGCGCGCCTTCGCCTCCTTCGACGGCCTCTACGCCGCCTTCGAGGCGCAGCTCCGCCACTTCGTCGACATCAAGGTCCGCGGCAACAACCTGATCGAGCGGCTGTACGCGCGCCACATGCCCGTGCCGTTCCTCTCGCTGCTGATCGACGACTGCATCGCGAAGGGCCGCGACTACCACGACGGCGGCGCGCGCTACAACACGACCTACATCCAGGGCGTCGGCCTCGGCACGACGGTCGATGCGCTCGCCTCGCTGCGCCACAACGTCTACGCGACGCGCCGCTGCACGATGGACGCGATGCTCGCCGCGCTCGACGCCGACTTCGCCGGCCACGAGGCGCTGCACCGGGCGCTGCTCGACGACACACCGAAGTACGGCAACGACGACGACCGCGCCGACGACCTCGTCCGGCGCGTCTTCGGAAGCTACTGGTCCCTGATCGACGGCCGCCCCAACGTCCGCGGCGGCGCGCACCGCGTCGACATGCTTCCGACGACCTGCCACGTCTACTTCGGCCGCGTCACCGGCGCGCTGCCGGACGGCAGGCGCGCGGGCGAGACCGTCTCCGAGGGCATCTCGCCCGTGCAGGGGGCGGACCGCAGGGGCCCGACCGCCGCGCTGAACTCGGCCGCGAAGTTCGACCACGTGAAGACCGGCGGCACGCTGCTCAACCAGAAGCTGACCCCGCGCGCGCTGGCCGGCGAGGACGGCCTGATGAACCTCGTGCACCTCGTGCGGGGCTACTTCAGCCGCGACGCCCACCACATCCAGTTCAACGTCGTCACGCGCGCGACGCTGCTCGACGCGCAGAGGCACCCGGAGAAGCACCGCGACCTGATCGTCCGCGTCGCCGGCTACAGCGACTACTTCGCGAACCTGACGCGGGAGCTGCAGGACGAGATCATCCGCCGCACCGAGCAGCAGGACTTCTAGGCGTTCCGCCCCGGCAGCCATCCGCGCAGCCAGGCGCGGAGCCCGCCGGGGTCGATCCACAGCAGCCAGCCGGCCAGCGCGGCGCACAGCGCGGTCTTCGCCGCGAGGTCCAGCGCGAGGCTGGAGGTGTCGATCCGCATCCCGAGCAGCAGCGCGAGGAGCGCCGCGCCGAGGATGCGGGCCAGGGCGCCCCACTCGAACCGCAGCGGGTAGACCCGGCGGCCGAGCGCGACGGCCATCACGAAGGTGACGACGAACGAGGCGAACGTCGTCCACGCCGCGGCGATCATCCCGAACCGCGGGAGCAGGACGAGGTTCAGCCCCACGTTCAGCAGCCCCGCCGTCAGGCTGATCGCCGGGACCCAGTGCGTCTTCTTCTCGAACAGCAGCGCGTTCGCCGCGAAGCCGTAGAGGCCCTGGAACAGGTAGCCGGCCATCAGCACCGGCACGAACGGGTAGCAGCCGCGGTACGACGGCGCCAGCAGGAGGACGATCGCCTCCTTGAACAGCAGCGCCAGCGCGACCCACAGGAACGCGTAGAGCGCGGTCCACCGCGTGATGATCCCGGCGAAGCGGTCGCGCGCGGCCGCGCGGTCCGCCTTCGACTCGCGCATGAACGTCGGCCCGATCGCGTGCTGGAACGACTGTTCGAGCAGCTTGTAGACCATCGCCAGCTTGTCCGCGAACTCGTAGAGCCCGATGCTGGCGATCGCGACGAAGTGGCTCGCCACGTACTTGCCCGAGTACATGAACAGCAGGCCGCCGAGGCTGTGCGGGATGATCGGGATGCTGTAGGCCGCGGCCTCGCGGAACATCGACCACCGGAAGGCGAGCGACACCTGCGCGCGCACGAGCCATCCCCGTGCGCCGCGGCATGCGCCGCCGACGCCGCCGCCATCGAGGTCAGCAGCCCCGCCGCGCCCAGGCCGCGCCCGACCACGAGGTACAGGCCGAGGCCCGCCGACGCCGTGGTGTGGATCAGCGCCGAGACCAGCAGCGCGCGACCGCGCTCCTGCACGCGCAGCATCGCGTTGCCGTAGTTCACGAGGTTCTGGAAGAACATGAACGCGAAGCCGAGCATCAGCAGCGGCCGGTACGGCAGGTCGACCTTGGGGAACAGCGTGCGCGCGATCCACGGCCCCGCGAGGTGCAGCGGCAGCAGGATCGCGACGTTCACCATCAGGATGCCGAGGATCATCGTCGAGCAGTAGACCCGCCGCGCCTCGCCCTCGTGGTCGAAGTAGAGCCGGTGGATGCTGTTCGTCAGCTGCAGCCCCATGAACGCGCCGAGGAAGGTCGTCGTCGTCACGACCAGCGCGACGAGCCCGTAGTCGCCGGGCTCGATGAACCGGGTGTAGACCGGGAGGATGAACAGGTTGACGAGGTTCGGCACGAGCCCCGCCGCCATGTAGGCGACGGTGTTGCGCATGGCGCGGCGGCCCGCGTGCGGCGCCGCGGGACCGCCGGTCCCGGGCGCCCCGCTCACGGCGTCCCCCCGGCGGCGGCGGCCGGCCCGAACCGGCCGAGGAGCCGGTCGGCCAGCAGCCCCTCGGCGGCCGCGATGGAGCCGTGCGTCGCCCCGCCGAGGTGCGGCGTCAGGACCAGGGTGGCGTGGGTGCGCGCGAAGTCGATCAGCGGCGACGACACCGTCCCGCCCCTCTCCGGCTCCCCGCACAGGACGTCCAGCGCCGCGCCGGCCAGCCGGCCCGACTCCAGCGCGCGCAGCAGCGCGGCCTCGTCGACGATCGCGCCGCGCGCGGTGTTGACGAGGACGGCGCCGGGGCGGAGCGCCCCGAAGAACGCCGCGCCGAGGAGCCCGCGCGTCGCGTCGTTCAGCACCGCGTGCACGGCGACGACGTCGGACACGGCCGCCAGGTCCCCGAGCCGCGCGCAGCGCGTGAAGGCGGGCTCGTCGACGAAGGGATCGAAGTACACCACGCGCGCGCCGAACGCCTCCGCCATGCCCGCGAAGGCGCGCCCGGTGCGGCCGAGGCCGACGACGCCGACCGTGCTGCCGCGGACCTGGCGTCCCATGAAGGCGTCGCGGGTCCACTCGCCGCGCAGCACCGAGGCGTGCGCGGGGACCGTGTGCCGCAGCAGCGCGAGCATCAGGCCGAAGGCATGCTCCGGCGTGGCCGTGACCTCCCGCAGGCCGGGATGGCCCGCGACGGAAACGACCTCGATCCCCAGCGCGGCGGCGGCGGCGCGGTCGATGTGGTCGGTGCCCGTCGCGGCGACGGCGAGGAAGCGCAGCCGGCCGGCCGCGCGGCGGAGGCGCTCCGCGTCCCACCGCAGGCCGAAGCGGACGATGGCGCCGTCCGCATCCGCCAGCGCGGCGGGCAGGCCGTCGAGCGGGCCGTCGAACGCCTCGCAGGTCCAGCCGGCGGCGCGCAGGCGCCCGAGCGCGACCGGGGCGAAGTCCGGCGACTCGGCGACGACGACCCTCACGGCGCGGCGCCCCCGCGCCGGGCCAGCAGGAACTCCGCGAGGGCGAGGTCCTCCGGCGTGTCGATGTTGGCCGACCGCTCCGGCGGCATCAGGTAGGGGATCCCGCCGGGTGCGACGAAGGCGCGGTGCGCGAGCAGCCAGGTCCGGCGGACGAGGTAGATGGCCCCGTTGCGGTAGACGCACTTCGGGAAGGCCTGGCGGGGCAGGCCGGGCTCGTAGTTGACGAAGGGCGTCACGCGCGCGGGCCGGCCGGGGGCCTCCGGCTCGAACCGGTACATGTAGTAGGGATGGTGCGTCTCGATCGGCGTGAAGGACGTGACGGAGTCGGCGTCGTGCCGCGCGGCGAGGTCGATCGCGGCATCGATGTCCTCCGGCGTGCGCAGCGGCGCGGTGGGCTGGAGCAGGAGCAGGTAGTCGAACCGGTCGCCGCGGGGGTGCGTCGCGAGGGCGTGGAGGGCGACATCCTGCATCCGCGTCGTGTCGCCCGCCAGGTCCGCGGGCCGGAGCCACGGCACCGCGGCCCCGGCGGCGCGGCAGGCGTCGGCGATGGCCTCGCTGTCGGTGCTGACGACGACGTCGCCGAGGCGGCGGCTCGCGAGCGCCGCGCGGACCGTGTGCGCGATCAGCGGCCGGCCGGCGAGCGGGGCGACGTTTTTCCCCGGAAACCCCTTCGACCCGCCGCGGGCGGGGATCAGGCCCAGCACGGACGGGCGCGCGGCGGACGGTGCCGGCTCAGCGCTCATGGATGAAATGCAGCCGCTTCTGGCGGTAGAGCGGAAGCGCCGCGAGGCGCCGGGCGATCGCGGCCGAGGCGGTGCCGTCGCCGTAGAGCGTCGAGGGCCGGTAGCGGCCGTGCGCGCACTGGCGCTCGATCGCGGCGCGGATGGCGTCCGCGGCGCAGGGCGCCTCGACGAGGTTCGCGGCGGTCTCGCGGCCGACCTGGCGGTCACCGACGAGCACGACGGGCGTCCCCATGAACGTGCTGTCGCGGATGAAGCTGCTCGAGTTGCCGATCGCGCAGCGGGCGTGGTAGAGCGCCGCCTGGAAGTGCTCCGGCGGCAGGTTCTTCATCATGTGCAGCCACCGGTTCCCGGGATGGCGCTCCCGGTAGACCCGCAGGGCCTTGCTGATGTGGTCGGAGCCGGCGTCGATGTTCGGCCACAGCCACAGCGTCGGGTGGTCCAGCCCGTGCAGGGCGGCGAGAATCTCCTCGACCTGGCCCCGCTCGTCGCCGAAGCGCGTCGTGACCGGGTGGAAGATCACGAGGAAGTACGGCTTCCGCGCATCGATCCGGGCGCCGCTGCCGCGCCCGAAGTCGCGGGCGGGCAGCCGCGGCGCGCGGCGCAGGATCGCATCGCCGCACGGGCAGCCGACGGGGAAGACCGTCGCGGGGTCCTCGCCCATGCGGACGAGGTACTTCGCGGAGCGCTCCGTCGCGGGGAAATGGTAGTGCGCGAACTTCGTGATCGCGTGGCGCGCGCTCTCGTCGATCGAGCCGCTGACCTCGCCGCCCTGGATGTGGCAGAGGCAGAGGTTCATGTAGGCCGCCGCGATCGCCGCGGCCAGCGCCTCGTAGCGGTCGCCGATCAGCAGCACGATGTCGGGCTTGAGGCGGTGGAACTCGGTCGCGAACTCGATCACCGCGAAGCCGACGGACTTGGCCATCGTCGTCGGCACCGAGCCCTCGAGCTCGACGTAGATGCGGCCGTCGACGCGGAAGCCGTCCTTCTCCACGATCGACACCGCCTCGCCGAACCGCTCGAGCAGCATCGTGCCCGTGCACACGGTCTGGAGCTCGAGCCCCGGGTGGCCGGCGATCGCCCGCATGACCGGCTTCAGCCGGCCGTAGTTGGCGCGGTCGACGAGGACCACGCACACCTTGCGCTTCGCCGCCGCCCGCTTCGTCCTGGGTTTCCTATTCAACGTCGCCTTCCCCGATGCTCTCGTCCGCGCGGACCGCGCGGCGCAGCACGCGCCCGGCGAGCGCGCCCGCGCCGTCCGCCGGCGCGCCGCCCGCGGCCTTCTTGAATGCCATGTCCCCCGCCGCCAGCCGGTGGCCGGCGGGCAGGTCGCGCCGCGCCACGACGCGCTTGCGGAAGACCGCGCGCATCTCCGCGAGCGCCGCCGCCTCGGCGTCCTTGTCCACCGGCGACGCCAGCATCCGCCCGATGCTCCGCGCCCCCTCGACCAGCGTGCGCAGCTCCGCCATCGTCAGCGACGCCGGCACGTCGGGCCCGAACGCCTCGCGCGAGAACGTCACATGGACCTCGACCAGGTCCGCCCCCAGCGCGCACGCGGCCAGGCCGGGATGAACCGTCCCGGAATGGTCGGAGAGGCCGACCGGGCAGCCGTAGCGCGCCCGCAGCTCGGCGAGCACGTTGAGGCCGATGCGCTCCGGCGGGCAGGGATAGGCCGTGGTGCACTGGTAGACCGCGAACGGGACGCCCGCGGCACGGATGCGCGCGACGGCCGCGTCGACCTCCGCCCACGGGCTCATGCCGGTCGAGAGCAGGACCGGCCGCCCGGTGCGGAGGACGGCCTCCACCAGGTCGGGCGTCGCGACCTCCCCCGCCCCGATCTTCCACGCCGGCACGCCGACGCGCCCGAGCAGGTCCACGGCGGCGACGGAGAACGGCGAGGCGAGGAAGGCGAGCCCGCGGTCGCGCGCGTGCGACGCGAGGTCGCGCCACTGCGGCTCGGAGAACTCCATGCGCTTCCAGTAGTCGTAGCGCGTCGCGTCCTGCCGGCTGAATTTCACGCGCCAGGGCTCGCCGGGCGTCGACTCCTCGGCGGCGATGTGGACCTGGAACTTCACCGCGTCGACCCCCGCCGCGGCCACCGCGTCGATGTAGGCGTGGGCCGCCCCGAGCGAGCCGTCGTGCGCCTGCGCGACCTCGGCCGTGACGAACGCCGGCTGCCCGGGCCCCACGGGATGCCCCGCGATCTGGAGGATGTCGGCCATGTCACTCCCCTGCGCCTAGGGCCCCAGCCGGCCCCGGATGTCGCGCTCGATCTCGGCGGCGCGGTAGGCCGCGTCGCACCGGAGGCGCGCCTCGCGTTTCAACCGTTCCATCGGGTGCGTCTCGTCCGTGCCGTCCGCGGTCTCGATCCGGAAGGTCCCCGGCGCACCGCCGGACCGGTACGCGCCGCGAAGAACCCGGCCGTCGAGCCGCTCGAACACGACGCCCAGGCCGTCGGCAACGACCGGGAAGGCCCGGTCGAAGGCCTCCGTAACCTGCCGCCTCACCTCCGCGACAACCTCCGGCGGGGGCGGCGGCAACGCTACGGGGGCGGCGTTCGTCCCCGCCGCGGGCGCGTCCGCCCCGGCGCCGATCGCGCCGCGGACGTCGAACGAAAGCCAGCCGGCCTTCCACACGATCCAGCCCGCGGCGATGAGAACGAGCACCGTGGTCGCCAGCGTGACGAGCTGCCGCATCGCCTCGCTCCGGCGGGCCACATCCGCCATCGAAGCCCCGGTCTTCGTGTTGTGCCCGCAGTTCGCGCAGACGATGTCGTCCGTGTCCATGATGAAGCTGCAGGCCGGACAGGCCCGCCCCTCGCCCGACGCGATCCGGTCGCCCGCCAGCCGCAGCTTCGGCGTCTCCGGCCGGGCCGGCGGCGCGACGGGGGCCGGTGCGGACGGAACGGACGACGGGGCCGCCGCCGGGGGCGCGGAGGCTGCGGGCGCGGGCGCCGTATCGGCCTCGATCCGCACGGCCGAGTTGCAGACGGCGCAATAGAGCGTCTCGCCCAGGAAGGCGGAATCAACCTCCAACCGGTTCCCGCACCGGCGGCATGTGACGGACATCATGGGCATCAACCGCGCGTCTCCGGCCCGGACTCTAGGCAACCCCGCGCCTCCGCGCAAGACCGCACAGGGAAAGCACGAAACCGGAATTCCGAAGCACGAAACAAATTCGAAATCCCAACCGGCAAACCTCAAACAGCCCGTCCGGTTTCGGACTTGCCGCATGGGTCCGGATTCGTGCTTGTTTCGCGCTTCGGAATCAGGATTTCGCGCTTCCCCTCCCGGAGCTTCCAATCCTCGGATTTCGACGGTCGCCGGGCCTCCAAGGGTTGGAAGAAACCCGGGCGGCTCCCGGCTCTCCACTCCCGGCTTCCGGCTCCCGGCTCTCCGCTCCCGGCTCCCTGCTCCCGGCTCCCGGCTTCCGTCTCCCCACTCCCGCCTTCCGTCTCCCCGCTCTTCCCTCTCCGCTCTCCGCTCTTCGCTCTCCGCTCTTCCCCTATCCCTCCACCGCGGCGGCGACGCGCGCGGCGAGCTCGGCGGCGGGGACGCGTTCCTGCTTCATCGTGTCGCGGTCGCGCAGGGTGACGGTGTCGTCCTCGAGCGTCTGGAAGTCGACCGTGATGCCGAACGGCGTCCCGGCCTCGTCCTGGCGGCGGTAGCGGCGGCCGATCGCACCGGTCTGGTCGTAGAAGACGTTCCAGCGGCGCTTCAGGGTCTCGTGGATCCCGCGGGCCTTCGCGACGAGGTCCGGCTTGTTCTTGAGCAGCGGGAAGACCGCGGCCTTGATGGGCGCGACGCAGGGCGCGAACTTCATGACCGTGCGCACCTCGTAGCCCTGCGGGGCGGGCTTGCCCGGCTCGGCCGGGAGCACGCCGCCGGGCGTGTCGCCCGCCGGCACCCACTCCTCGCGGTAGGCCTCGCAGAGCACCGCCAGCGTGATGCGGTCGACGCCGGCGGAGGGCTCGACGACGTGCGGGATGAACCGCTCGTTCTTCTCCTGGTCGAAGTACTCCATCGACTTCCCGCTGAACTCCTGGTGGCGGCTCAGATCGAAGTTGCCGCGGGCCGCGATGCCCTCCAGCTCCTGCGTGCCGAACGGGAACTCGTACATCACGTCGACGCACGCGCTCGCGTAATGGGCCAGGTCCTCCTTCGGATAGACGTAGCGGTGCAGGCGGCCCTCGGGCAGGCCGATCGTCTGGTACCACTTCAGGCGCTCCGCGACCCAGTACTCGTGCCACTCGGCGTCGGTGCCCGGCTTGATGAAGAACTCCAGCTCCATCTGCTCGAACTCGCGCGAACGGAACGTGAAGTTGCGCGGGTTGATCTCGTTGCGGAAGGCCTTCCCGATCTGCGCGATGCCGAAGGGCACCTTCACGCGCGCCGTGTCGACCACGTTGTTGAAGTTGACGAAGATGCCCTGGGCCGTCTCGGGCCGCAGGTAGGCGACCGCGGAGTCGTCCTCGACCGGCCCGACGAACGTCTTGAACATCAGGTTGAACGCGCGCGGGGGCGTGAGGTCCTTCGAGCCGCACGCCGTGCACTTCACGCCCTCGGGCAGGATGAACGTCTTGCCGTCGGCGGCCTTTCCGAGCTTCATCCCCTGCTCCTCGCAGAGCTGGTCGGCGCGGAAGCGCTTGCGGCACTGGCGGCAGTCGACCATCGGGTCCGCGAAGCCCCCGACGTGGCCGGAGGCCTCCCAGGCGCGGGGATGCAGGATGATCGCCGAGTCGACGCCGACGACGTCGTCGCGCCGCTGCACGACCGCCCGCCACCAGGCCTCGCGGACGTTCCGCTTCAGCTCGCTGCCGAGCGGACCGTAGTCCCAGAAGCCGTTGAGCCCGCCGTAGATCTCGGAGCCGGGGAAGATGAAGCCCCTCCGCTTGCACAGCGAGGCCAGCGTTTCCATCGACACGTTCGCCTGTTCGTTCATGCTCTCCCCCGTTTCTTCCCGGGAATCCCGCGAAAGCCAAGCATCCTGCGGAACCCGCCCCCCGAGGTCAAGCGCCGCGGGGCCGGGGACGGAAGGGGGGATCCGGGGGCCGGAGCCCGATCGCCCCCCCCCCCCCCCCCCCCCTCCTCCCCCCCCCCCCCCCCCCC
>VGWF01000122.1 GCA_016873715.1 Lentisphaerota bacterium | reverse complement strand
GTCGTACCGGTCATGGCCCCGGAGGCTCCGCCGGCTGTGACGGCACCATGGGTGTCGAGCCGCAGCCCACCCATGGCCTTGGCCGCGTTGTGGCAGGCGATGCAGCGGTCCGCAAGGATCGGGCGGACGACATCGCGGAAGGCGAGCCGTTCGCCGGCGGGAAGGAGGACGGGCGCGAAGTCGGAGCGTACCGGCAGACCGAGCGCGCGGCGGACGGGCGCGGGGGCGTACTCCGTGGGGTAGTCCTCGCCGTGCGTCAAGGCGCCACCGAGGTGGCCCGCGGCGAGGGTCAGGCCCGCCGTTGCGAAGAGCAGGCCGCGTCCGGCGGCGGCGCCGCCGCCGGTCCAGGCGAGGAGCGACAGGATGGCCCCGGCCGGCACGGCCAGGCCGAGGATCATGTGGCGGCGGAGCAGCGCGGCGTCGTACCCGCCCGTCTGGCTCAGCAGCCAGCCCATTCCGGCGGCGGCGAAGCCCGTCAGCGCGCCGAGCGCCAGCAGGAACAACGTGATGGACTCCGGCGGCGCGGGGATGAGTCGCCGGAGGCCCGGCAGCCGGGAGAGCTCGAGAAGCGCGGCGACGACAAGGATGGCGATGGGGAAGTGGAGCACCACGGGGTGAAAGCGGCCTACGAACACGGCCCAGTCGGGCGGCGTCGGCCCCGTGCCGGCCCGGAGGAAGGGGAGGGCTGCCAGGATCAGGATGGCCGCCAGGCCGCCTGCCCGGCCCCGCCAGGACACGGCATCCGGATTCCGCCCGCCCGCCGACTCGTCCATCCCTGAGTCCTCCCGCACACTGCGCCGCGGCCGATCATCCCCATGACAGACCGCAGCCTACCGCACATCGGGGCGGGCGCAAGAGGCGAGATTGTCCCGGCCGTGAGGATGCGCCGGCCCCGCACCCGGCCGTTCTCCGTCTGCCGGCGCCGTACGCCGACGAACGGCCGTTCGCGGGCTTTTCGCGGGTTGGACTTGAAAACCCGCCGAGCAAGCCCGTATAGTCTCGGGTCTTTGATCCGCGGCGCCGGGCCGGCCGGAAGGAGTCCTCATCATGGCGGAAGAGCTGAAACACCTGATCGAACGCATCCAGAAGGAAGCCGTTGATAAGTCGGAAAAGGATGCGGCCCAGATTGTTGCCCAGGCCAAGGAGAAGGCGGCCGCCGCCGTCAAGGACGCCGAGGCCAAGGCGAAGGCCATCCTCGAGAAGGCGGAGAAGGACTCGCAGGTGTTCGTCGAGCGGAGCCAGCGGACGCTGGAGCAGGCGGCGCGCGACCTCTTGATCACCGTCGGCCAGGGCATCGAGAACATCCTCGAGGACATCGTCGGCGAGGCGGTCAAGGGCGCGATGGACGCCGAGATGTTGAAGCAAATGATGCTCAAGATCGCGCAGGTCTACGCGACGCAGGGCGGCGCCGAGAGCCGGATCGAGTTCCTGATCGACGAGAAGGACCAGGCGCAGATCGTGCAATTCTTCGCGGACCAGTACCGCCAGCACCTCGTGCAGGGCCTCACCATCCGCGCCGAGAGCGGCATCGCCGGCGGGTTCCGGGTCGCCCTCAAGGACGGCCACATCTTCCACGAGTTCACCAAGCCGGCGATCGCCGAGGCGCTCTGCAACTTCCTGCGGCCGCACCTGGCGGAGATCGTCCACCGCGCGGCCCGCGAGGCCGGCGACGGGGAGCAGGCCAAGTCGTAGCGACCGGATCCGCCGTGAACTACACCTACCTCGCCGCCAGCCTCCCGACGCTTGTGTTCGGCGCCCCGCCGTCCTTCGGCGTCGCGGAGTTCCGCGCGAAGTGCGAGGGCGTGCTGTCGCGGGCCGATCTGGCGGCGCTCGATGCCCTCCTGACCGGCGCCCCGGCGCCGGGGGTGAGGTTCGTCGCCGAGTGGCAGGCGAGGGAGACGCAGCTCCGCAACGGGGTGGCGCGCGCGCGGGCGGCGCACCTGGGCGTCGAAGCGAGGCCCTACCTTCGGGATCACGCCGGGTGGGACATGTCGGTGGCGAAGGCCGTCACCGACGCCTTCGCGAAGCCGAACCCGCTCGAGCGGGAGCAGGAGCTGGATCGTTGCCGCTGGCGGACGGCGGAGGATCTCGCGCGGTTCGAGCCCTTCGGGCTCCCCGCGGTGCTGGCCTTCGCGGTGAAACTGGGCATCGCCGCGCGGTGGGCCGGGATGGCCGAGGATGCGGGCGTGAAGCGGGTCGAGGATTTCGTCGGAGCGGCCGGCGCGGAATCGGGAACGAAACCATGAGCGAAAACATCGGCAGGATCGTGGGCGTCAACGGCAACCTCCTCACGGTGGAGTTCGAGAAGCCGGTCGTCCAGAACGAAGTCGCCTACGCGGCGCTTGGCGAGAGCCGGCTGAAGGCCGAGGTGATCCGCGTCCGCGGCCGCTACGCGGAGCTGCAGGTGTTCGAGGACACGACGGGCCTGAAGGAGGGCGACCGCGTCGACTTCACCGGCGAGCTTCTCTCGGTCGAGCTCGGCCCGGGCCTGCTGACGCAGATCTTCGACGGCCTCCAGAACCCGCTGCCGAAGCTGGCCGAGGAATGCGGCTTCTTCCTGCAGCGCGGCCGCTACCTCGAGGCGCTGCCCCGGGAGGCGAAGTGGGCGTTCACGCCGGCGGCGAAGGCCGGGCAGACGGTCACCGCGGGGGAGACGATCGGCTCCGTGCCCGAGGGCATCTTCCAGCACCGCATCATGGTCCCGTTCGGACTGCGCGGGCAGCTGACGGTCGACGGGGTCGCGGCGGCGGGGGCGTACACGGTCGACGGGGTCGTCGCGAAGCTCCGCGACGCCGACGGCGTCGTGCACGAAGTCCGCCTGATGCAGCGCTGGCCGGTGAAGATCCCGATCCGCGCCTACGCCGAGCGCCTGCGCCCGACGGAGCCGCTGGCGACGAAGGTCCGCATCGTCGACACGTTCTTCCCGGTCGCGCGCGGCGGCACCTACTGCATCCCCGGCCCCTTCGGCGCCGGCAAGACGGTGCTGCAGCAGATCACGAGCCGCTACGCCGACGTCGACATCGTGATCGTCGCCGCCTGCGGCGAGCGCGCCGGCGAGGTCGTCGAGACGCTCCGCGAGTTCCCCGCGCTGACCGACCCGCGCACCGGCAAGAGCCTGATGGAGCGCACGCTGATCATCTGCAACACCAGCTCGATGCCCGTCGCCGCGCGCGAGGCGTCGGTCTACACCGCGGTGACGATCGCCGAGTACTACCGGCAGATGGGCCTCAACGTGCTGCTGCTGGCCGACTCGACCTCGCGCTGGGCGCAGGCGCTGCGCGAGATGTCCGGCCGCCTCGAGGAGATCCCGGGCGAGGAGGCCTTCCCGGCCTACCTCGAGTCCGTGATCGCCTCGTTCTACGAGCGCGGCGGGATCGTGAAGCTCAAGGACGGCTCGCTCGGCTCGGTCACGATCGGCGGAACCGTCAGCCCGGCCGGCGGCAACTTCGAGGAGCCGGTGACGCAGAGCACGCTGAAGGTGGTCGGCGCCTTCCACGGCCTCTCGCGCGAACGGTCCGACCAGCGCCGCTACCCGGCGATCCATCCGCTGGAGTCGTGGAGCAAGTACGAGGGCGTCGTCCCGTCCGAGCAGGTCGCCCTCGCCCGCCGGATGCTGATCCAGGGCAACGACGTCAACCAGATGATGAAGGTCGTCGGCGAGGAGGGCACCTCGATCGACGACTTCACGGTCTACCTGAAGGCCGAGTACGTCGACGCGGTCTACCTCCAGCAGGACGCCTACCACGCGGTCGACGCGGCGACGCCCGCCGACCGGCAGACCTACGTGTTCGGCCGGATCGTGAAGATCCTGAAGACGAAGATGGCCTTCGAGTCGAAGGACGCCGCGCGCAAGTTCTTCCAGCACCTGACGCAGGCGACGAAGGACTGGAACCGCGCGGAGCAGACGAGCGAGGAATTCGGCGCGCTCGAGGCCCGCATCGAGAAGATGGTCGCGGAGGTGACGGACTATGCATAGGGTGTATCACCGCATCGAGCGCATCGCCGGCAACGTCATCACGGTGCAGGCGACGGGCGTCACCTACCGCGAACTCGCGCAGGTCACCTCCGGCCAGGGCGTGTCGCTGGCGCAGGTCATCCGCATCGAGGGTGGCCGCGTCGACCTCCAGGTCTTCGCCGGCAGCCGCGGCATCTCGACGGACTCGCAGATCCGCTTCCTCGGCCACACGATGCAGGTGCCGTTCTCGGAGTCGCTGATGGGCCGCATCTTCACCGGCAGCGGCGTGCCGCGCGACAAGGGCCCGGCGATCCACGAGAACCTGATCGAGATCGGCGGCCCGTCGGTGAACCCGGCCAAGCGCATCATCCCGCGCAACATGGTCCGCACCGGCATCCCGATGATCGACGTGTTCAACACGCTCGTCGAATCGCAGAAGCTGCCGATCTTCTCGGTCGCCGGCGAACCCTACAACCCGCTCCTCGCGCGCATCGCGCTGCAGGCCGAGGTGGACCTGATCATCCTCGGCGGCATGGGGCTCAAGCACGACGACTACCTCTTCTTCCGCGACACGCTGGAGAAGGAGGGCGCGCTGTCGCGCTCGATCCTGTTCATCCACACCGCCGCCGATCCGACGGTGGAGTGCCTGCTCGTGCCGGACATCTGCCTCGCGGTCGCCGAGCAGTTCGCGCTGCAGAAGAAGCGCGTGCTCGTGCTGCTGACCGACATGACCAACTTCGCGGACTCCATGAAGGAGATCGCGATCACGATGGAGCAGATCCCGTCGAACCGCGGCTACCCGGGCGACCTCTACAGCCAGCTCGCCGCGCGCTACGAGAAGGCCGTCGACTTCGACACCGCCGGCTCGATCACCGTCCTCGCCGCGACGACGATGCCGGGCGAC
Source organism: Lentisphaerota bacterium (assembly GCA_016873715.1). Lineage (GTDB taxonomy): Bacteria > Verrucomicrobiota > Kiritimatiellia > PWTM01 > PWTM01 > VGWF01. The sequence goes on along the minus strand of VGWF01000122.1, from coordinate 9,251 downwards.
GACGTGACCCACCCCGTGCCGGACAACACCGGCTACATCACCGAGGGCCAGTTCTACCTGCGCAACGGCCGCATCGAGCCGTTCGGCTCGCTGAGCCGCCTCAAGCAGCTCGTGAACTCCAAGACGCGCGAGGATCACCGGACCATCATGAACACGATGATCCAGCTCTACGCGTCGTACAAGGAGACGCTCGAGAAGCAGTCGATGGGCTTCCGCATGAGCGCGTGGGACCGCAACCTGCTCAAGTACGGCGAGCGGTTCGAGGCGGAGATGATGGACCTGCGCGTCAACATCCCGCTCGAGCAGGCGCTCGACCTCGGCTGGCAGATCCTGGCGGACTGCTTCTCGCCGGAGGAAACCGGCATCCCGAGCAAGCTCACCCGGAAGTTCTGGCCGAAGAGGACGACCGCCGCCTAGGTCCATGGCGAAGATCAAACATACGAAGAACGAGCTGAAGGCCCAGCGGGACGCGCTGAAGCGCTTCCAGCGCTACCTGCCGACTCTCCTGCTGAAGAAGCAGCAGCTGCAGCTGGAGGTGCGCGGGCTCGAGGCGAAGGTCGAGGCCAAGCGGGGCGAGGAGAAGGCCGCGCGCGAGCAGCTCGCCGCGTGGGTGAGGCTCTTCGCCGAGCCGCTCCCCCTCGATACGCTGCTCAAGATCGGCGCCGTGAAGCGATCGACCGGCAACATCGCCGGCGTCGCGATCCCGGTCTTCGAGGGCATCGCGTTCGAGCGCTCCGTTCCGGACCTCTTCGCCACGCCGGCCTGGACCGACGACGGGCTGTCCATGCTCGAGACCCTCGCCCGCCTCCGCGCCGAGCGCGAAGTGATCGAGGAGCAGCTCCGGCGGCTGGCCGAGGAGCTGCGCACCACGACCCAGCGCGTGAATCTCTTCGAGAAGGTGAAGATCCCGGAGGCGAAGGACAACATCCGCGTGATCCGGATCTTCCTCGGCGACCAGATGACCGCCGAGGTGGCCCGCTCCAAGATCGCCAAGGGCAAGTCCGTCGAAAAGGGAACCGCGGCATGATCGTGCCGATGAAAAAGGTGACGGTGCTGGTCCTGGACAACGACCGGGACGCGGCGCTGGAGTATCTGCGCCAGATCGGCGTCGTGCATGTCGAGGCCGTCCGCGCGGCCGAGACGGACGACATCGAGTCCGCCCGCAAGGAATTCGAGCACGTCAGCCGCGCCCTGGAAGTCCTTCCGGCCTCGCCCCGGGCGAAGCCGTCCGGCCGCAGCCCGATCGACGTCGTGAACGCGATGTGGAGGATCGTCCACGAGCGCAAGGAGGTCGCCGACGAGGCCGAGGGCCTTCGCATCGAGCGGCAGCGGATCCTGCCCTTCGGCGATTTCGACCCGGCCGCCGCGAAGGCGCTGGCGGCCAGGGGCATCTTCGTCCGTCTGTACCAGGGCAGCCCCAAGGAGCCGGTGACGGCGCCGGAGGGCGCGGTGCTGACGGAGCTGGGCCGGACGAAGCACGCGGTCCATTTCTCGGTGATCCACCGCGGCGAGGCCCCGAAGCTCCCGGCGCAGGAGGTCCGCATGCCGGTGTTGTCGATCTCCGCGATCGACGCACGGCTGGCCCAACTCGACGCCCGTTCGGCGGCGCTCGCGACGGAGGCCGCGGAGTTCGCCGGCGACCGGCCGGCGGTGGCGGCGCTCACGGCCGAGGCGGAGGATCGTCTCCGGCTTGCCGAGGCCCGGTCGGGCATGGGCGAGGCGTCGGCGCGCATCGTCTACCTGCGCGGGTTCTGCCCGGCCACGGACATCGGCTGCATCCACGAGGCCGCCGCCAAGTGCGGCTGGGGCGTCATCGACGAGGAGCCCGGCGCGGAGGACAGCGTGCCGACGCTGATCCGCAGCCCGAAGTGGGTCCGGCCGATCGAGCCGCTGATGAAGTTCATCGGTATCCTGCCCGGCTACCGCGAACTCGACATCGGCGCGATGTTCCTCGTCTTCTTCGGCCTCTTCTTCGCGATGCTCGTCGGCGACGCCGGCTACGGCGCGCTGTTCCTCGGCGCCAGCTTCTGGGCGCGCCGCAAGTTCCCGGACGCCCCGCGCAAGCTGTTCAACCTCATCGACACGATGAGCGTGGCGACGATCGCCTGGGGCGTCATCACGGGCGTCTTCTTCGGCATTCATCCGAAGGCATGGCCGCTGACGGTCACGTGGCTGGAGAACGAGGAGAACGTGAAGCGCCTCTGCTTCATCATCGCCGTCGTCCACCTGTCGCTCGCGCACCTCTGGAACATCCTCCGGATGGGCCGCAGCCTGCAGTCGCTCGCGCAGCTCGGCTGGCTGGGGACGACGTGGACGATGTTCTTCTACGCGAACAAGATGGTCCTCGGCGACACGTTCCCGTCCTTCATGGGCCCCGTCTTCATCGCCAGCGTCGTGCTGATCGTCCTCTTCATGACCCCGGTGGGGCAGCTCAAGGCCGAGTGGTTCAACCACGCGATGCTGCCGCTGAACCTCGTCAGCAACTTCGTCGACGTGGTCTCCTACATCCGCCTCTTCGCCGTCGGCACCGCCTCATTCGCCGTCGCCAACAGTTTCAACACGATGCTGGCCCCCATGTTCGGCTCGTGGGCGACGGGGCTGATCGCGGCGGTCTTCCTCTTCCTCGCGCACGCGCTCAACGTGGTCCTCGCCCTGATGGGCGTGATGGTGCACGGCGTGCGGCTCAACACCCTCGAGTTTTCAGGCCACATCGGCCTGCAGTGGACAGGCGTCCCGTATCAACCGTTCCGGCGGGCCCGGGACGCGGGCGGGCCGGAAGCGTAACGACAGCGGAAAGGAGCCAGGCAATGGATGCGGCATCGATGGTAACTCTGGGCAAGCTGGGCGCGGCGGCGGTGTTCGGGCTGTCGGCGGCCGGGTCGGCCCTCGGAACGGGCGCGGCGGGCCCCGCGGCGATCGGCGCGTGGAAGAAGTGCTTCGCGCAGAACAAGGCGGCCCCCTTCATCCTCTTCGTGTTCGTCGGCGCGCCGATGTCGCAGACGATCTACGGGATGATCCTGATGAACCAGATGGTGGCGCTGTGCAACGCGGCCGGCTTCGCCAACTGGGGCGCCATGCTCGGCGCCGGCATCTTCGGCGGACTCGCGATCGGCGCCTCGGCCTGGTGGCAGGGCGTTGCCGGCGCGGCGGCCTCCGACGCCATGGCCGAGACCGGCAAGGGCTTCGGCAACTACCTGATGGTCCTCGGCATCATCGAGACCATCGCCCTCTTCGTGCTCGTGTTCGTCGGCGCGGTCCTCAAGACCGCCGCCGCCTGACCGGGGGCGGATCGCGAGAGGGGCGCGCGCGGGCCAACCGGCCCGGCGCGCCCCTTCGCATTCCGGCGCGACGGCGGACGCGGTCCGGCGGGCCGCTCCGCATCCGGACGAAGGCCGCCGGGCTTCTGCCGGATCTCGATCGCGCGGGCGGCGGCGATGCCCCTGCGGCCGTCGGTGCGGAGGCCGGGGGTGACTCAGGGACGGAGGTGCCGTTCGAAGAACCGGAGGATTTCCGCGCGGAGGACGGGGGTTTGGAATTCGCGGCCGCCGTGGCCGGCGCCGTCGAGAACGATGAGGGTGGACGGAACGCCGGCCGCGCGGAGGGCCTCGTCCAGGACGCGCGCCTGGCCGATCGGAACGAGGGGGTCGGCCGTCCCGTGGACCGTCAGGAACGGCGGGTCGTCGGGCGTGGCGTAGGTGACGGGGCTCGCGGCGGCGGCCTTGTCCGGATGGTCGGCGACCCGCCCGCCGATCAGCAGGGACTCGGGCGAATCGGGCAGATCGTGGCGGAGGCGGCTCTCGGGCCCCGAGTGGGCCTGCATGAGGGAGAGATCCGCGGGCCCGTAGTAGTTGCAGACGGCCTGCACGCGGCTCGATTGGTCGAGGTTCGCGCCGACGTCGAAGGCCTTCACGCCGCCCGTGGTTCCCAGCAGCGCGGCAAGGTGCCCGCCGGCCGAGGACCCCCAGGCGCCGATTCGCTCAACGTCCAGGCCGCGCCGTCTCCCGTTGGCGCGCAGCCAGCGCACCGCGGCCTTGCAGTCCTCGATCTGGGCCGGGAACACGGCCTCGCCGCTGAGCCGGTAGGAGATGCTGGCGACGGCGATGCCCTTCTCCAGGACGGGGAGCCCGTCGCAGGGCGTCTTGTCGCCGCCGCGCCACGCGCCGCCGTGGATCCACACGATCACGGGCCAGGGCTTCGGCTGCGTGACGGGAAGGTAGAGATCGAGCCGCAGGCGGCGGCCTGCGGCCTTCGCGTAGGGGATGTCGCGCACGACCTCGACGCCCGGCGGAAGTTCGGACCGTGCCTCCGGCTTCGGGGCCGCCGCGGGCCCGGCGGAGCCGCCGAGGACCGGGGCGGGGATGGACGGCGCGCCCCGGCGCGGAGCCCCGTCCTGTTGGGACACCGCCGCGGTGGCCGACAGTCCCAGAACCGCTGTCCACCATGCCGTCGCCTTCATGCAGGATCTCTTTCCGGCCGGTGCCGTGCCGGCCGCCGGAGTCCCAAGATAACACACCCGGCCGGAATCGCCGTCCAAACCCGGGCGCTCCGGAATCGACGAGGCTTCGGGGGCTGACGCCGGTCCTGCCGGGCGCGCCGAGGCAGTCCATCGTGATGCCGTCGCACGGTTCGCGCTCGAGAAGGCGCCCGGAGGCGAGATCCAAGCGCGGGGACGGGCCCCGGCTCAGGGCAGAACGACGCGATAGAAGAACCGGTTCGTCTCGGGAAGCGTGGCGTCGACCACGTTCGTGCTGTCGACCGAGACGGCGAACGTGCCGACGTTCGTCCAGTCGTTCGAGGCGAGGTTCGTGCAGCGCTCCACCCGGGCGGTCGTCGCCTCGTAGAGATTCTGCACGAAGACCGTCATGCCCGTCGTTCCGCCGTCGATCGCGGCCACCGACGGGAAGTCCGGGAACTCGCGGACCTCGAAGGACTCGATGACCGCCGGCGTGGCGGTGGCGGGGAATTCGAAATCGGCGCCGACCCAGAACGCGACGTACGCGGGAGTGCCGTCCCCGTAGTCGAGGGCCGAGCCCGTCCTGTGGAAAGTGAGCCCGTTGGTGCTCCAGTACTGCCGGTAGATGGTGCCCTGCTTGGTCAGCCGCATCCAGAACCGGCCGTCGCCGAAGTCGGCGGGCACGTCGAAGAACGCCGCCTGCGGCTCCTCGTTGGTCTCCGCGAAGAAGCGGAACGCCCGCGCCCCCTCGAGATGGCCGTAGATGTGGCGGACGTGCGAGTTCTCGTCGTCGTAGGCCAGCAGGTTGAGCTGCACGTTGTCGTTGGTCGGCTGGAACGAGTTCACCCGCAGCGTCGCGCAGAAGTCGTTCGTCGTCGGGCAGGGCCGGCGAAACAGGTTGCGGTAATTGATGTAGTCCCAGTACATGTCGCCGTTGCCGCTGGCGACCCGGCAGACGCCGCCCGTCACGGTGATGCGGGAGGCATCCTTCTGGACGATGGTCCACCCGTTCGATTCCGGCGGGGTCGTGAACTCGTCGAGGAAGAGAACGCCCTTGGAGAGACCGGCTCCCGAGCCGTCGCCGAAGGCGATCGAAACGTCATCGAACCGCACGGAACTCACGTACCGCGTGTGCGCGACCACCAGGCCGAAGTGCGCGCCCGTGCAGACCAGGCCCGAGGAATCCGTCCACGAATTGGAGGACACAAGACCGTCGGTCTCGTTCTCCGCCCTGAAGCCGAAGCGGATCTGGTTGCCCGGGAGGTACTCGCCATGGACCGTCAGCTTCCACGTCTCGCTTCCGTCCGTCGCGGGGCCCAGGATGATGAAATTCGTGGTTTGGCCGGAGTGGGTGCCATTCTTGTAAAAGGCCATGCCCTCCTCGAATCCCACGACGTCCTCTCCCGCGCCGACGGAGAAGAAGTACCCCGTGGAGAGGGTCGAGTCCGCGAGGGCCGCGAGCATGATTCCCAATCGCTCGCCCGTTCCGGCCGGCGCTTCGGAGGCCGACTGGATCGTGAAGCGGGCCGAAAGGACGAAGTTGCTCTGCACCGGCCCGCCGAGGTTCTGGAGGACCACGACGGCGGAATCGGTGACGTTTGTAACATCCGAATCGGCATCGGTATACAAGTAGCCCGCGCTCCCGGCGCCCAGCGGGAGGACGGCTGCTCAACGAAGGCGGAGACATCGCCCGAGTTGAAGTCGTTCGCGTACGGGGCGGCAACGTCCGCCCGCGCGACCGGCGCGAGGACCAGGGCGGCAGCAAGGCCCGAAACCCGTCCACCCAGCATCATGACCGATCGCATCGTCATTCCTCGTCGGGGGCTTGTGTTCATCGGCCCATGGCCCCACAGATCATACAGCAGGAACCGTTCCACGCCACGATCACCGGGCTGCGGGTGGCCCGAGAAGCCGTTGCTGCATCTGGGGCGAAAGGCCCATTCCCGGGATGGCCGCGCGGGCCTGGTCCGGCGCGACCTGCATCCACTGGAAGGCGGCGCGGCTGAGCGTCCGCTCGCGCGCCTTGGGGTCGACAATGTTGTTGGCCCACGAGACGGCCGCGGCGGGATCCCGGGGGATCATCGCCTGCGCGAGGCTCTGCATGGCCGGATCCATGGCGGGCGACGGGGACTGGCGGGCCATCCAGTCGGCGGCCTGCTCGACGTCCCCCCGGGCCCACGTGTCGACCACCTTGGCCAGGCTGCGGCTGCGCTGGTCGCCCTCGGGCAGGGTCAGGACGAAGTCGGCGGCCTCCGACGGCCGGTCGGCGGTCCACGAGGAGACCACCCGGTCGAGCGATTTCTGGCGCGTCGGGATGTCGTCGATCGCCATCGCCCACTGCGCGGCCCGCTCGGGCTGGTACGGCGTCCACATCGAGATGATCGCCTCGGAGAGGAGGTTGCGGTCGGGCCCCGAGGCCATGCGGTCGTGCATCGACACGAGATCGTCGCCCTGGCCGTCGCGGACCATGCGGTCGTAGATGCTCTGGACGGCGGTCCGCTTGATGCCGGGGTCCTGGAGCGACCACGCCTGCTGCAGCGCCCAACTTGAATCCTGGTGGGCCATGTTGGAAAACAGGTTCCGGGTGGCGCCGTAAACCGAACCGGGGTTCTCCCGCATCTGCCGGCTGAACCAGTCGTAGGCCGCCCGCGGATCGGCGCGCGACCAGGTGTCGAGCACGCTGCCCACCGCGCTGTTCCGGGTGCGCAGGCTCTCGAGGCTCATCGCGTACTCCATCGCCGCGGAGGGGTTCACCTGGCCCCACCGCGCGATGACGTCCTGGAACATCCGGCTCGCCTCGGGCCCCCATGGCATCGATTCGAGCGCCTGCAGCGCGTCGCGGATGTCCGGTTCCTGCAGTTTCGAGACCTCGGAGTGGGAGAGGGGCGGGATCGGTTCCCCCCGGGCCGCCGCCTGCCTCATTTTCTCGACGGCCGGCGAGCGCGCCGTCGCCGCGGCCGCCCCGTGACCGCCGCCGGCGGCCGGGGTCGGCGAACCGCTCTCGCCGGGCGTCCGCCACGCCATCCCGGCCTTCCGCTTCATGCCGAGGGGGTCGAGGGAGTCGTCGTCGTCGGCGCCGTGGAGAAGCCGGACGCCGTTCCCGCCTTCGGGCTCCGCGGACGGCTCCCCGTCGCGCGACGGCTCGGCCGCCGGCGCTGCCGCGGGGCCGCGAAGCTCGCGCGGCTGTTCGCCGGCCCGGTGCGCGCGGGCGGCCTCGACCGCTCCCGCATCGGCCTGCCCCGCGGGCCTGCGCGCCCCGTCGGACGGCGCCACCATCTTGTAGACCGCGCCGGCGGCGAAACCGGACAGGACCGTCAGCAACACGATCTCAAGCGTCGAGATCCTGCGCCTGGGTGCGGCCGCGGGCGGCGGGGTCGGTCTGGGCGTCGGCCTCATGCCGGGGCAGACTATGTCCGACGGGGCCGGAAGACAAGGCCGGGCCGGCCGATTCCGTTTTGTCTTCCCCCCGGCGCGCGGGTACGCTGGCCCGGTGAACGGATCGAGATCATCCCCGTCCCCCGAGCGCGTCGGCGACCTGGGCGAGCGCGGCCTGATCCGGCGCCTTGCCGCGCGCGTCGGCCGCGGCCGCGATGTCGCGCGCGGCATCGGCGACGACTGCGCCGTCGTGCGCGTCCGCGGCGCCGCGTGGGACTGGCTGCTCACGACGGATCCCGTCATCGAGGGCGTCCACTTCCTCCCCGACACCCCGGGCCGGCGCATCGGGCACAAGGCGGCCGGCCGCGTGATCAGCGACATCGCCGCGATGGGCGGCGAGCCGCTCCACGTGCTGTTCGACCTCGTCGCGCCGCCGGCCGCCTCCGTGCGGCGGATCGAGGACATCTACCGCGGGGCCACCGCGCTGTGCGCGCGCCATGGCGCCGCGATCGTCGGCGGCGACGTCGCCCGGGGGCCGCGCCTCGAACTGCACGCCTTCGCGGTCGGTCGCGTCGAGCGGGGCCGGGCGGTCCTCCGTCGCGGCGCGCGCCCCGGCGACGTGATCCACGTCACCGGGCGCCTCGGCGGCAGCATCCTCGGCCGGCATCTCGCGTTCGAACCCCGCGTCGAAGCCGGCCGGTGGATCGCGCGGGGCGGCTGGGCGACCTCGATGATGGATGTCAGCGACGGGCTCGCCTCGGACCTGCGCCGGATCCTCGAGGAGAGCCGCGTGGGGGCGGACCTCGATGCGGCGCGGATCCCCGTCTCGGCCGCCGCCCGGCGCCTGCGCGACGGACGCGGCGCGCTCGATCACGCCCTCGGCGACGGCGAGGATTTCGAACTGCTCTTCACGGTCTCGAAGTCCCGCGCGACGGCGTTCGCGCGGGCATGGCGCCGCGCCTTCCCCGCGCTGCCGGCGACGCCGATCGGTGTCGTCACGCCCGCCAGGGGGAGGCTGATGCTGCGAAGGGACGGCTCGGCCGGCCCCGTCGGACGGGGCTACGAGCACTTCGTCACGTGACCCGCCGAGGCGGGCTCAGTCCATGCCCTTCGTGCCGGAGTCGGATCCGCCGGAGGATTCGCCGACCGGCGGCACGAAGCGCGTCGGCTTCTCGAAGGTCCCCGAGATGAGACGGAAGACGTCCGTGTTGTCCAGCAGCCCGGCGATCATCTCGGAACCCGGCCCCTTGCCCCACAGCGGCACGTCGGTCGTGGTGTGGCCCTTGCTCGACCAGGTCACGGACGGCATCGTGCCGGCCGCCTTGCCCTCGACGACCTTGAGCCCGCCCGTCTCGTGGTCCGCCGTGACGAGAACCAGCGTGTCGTCGCGCTTCGAGGCCCAGTCGACCACGGCGCGGACGGC
>VGWF01000121.1 GCA_016873715.1 Lentisphaerota bacterium | reverse complement strand
AGCCCGATCACGCGGTCCGGCGCGAAGCCCGGCGCCGCGGCCGCCGCCTTCAGCGCGCCGCGCACCGCGGCCTCGAGGCCCTGGAGGTAATCGCGCGGCTGCTGGCGGGCAAGGTCGGGATTCGAGGGGTCGATGACGATGCCGTGGTCGCCCGTCGGGTAGTTGAAGACCGACGTCCCGACCTCCGCGCCGGTGGCAACGTCCACCGCCAGCGCCCGGACCGAGTTCGTCCCGTAGTCGATGCCGATCGAGAACCGTGCGTCCATGCCATCCTCCACCCGCCGATCGTCCCGCGGTTTGGCAGGAAGCCTAACGAATCCCCCCGCCCGGGGGAAGCGGGACGGGCGACGGACCACGAAGCGCCCATTACATCACGCCGCCGGACCGCGTCGCGGCCAGGCAGGATCGCCGCGTGTCGGAGCCGCCGCGCCGCCCGCCCCCCGCCATGGTCTCGTCCGGCGAACGGTTCAGGTCGGGCGCGCTGCAAAGCGTCGCCTGCAACGGCTGGTTCGTCGATCGCTTCTACTCTTGTTTGATCCTGCCGCAATGCTCAAACCTGATGGGAGCCGTGTCCGGAGTGGTGATGTGGTTCCCGGTTGCTTCCACTTCCAGTGCATTGGCAATCCGGACTATTCCCTTGATTTCGTTGCCGATGAGCTCAACACGTTGCAGGACGGCGTCGGAACGCACGGGGACGCTTTCCCTGCGGCTCTTCTCGAATCCTGAGACGGTCAGGGCGCCGGATGGATGCGCGAGGCCGTCGGTCCACAGTCGCGATTTCCTGACGGCAAGCGACTCGGGCCCCGGTCCCTCCATCGAATCGCCGTAGAACCAAAGAAAGGCCTGTACGTCGCACGCTTCCATGACGACAGGGGTTTGGAGGCGACAGGACCGCCGAATGACGCATCGCCGGATAATGGTCATCGGGTTGGAACTCTCGCGGCTCCACGCGACCAGCCCCTTTCGGGCCACATCGCTGACCGGGCTATCCAGGGTGAGAACCGAGGACGGTGCCCACGGATTCTCCTTGGGCCGCGGGTTCGGATTGGACGAGGGGATCTCATCCACGTTGATGATCTTGCGTTCAGCGACTTTGCAGTTCGTTCCCGGATCCATGAGGATAAGCGTATCGCCCACCCGGAAGGGAATGTGCCCGAGGGGGAATTGCTGGGAAACGGTGATACGGGTTGGGGATTCAATGGCTCGCACGCGGGAGCAGTGGGTGGAGATATTGAACGCGTCATCGCCAAGCCCCGCCAGAACACAGTCCTCGAACAGCATGGCGGCACGATTCCCTTTGGCGTGAATGGCATCCCTGCACGATGAGAGCACCTTTTGCGAGCCGGGTTTGGGCATTACGTTCACGCGGCGAAACGTCACTTGCCCTTCGTTTCGAAACAGATGAAAAGTGAACCAGGGGGCTGACCATACGTCGACATGCGACACCGTGACATTCTTACAGTCATCGATGGCGAACAACGCGCCCGGCCCGAAGCGGTGGGCGATCCCGGGGACCGGCAGATCAACCCGCGCGCGGCCGGGCTTCACGTGCTTGGCCAATGTGCCCCAACCCGGCTCTTCGTTGAAAACACGAACCACGCCCGGAGACTTCACATCGACGCGATCGGCATAGTAGTGAACGACCTTCTTCGTGTCGTAAAGCGCGTCAAGGAGCACCATGCCGAAGAAACCCTGCTCGCCGTCCTCTTTGGTCGGGCCGCCGAGTTGCGCGGCCATCTCGGGATGGTCCAGTGTAACCGTGATCGCTCTTGCTCGTGAATCAACCTCGGTGATTGTGCCCGGGGTGGTCGGTTGAGTCAGGAAGTCGACCTTAAGGCTCCCCACCTCAAGATCAGGACAGCATTTCGCTCGCAGGAACCGTATGTCGCTCGCAAGACGGAACTCACTGCCCTGCCCGTTGATGCGCAGCTCCTTGATGTCTCTCAGCAGGAATGCATAGCGTTCAACACCCGACCTGACGCAAATCACCCGGTTGCTCGGAAATCTCAACTCCGCTGCCTTGTCGAGATTCCTTGCACGATCGATCATTCGCTGAATGGCGGCCCCATCATCGGTCCTCCCGTCGGCAACCACCCCAAACTCCCCTGCACTCAGCACAACGCGGGCAGGCACACCGCTTGCGTCGGCGCATGATGAGGCCAGCATAACGACTGAGAAAGTCGCGCGTAACGTGGTGCTTATCCAGTTGTTCCGCATGTGTCTATTCTCGTCGAACGTTACGCCTCACCGGATTCCGAACCCGCTGCGGGTGAGGAATACGGTGGAGGCGATGGTTCGGTCCCTGTCTTATCGGTATTCCTCTTTCCGAAATCCGATTGCCTGTATCTCGTCTGCCGTTGCGATTGGGAAATCCTGCTGTAATGGCCCGCAACATGAGAAGCAGCGTGTTGATCCAGATATGTCACCAACTTCCTTTCCAACATTCTTTCCGTCTATCCCATAAACCATACCGCATTCGGCGCAGATCAGAACTACGACGCCGCACTGTGGACACTTGGAGAAGACGAGTTCCCCTTGCTCGCAATACGAGCAGCGACTCTTGTTCATATGCCATGCTGGATGATCAATATTCATTCATTGACCGAACGTATATTCTACGACCAGTCGCTTTTCTCGGGTCGGCACCTCTCCGGCATGCTTTCTCGATCCTTCATCCCTTTTCTGTGCAGACGATGCTGCGCCTGCCGGCGGGCGGATTCAAGCGGCTTCTTGATTGAGGTTTCGCGTTGTGCGCCAAGGGGTTGGCGGGCTGGCCGCAAGCGCCGGCGCGGTGGAGATCGAGGTTGGGGTTAAGATCGGCATGAGTCTGATCGTGACGCAAAACCCCTCCATTACGAGGATATGCGACGCGTCGCATTTCTCGGAGCGGCCTTGCGCGGCAAGGGCTTTCAGTGCCCGTGCCGGACCCGCTTGAGCTTGCTCGGTGGCGAAGAAGCCCGCCACTCGCCACTTGCCACCCGACACTTCCTCCGCCCCGCCGCTCGTCACTTGCCACTGCTCCCACTCGTCCCTCCCCCCTCGCCCCTCGACCCTCGCCCCTCGCCCCTCCGGAGAACACCGAAGTCCGGATTCATCAGCCGACGAGGAAAGGATGAGGGCGGAAACCTGAAACCTGAAAGAGAAGGAGGAGGCTATCGGGGATCGTTCGACTGCGCCCTCGCCTTTCTCCGCCCCGCCACTCGTCACTTGCCACTCGACACTTCCTCCACCCCTCGTCCCCCGCCCCTCGCCCCTCGTCCCCCGTCCCTTGTCCGTATTCGGTTGTCCCCATTCGGTTGTCGTTCTCTTCCCTCGGCTGTTCCTCCCTCGTCCCCCGACCCTCGCCCCTCGTCCCTCGTCCTCCTTCGCCCGCCTTCCTCCGCCCCGCCAGACGCTGTTTGGCGCTTTGCGGGTTCGAACCCGTTTCGCGCTTCGGGATTCCGGCCTCGTGCTTCCGTCACGCGGGTTCTTGATTCCCGTCAAGGCGCGCCGGGCGGCGCGGGGGCATAGTGCGTCCGTCGACCGGCCATGGGGGCCGGCGGCGGACGGAAAACGAAAGGGATACGGACATGGGCATGTTTTGCTTCCAGTGCGAGCAGGCCGCGAAGGGGACCGGGTGCAATTCGTTCGGCGTATGCGGCAAGGATCCGGACACCGCGGCGCTGCAGGACCTGCTGGTCCTCGCGGCGAAGGGTGTCTCGCAGTACGCGCACCGCGCCCGCGCGCTGGGTGTGAGGAACCACGACGCCGACGCCTTCATCCTCGAGGCGCTGTTCACGACGGTCACGAACGTCAACTTCGACCCGAAGCGCCTGGAGATCATCCTGCGCCGCGGCGCGCAGATCCGCGACACGGTCCGCCGCGAGTACGGGGCCGCCTGCGCGAAGGCCGGGAAGACCGCCGAGACGCCCGCCGGCCCCGCCGCCTGGGTCCCGGCCGCCGATCTCAACGGCCTGATCCGCCAGGGCGAGGCCGCCGGCATCGAGAGCCTTCTCGCGCGGCGCGGTCCGGACATCACCGGCCTCATGGAACTGCTCGTCTACGGGCTCAAGGGCACGGCGGCCTACGCCGACCACGCCTACGTGCTCGGGCGCGAGGATGACGGCGTCTACGCGTTCTTCCACGAGGCCCTCGACTTCCTGGCCGGGGACACCCTGACGGTCGACACGCTCTTCGCAATGAACATGCGCTGCGGCGAGGTGAACCTGAAAGTCATGGAGATGCTCGACTCCGCCAACACGGGCGCCTACGGACATCCCGTCCCGACGGCGGTGCGCATCACGCCGGTCAAGGGCAAGGCGATCCTCGTCTCCGGCCACGACCTCAAGGATCTCGAGATCCTGCTCCGGCAGACCGAGGGCAAGGGCGTCAACATCTACACGCACGGCGAGATGCTGCCGGCCCACGGCTACCCGGAGCTGAAGAAGTTCAAGCACCTCGTCGGCAACTACGGCGGCGCGTGGCAGGACCAGCGCAAGGAATTCGACGAGTTCCCCGGCGCGATCCTGATGACGACGAATTGCATCCAGAAGCCGAAGGAGAGCTACCAGGCCCGCATCTTCACCAGCGGCCTCGTCGCCTGGCCCGGCGTCACCCACATGGCGAAGGGTGACTTCGCCCCCGTGATTGCGGCCGCCCTCGCGGCGCCCGGCTTCGCGGCGGACGAGCCCGAGAAGACGATCCTTGTCGGCTTCGGCCACCACACCGTGCTCGGCCTGGCCGGGACGGTCATCGACGCGGTCAAGTCGAAGGCGGTCCGCCGCTTCTTCCTGATCGGCGGCTGCGACGGCGCCAAGAGCGGGCGCGACTACTACACCGAGTTCGCCGAGGCGGTGCCGAAGGATTGCGTGATCCTGACGCTCGCCTGCGGAAAGTTCCGGTTCAACAAGCTGGACTTCGGCGCGATCGGCCCCGTGCCGCGCCTGCTGGACTGCGGCCAGTGCAACGACGCCTACTCCGCGATCAAGATCGCCTCGGCCCTCGCCGGCGCGTTCCACTGCGGCGTGAACGACCTGCCGCTGTCGCTGGTACTCTCGTGGTACGAGCAGAAAGCGGTCTGCATCCTGCTGACGCTGCTCCATCTCGGCATCCGGAACATCCGGCTTGGCCCGAGCCTCCCGGCCTTCGTGACGCCGGCGGTGCTCAACGTCCTGGTCGAGAAGTTCGCGATCAAGCCGATCACGACCGCCGAGGCCGACCTGGAAGCCTGCCTGGCCGGGGCCTGAGCCCGCGCCCGGGAGCCCGAACCTCCGCCGCGCCGGTTCCGTCCGGCGCGGCGGAGGGGAAAGGCAACCCGCGGGACCGCGGGTCTCTTCTTGTTCGCGCCCGATGGGCCTCCTCCGCCTTGCCCGCGAGGACGGCGGGCGTCGGGCGCGAAGCTGTGCTATGCTGCCCGCGATTCACGCGGACCCGGTGCACGTCGGCGCCCTGTTGGCGGGATCGATCCTGGGAGAAACCGCCATGGCGATGAACAAGAACGCTTTCGAGAAGCGGCGCAAGGAGATGGAGAGGATGCGCAAGGCGCAGGAGAAGCGGGAACGCCGCTTCGCGCGCCGGGCGGCGAAGGCAGCGGGCGGAGAGCCGTCCTCGCCTTCCCAGACTCCGCCTCCGACCGACAGCCCGCCTTCCCAGCCGTCTCCCATGTCCGGATCCGACATGGACCGGCCGACCTAGCGCGAGTTCGCGGGCGCGGGCCACGCATCCCCGGGGGAGGTGCAGGCGCGGGCCGACGAGGCCGAGCGCGGAGTTGCTTGCGGACGCTGGATCGCTTGCGGTTGCGGGGGTGCGACGCGCACCAGGCCGGCCGGATCGCGCGGGATCCCGCCCCGCCTGCGGCGTTGCCGAAGGGGGCGCGGACACGAGTCCAGCGCCCCCTTCGTCGCCTTGCATCCGGGGCGGTCTGCCGCGTTCCCGGCCGGGCCCCTCGCGGACTCGGGGCCACCTGGTGCGCGCCGCGGCAGCGCCTTTGCCTTGATTCGAGGATCGTTCGGCTGGGATCTCCCTTTCCCGGCGATGGAAGGGGAATCCTGAAGATCCCGCGCACACGGCCCGGTTTCGACAGGAACAAGATGCGTCGGCCCTGGGGACGGGAGTGGCCACGGGGACGGCTCCTGCGGTATGGTGCCGGGCGTCGCGAACTCATGAACAGCGCCCGTATCCTGACCGTCTTCGCCGCCGCGATCCTTGCGATCGGGGCCGCGGCGGACATGACGCGGGAGGCGGCCGTCGCGTGGGCGCTCCCGGGGGCGCGCTCGGTCACCGCCGAGCGGCACCGGATCACGCAGGACGACGCAAGCCGCCTTGCCGCCGAGGCCGAGGTACGGATCGACGCCGGCGAGGTCATCCTCCACCGCGGAAGCGACGGGACGAACACGACGGGCTACGCGATGATTCTCGACGAGCGCGGGCGGGACGACCCGATCACGTTCGTCGTCGCGCTGACGCCCGCGGGCGCGATCCGGGACCTCGAGGTCGTCGCCTACCGCTCGCGCTACGGCGCCGGCATCCGCGACCGGGAGTTCCTCGACCAGTTCCGGGGGCGGGACGACACGATGCGGCTGGAGGTCGGCGCCGGGATCGACGCCGTCAGCGGGGCCACGATCTCGTCCCGGGCCGCGGCGCGCGCCGCGCGTCGCGCGCTCGCCGTCGTCCGGCATCTCCACCCGCCGCCGGGGCGGTGAACCTCACGCGCCGTTCCGCCGACGTTCCCTTCCGACCGCGGACCCCGCCCCGGCTGCGTTGCGGCGGGGGGCGCGGCACGATAGACTGGCGGCCTCATGAGCGGTTTCAAAGGATGGATGACGGGGGCGTGCGCGGCGGCCCTGGTCCCGGCGTTGTCGGGATGCGGGATGCTGCGCGGGGCGGCGACGTCGGCGCTGGCGCCGATGGCGTCGCAGATGTCGGCCTCGCTGCAGGAGCAGACCGACCCCGACCTGGTGCGCGACGGCGCGCCGGCGCTGATCCTGGTGCTCGACGGGTTCGCGGCCTCCGCGCCGGACAACCCGGAGATCCTGCTGGCCGCCGCCAGCGCGCGCGTCGGCTACGCGGCGGCGTTCGTCTCCCGCTCCGAGGCGGCCCGGGCGCGGGACCTGTACGCGCGGGCGCGCGACTACGGGATCGCCGCGCTCTCGCAAAACGCCCGCTTCCGCGCGGCGGTGGCGGGGCCGGTCGACGCCTTCGAGGCCTCGCTCGCCGGCTTCGGCAGGGCCGACGTTCCCGCGCTCTACACCACGGCGATGGCGTGGATGGGCTGGATCATCAACAGCGGCGGCTCGATGGAGGCGGTCGCGCAGATCAACCGCCCGGTGGCGATCATGCGGCGCGTGATGGCGCTGGATCCGACGCACGAGCGCGGCGGCCCCCACCTCTTCTTCGGCATCTACTACGCGGTGCAGCCCCGCGGCGGCGGCGGCGACCTCGAGGCATCCCGGCGGCATTTCGACCAGGCGGCGGCCGCCGCCGGGGAGAAGGCGCTGCTGCCGCGGGTCGCGATGGCCGAGTTCTACGCGCGCTACGCGCTCGACCAGGGCCTGTTCGAGTCGACGCTGAAGTCGGTTCTCGGCACGAGCGACCGGGACGACCCGCCGGGCCTTCAACTCATGAACGCGGTGGCGCGCCGCCGGGCGAAGGCATTGCTGCCGATGGCCGAGGAGTGGTTCTAGGACGGGGGACGAGGGACGAGGGGAAGCAGTGACGGGTGGCAAGTGACGAGTGAGGGGCGAGGGAGCGGCAACGTGAACATCGAACATCGAACACCGAACATCGAACACCGAGGGACGGACGCCGGACATCGGACGGCGGCGGATGGGGGGCGCGGCAACCGGCGTCCAACCGTCAACGGACGGCGGGGCACGGGGGGCGGGTTCGGGATCGTTGCGGCGGTGCTTCTGGCGGCCGCGTGCGCGGCGCCGGCCGCGCCGGTGACGCTGAAGTTCGCGACGCTGGCGCCCGAGGGCAGCGCGTGGATGCAGACGTTCGAGAAGCTGAAGGCCGAGGCGGCCGAGGCGACGGGCGGCGCGGCCAAGATCCGCGTCTACCCGGCGGGCGTCATGGGCGAGGAGAAGGATGTCCTCGTCAAGATCAAGGCCGGCCAGCTCGACGGCGGCGGCTTCCTCGGCAACGGCATCGCCCGCATCTGCCCGGAGGCCAACGCGCTGATGTTCCCGATGACCTTCCGAAGCCCGGAGGAGGTCGATGCCGCGATGAAGGCGCTGACCCCGTGGCTCGAGGAACGCTGCCGCGCCAACGGCTACGTCGTGCTCGGCTGGACCGAGGTCGGCTTCAGCCACGTGATGGGCAACCGGCCGGTGAAGGGCCTCGACGATTTCCGCGGCGCCAAGGTGTGGTCGATCCCGAACGAGCCGATGCTGGCCGCCCTGTTCAAGACCGCCGGCATCAGCACGATCCCGGTGCCGGTGGCGGACGTCCTGCCCGCGCTGCAGACGGGCCTGCTGGACACCGTCTACGCCCCGCCCCTCGCGGCGGTGTCGATGCAGTGGACCGGCCGCGTGAAGTACCGCAACGACCTGCGGCTGGCCTACACGTTCGGCGGGCTGTTTGTCGCGGAGACCTCGTGGAACCGGCTGCCCGAGGAGGCCCGGGCCAAGGTCCTTGCGATCTCGCGCCGGCTGACGACCGAGCTGACCGCCGAGGTCCGCAAGAGCAACGCCGAGGCGCTCGAGGTCATGGCGAAGGCCGGCATCGAGGTCACGCACGCGACCGACGCCGACGCCGAGGGCCTGCGGAAGGTGAGCGACGAGACGCGGCAGCGGCTGCGCGGCGACCTGTTCCCGGCCGAGGCCGACGACCGCATCCAGTCGTTCCTCAAGGACCACCGCGGCGGCGCGGGGGCGGCCCATGCCCCGTGACGGGGCGCTGCGCCGCTGCGTGACCGCCTGGGACGCCGCCGAGCGCGTCCTCCTCGGCGGCCTCGCGGCCGGCATGGTGATCCTCGCCGCGCTGCAGATCGTCCTGCGGACCTTCTTCCGGACGGGCCTCTCCTGGATCGAACCCCTCCTCGGCATCGGCCTGCTGTGGCTGACGATGCTCGGCGCGCTGGCGGCAACGGGGCTGCGCAAGCACATCTCGATGGACCTCGTCTCGCACCTGCTGCCGCCCCGACCGCGCGCCGCCGCCGCCGCCCTCGTGCAGCTCTTCGCCGCCTTCCTCTGCGCCCGCCTCGCCCTGGCCGCGCACGCCTTCATCGGGCTGCAGCGCGAAACCGAGACCTCGACGCTGCTCGGCGCGCCGGTGTGGGTCTATACCTGGGTCGTGCCCGTGGCCTTCGCCCTCCTCGCGCTGCGGTTCGTCCTGCACGCCGCGCTCTCGGCGGCGCAGGCGGCCGGACGGACGGCGCCGGGCGCAAGCGCGGACGCCGGAAGGGACGGCGCGGCATGATGACGATCTTCGTCATCCTCCTCGCGCTGCTCGGCGCGCCGATCTTCGCCGTCTTCGGCGGGCTGGCCTTCGAGGCCTACGCGCGCGACGGCATCGCGCCGTCGCTGATCATCTCGGAGCTCAACCGGCTGGCGACGATGCCGCTGCTGCGCACGCTGCCGATGTTCGCGCTGGGCGGCTACCTGCTGGCCGAGAGCCGGGCGCCGGAGCGGCTGCTGCGGCTCTCCCGCGCGGCGTTCGGCTGGCTGCCCGGCGGCATGCCGGCGGTCGCGGTGGTGGCGTGCACGCTGTTCACGGCGTTCACGGGCGCCTCGGGCGTGACCATCGTCGCGCTCGGCGGGCTGCTGCTGCCGGCGCTGCGGGCGGACCGCTACGGCGAGCGCTTCTCCCTGGGCCTCGTGACGAGCGGCGGCAACCTCGGCGTGCTGTTCGTGCCGAGCCTGCCGCTGATCCTCTACGGCGTCATCGCCAACCCGGTCGAGAGCGCGGTGACGATGGAGCGCCTCTTCCTGGCGGGCCTGCTGCCGGGCCTGCTCGGGATCCTCGCCCTGGGCCTGTACGGCGCGTGGACCGCGAAGCGCGGCGGCATCGCGCGCACGCCCTTCTCGGTCCGCGAGCTCGGCGCCGCGCTGTGGGCGGCGCGCTGGGAGGCGCCGCTGCCGGTGCTCGTGCTGGCGGGCATCTACAGCGGAACGCTGGTCCTGAGCGACGCGGCCGTCATCACCGCCGCCTACGCGCTGGTGGTGGAATGCCTCATCCTCCGCGAGATCCGCATCCGCGACCTCGGCCGCATCGCGCGCGACGCGATGACGCTGGTCGGCGGCGTGCTGATCATCCTCGGCATGGGCATGGCGATCACGAACTGGCTGATCGACCAGGAGGTGCCGCAGCAGGTGCTCGCGGCCGTGCGCGCG
The DNA here is from genome assembly GCA_016873715.1 of Lentisphaerota bacterium. GTDB lineage: Bacteria > Verrucomicrobiota > Kiritimatiellia > PWTM01 > PWTM01 > VGWF01. The sequence goes on along the minus strand of VGWF01000121.1, from coordinate 3,921 downwards.
CACATCCACAGTCCCGTGACGTTCCTGCTGATGCTCAACCTCTTCCTGCTGCTGGTCGGCTGCGCGATGGACATCTACACCGCGACGATCGTGATCGTCCCGCTGCTGCTGCCGCTGGGCAAGGCCTACGGCGTGGACCCCGTCCACCTCGGCGTCATCTTCCTCGCCAACCTCGCGATCGGCTACGTCACGCCGCCGGTGGGCATGAACCTCTTCATCGCCGCGATCCGCTTCGACCGCCCGCTCCTGGTCCTCGCCCGGGCCTCGCTGCCGTTCATCGCCGTGCTCCTGGCCGTCCTCGCGCTGATCACCTACGTCCCCTGGCTCAGTCTCGTCCTTGCGCGCTGATCCGCCCCGTTGTGCTACACTGCGCGCCGCGTCCGGCCCGGGCACGAGGCCCGCCGGAGCACCACGATCCGGGAGAACGATCATGACGGTCCGCACGCGCTTCGCGCCCAGCCCGACGGGCAACGTCCACATCGGGAACATGCGCGCCGCCATCTACAACTGGCTCTACGCCCGGCATTGCGGCGGCCGGTTCCTGCTGCGCATCGAGGACACCGACCGCGAGCGTTCCACGCCCGAGGCCTGCCGCACCGTGCTCGAGTCGATGGAGTGGCTGGGCCTGACGGTCGACGAGGCCCCGCTCTACCAGACCACCCGCCTCGCGGCCCACCGGGCCGCCGCCGAGACCCTCGTCGCCGCCGGCCACGCCTACCGCGAGGACAAGGGCGGCACCGGCAGGGGCGAGTGCATCGTCTTCCGCATGCCCGGGACGGACGTCGCCTTCCACGACGAGGTCAAGGGCGACCTCGCCAAGGCCGCCGCGGACCTCAAGGACTTCGTCATCGTCCGGTCCGACGGCAACCCCGTCTTCCACCTCGCGAACGTGCTCGACGACATCGAAATGGGCATCACCCACGTCATCCGCGGCGACGACCACGTCGAGAACACCTTCCGGCACATCGCGCTCTTCCGCGCCCTCGGCGCCCCCGTGCCGCGCTACGCCCACCTCCCGATGATCGTCAACGCGCAGGGCAAGCCCTACTCCAAGCGCGACGGCGACGCCTACGTCGGCCAGTTCCGCGAGAAGGGCGTGCTCGCCGAGGCCCTCTTCAACTACCTCGCGCTCCTCGGCTGGTCGCCCGGCGACGGCCGCGAGGTGCTGTCGCGCGACGAGATGACCGCGCTCTTCTCCTTCGAGCGCGTCCAATCCTCCCCCGCCCAGTTCGACATGACGAAGATGCTCTGGATGAACGGCGAGCACATGCGCCGCCTCCCGGCCGCCGACCGCATGGCCGGTCACCTGGCCGACCTCCGCGCCCACGGGCTCGAGCCCGACGCCGGCTACGCCGCGCGGGTCGTGGCCATCATGGAGGACCGCATCAAGCTCTTCAGCGACACCGCCGCGCAGACCGCCTACTTCTTCGCCGAGGACTTCCCCTTCGACGACAAGGCCGTCCGCAAGCGCCTCCTCCGCGAGGGCGCCCGCGAGGGCCTCGCCGCGCTGCGCGACCGCTGGGCCGCGGCGGTTCCGTTCGACGGCCCCACCCTCGAGGCCGCGCTCAAGGACCTCGCCGCCGCGCGCGGCCAGCCGCACCCGGACCTGATCCACGCCACCCGCGTCGCGGTCTCCGGATCGCCCGCCGGCCCCGGACTCTTCGCCATGCTCGAGGTCCTCGGCCGCGACCGCGTTCTCGCCCGCATCACCCGCGCGCTGGAGCGGTTCGCGGGATAGGGAGGGCGTCCGGAATGCCTGACACCGGTCGAACCGTCCCCCGCCTGACCCTGGCCACCAAGGTCACGCTGCTGCGGTTCCTCGGCATCCCGGTCTTCGTCCTGATGATGGTCTACTACACCCTCGGCCTGCGGGAGGGCGCGGCGGACGAACGCTACCGGGTGATGGCGCTGGTCACGTTCCTGGCCGTGGCGCTGACGGACGCGCTCGACGGCTACCTCGCGCGGTCGCGCGGCGAGATCACCCAGCTGGGAAGGATCCTCGACCCGCTGGCCGACAAGACGCTCCTGCTCGCGGCGATCATCATGCTGACCCGTCCCTCGCTGCCCGCCCTGCATCCGCAGATCCCGGTCTGGTTCGCGCTGGCCGTCATCAGCCGCGACGCGCTCCTGGTGCTCGGCGCCTTCGTCGTCCACCACCTCAACAGCCACGTCGAGGTCCGCCCCCGGTGGAGCGGGAAGCTGGCCACGGTGCTGCAGATGGGGACGGTCCTCTGGGTGCTGGCCGACGCCCCCGCGCGCCCGTTCCCGTGGCTGGCCGGCGCGGCGGCGGTTCTCACCGTCGTCGCGGGCGGGCAGTACATCCTCGACGGTATCCGCCAGATCGAGCACTCCCACCGCGCGCCGCCGCTCGCCCGGGCGTGAGGCAACCGGCGGCTCAGTGCGCCGGCGGCGGCGGAAGCCCCGCGTCCGGATCCTTGGCCTGCGCGGCGGCCAGGCGGCGCAGGGCGTCGCGGATGCCGGCCACGGAGAACTCCTCCGGGTCGAGGACCGTCCACCCCCGGCCGATCTCGTCGATCCGGTGGCCGTCGCTCGAGCGCAGCATCGCGTGGCGGCCGCGGAGCCCCGCCGGATCGCGGCGACGGTCGTAGTGCGGCGAAACCTCGATCGCGTCGTAGGGAAGGTCCGGGATGCGGCCGAGCTGCGAGAGGAGGCTCGTGACGGGACGGTCGACGTGCGACGGGATGAACAGGCCGCCCCGCGACAGCACCTCCCCGCACAGGTCCGTCAGGGGAACCTCCGTCGCCGCGCCGAGGTAGAGGTCCAGCGTCTGCTCGATCTCGTCGAACCGGTTCACCACCGGCTGGTCGCCCATCTTCTCCGGGACGCAGACGACGCCCGGCAGGAGGCCGTAGAGCCACTCGCCGAACCGGAACGCGCGGCCGGCGTCGTCGAAGAGGCACAGCACGTGCGCCTCCTCGGCGGTCGTCGCCTCGGCGCCGTACAGCGCGCGCAGCCCGGCCGCCGCACAGGCCTCCGCGAACGCCGGCGCGTGGCGCGCCGAGTTGTGGTCCGTGATCGCGACGGCGTCGAGCCCGCACGCCTTCGCGCGGCCGGCGATGGCGGCCGGCGACATGTCGAGATCCCCGCACGGGGAAAGGCAGGAGTGGATGTGAAAGTCCGCGCGGAGAATCATGAGCCCAGCGCCCCATGCAGCCGCCACGAAAGCTCGTACTGGCCGGCGGAGGCGCGCAGGATCGCGATGCGCTCGGCGACGGCGGCCTCGACCATGTCCGGCGGGGCGGCGCGGGCGCGGGCAAGGATGACGGCGCGGATGCCCGCGATGGAGGCGACCGCAATCGTGTTGCGGTGGGCCTGGATCGTGACGAGGACATCGCCCGGACGGGCGTGCGCGAGAACGTCGCTCAGCAGGTCCGACGTCGTCGCGCCGGTGACCTCCGCGTCCGGCTCCCCCGGGGTGACCGTTTCGACGACGCCCTCGATCGCGGCGAGGTCAGCCACCCGCATGCGGGGCCTCCTCCGGCGCGGGCGGCGGCAGGCGGATCACCGCGCGGACCGTCGTCCCCCCGCCCGCCTTGGAATCGAGCGAGAACTCGTCCGCCACCCGCCGGATGTTGCCCAGGCCCATCCCGGCGCCGAAGCCGAGCGAACGGATCCAGTCGTTCGCGGTCGAGAAGCCGTCCTGCAGCGCGAGCTGCACGTCGGCGATGCCCGGGCCGCGGTCGCGGGCGACGATCTCGACCGACTCGTTGTCGATCGTCGTGCGCAGCGTGCCGCCCGAGGAGTGCAGGACGAGGTTGATCTCCATCTCGTACGCGGCGATCGAGGCGCGCCGGATATGGGCGGGATCGACGCGGCGGGCGGCGAGCGCGCGCTTGATCTCGTGCGCGCCCTTGCCGGCATTCTCGAGGTCGTTCTGCTTCACGCGCACCTGGAGCGAGG
>VGWF01000120.1 GCA_016873715.1 Lentisphaerota bacterium | reverse complement strand
AAATCGCCCTTCTTCGCCATCGTCTTCATGGTTGCACCGTTGACTGTTCCGGTCGGTTGATCCCGTCCGCGGACGGGGCTGAGAAGATACCCGATCCCGACCCTCCGCGCAACGGCCGCGCCGGAGCGCCTCCGCGCCGGGAGCCGGGCGGGCCGCGTCGGGCGCATCTCCGGTCCTGCGCGGGGTGACGGCCGGGGGCGGGCACAACGTAGTCCTCACGCTCCGCGTGAGGGCATCTCCGCAATCCGGATGGTCATCACGCGGAGCGTGATGACTACCCTGCGGGGCCACCGCCGATCGTGCGCGGGGGGATGGCTGGAGGGGCGCATCTCCGGTCCCCTGCAGCGATGACGAAGGCGCCCGCGTGATCAGGTCCATGAATCGGAGATGCGCCCGGCCGCATCCGGGATATTGCGTTCTGCTTGGCCGCGGGGCGGTTTTGCGGTAGATTGGCGCCCATGCCGGGCGCAGGGGCCCGGCGGAGGAGTGGACCATGAAGAATCCGTACCGCCTTCTGGGCGGACTGGTGGCGGTGGGGCTTCTGACGCCCGTGCTGGCGTTGTCGCAGGCGGCTCCGGATGCGGCGGCGGCCGCGGCGCCGGCGGCCCAGGCCCAGATGATGACGATCCAGGAGATCTGGAAGGCCGGCGGCGTGTTGATGTACGTCGTCGGCGCCCTTTCGGTCGCCGCGCTGGCGTTCATCCTCTACCTGATCTTCGCGCTGCGGGCGGATGCCGTCGCGCCGGCGGACCTGCTGCACGACCTTCGCGAGATGCTCGGCAACGGACGCCGCGAGGAGGCGCGCCTCGCCTGCCGCCGCAGCCGTTCCGCCCTGGCCGCGGTCGGCGAGACCGGGCTCACCTGGCTGCAGCGCAACGAGCGCGGGGACGCCTCGCTGCTGAAGGAGGTCATGGAGGGCGAGGGGAGCCGCCAGGCGGCCCAGCTGCAGAACCAGACGCAGTACCTCCTCGACATCGCGGTCATCTCGCCCATGGTCGGCCTGCTCGGCACGGTCGTCGGCATGCTGCAGGCCTTCAACGCGGTCGCGCTGGACCTGGCCCGCGCGCGGCCCATGACGCTCGCCTCGGGCGTCGCCATGGCCCTGATCACGACGATCGCGGGGCTCGTCGTCGGCATCCCGTCGATGGCCTTCTACGCCTTCTTCCGCGGCCGCGTCGCGAAGCTCACGGCCCAGCTCGAGACGGCCGCCGCCGACCTGCTCGGAGTGCTCCTGGCCTCGAGGACGACCCGATGAACTTCCGGTCGAAGCTCCGCACGGAGCCGGTCGGGTTCCAGCTGGCGCCGATGATCGACGTCGTGTTCCTGCTGCTGTGCTTCTTCATGTCGAGCCAGCTCTTCGCGCAGTGGGAGACCGACGTGCCGATCACGCTGCCGACCGCCAAGAGCGGCCAGACGCCCCGGCGCCTGCCGGGCGAGGTGACGCTGAACGTGACGAAGGACGGCGCCGTCATCGTCAACGGCCAGCGCCTCGACGACGCGCGGCTCTCCGCGATGCTGCAGCGGCTCACGTCGATGTTCCCGGGCCAGCCGGTGGTCCTGCGGGCCGACAAGGCGACGGCCTACGAGCACGTGATGCGCGTCCTCGACCTCTGCCGGCAGGTGGACATCTGGAACGTCTCGTTCGCCACCGCACCGCCCGAGTCGTGAGCGTGGGCGGCACCCGGGCGGTTCGCCGGGTGCCCGCCGCCCCGGGATCCCGCATGACGACATCGATCGCAGCCCCGCCATCCCGCGCCCGTCGGCGCCGCCCCGGCTCCGCGGCCGTCGCCGCGTGGCTGGCCTTCGCCGCCGCGGCCGTCGCCGTGACGCCGGACGAGCAGATGCAGTTCGCCGACGGCCTCTACGCCCGCGGCCTCCACGACCTGGCGATCCGCGAGTACATGACGCTGCTGCGCGACACGCCCGCGTTCGGCAAGATGGACCAGGTCCTCTACCGCATCGCCGAGTCCTACCGCGGGGCCGGCAACGTCGCCGCCGCCGACCTCTTCTACAAGCGCGTGCTGCGCGAACACCCGCAAAGCCCCTACCGGTACCGCGCGGAGCTGCGCCGGGCCGAGTTGTTCGTCACGGCCAGCCAGCCGGCGGACGGCATCCGCCTGCTGGAGGAGCTCGTGGCGTCGAAACCGCCCGCCGAGATCCTCGCCGGGGCGCGCTACTACCTCGGCATCGGCGCGGCGATGACCAACGGATCCGCCCAGGCCGAGGCGGAACTGCGGGCGGTCGTGACCGGCCACGCCGACACCCCGTACGCGTCGCTCGCGGCGCTCGAACTCGGGGCGATGAAGCAGAAGGCCGGCGCGCCCGCCGCCGAGGCGATGGCGCTCTACCGGACGGCGGCGGAGAAGGCGTCGTCGTCGAACGTCGCCGCCGAGGCCTGGTTCCGCCTGGGCGACCTCGCCTACGCCGGCGGCACCTACGAGGCCGCCTCCGAGGCCTACGGGCGCCTTCTCCGGGAGCATCCGGACCACCCCCGCGCCGCCGAGGCCCGGCTGCAGGCCGCGTGGGCGTGGTACCACACCGGCCTCGCCGCCGAGGCGCTCAAGCTCGCCGCCGCCGCGCCGAAGGACGGCAAGGACGCCGACGAGTGGCTCTACCTCACCGGCAACAGCCGCCGGCAGATCCTCGACACCGAGGGCGCCCTGCAGGCCTACGACGCCCTCGCCGTCCGGTTTCCGCGCAGCCGCCTCGCCGGGGCCGCCGCCTACGAGTCCGCCCTGATCCGGTTCAAGCAGCGCGAGTACGACGACGTGATCCGCCGCCTGACCGCCACCCCGCCGCCCGCGGACCTGCGCGCGGACGTCAACTGGCTGCTGGCCGAGTCCTTCGCCGGCGCCGGGAAGACGAACGAGGCGGTCCAGTACTACCGCATGGTGGCCGAGACCTCCGCCTCCGACGAGCGGGCCCCGGATTCGATGTACCGGCTCGGGCGCCTGCTCAACGAACGCGGCGACCGCGCCGAGGCGTCGAGCGTCCTGCGCACCCTCGCCGCCCGCCACCCGAAGCATGAGTCCGTCCCCGGCGCGCTGCTCGTCTCCGGCTTCGCCCTCGCCGCCGACGGCCACTTCGAGGAGGCCGTGCAGGACTGGGGCCGCGTCGAACGCGAGCACCCGCAGTCGCCCCTGGCCGAGGAGGCGCTCTTCCAGAAGGGGCTCGCCGAGGTGCGCCTCAAGCGCGAACCCCAGGCGCTCGAATCGTTCGGCGCCCTGCTGAAGCGCTTTCCGCAGACCCGGTTCGAGGCCGACGCCCGCTACTGGCGCAGCGTGCTGATGGAGAACGCCGGCGAGACCGCGGCCGCCGAGGCCGAACTCCGCAAGGCCTTCGCCCTCGACACCACCCCCGAGACCGCGCGCAAGATCCGCTACCGCCTCGCCGGCGTGCTGCACAAGCTCGACAAGCTGCCGGAGGCGGCGGACCTCCTGCAGGCGCTCCTGAACACGCCGTCGAAGGACGACATGTCGCCCGCGCTCCTCGAATGGCTCGCCACGCTGCGCCTCGACCAGGGCGCCTTCACCGCGGCCGCCGAGGCCGCGCAGACGCTGACCGCGCACGCGAAGGACGAGCCCTGGCTCCAGATCGGCGGGTGGCTCCTCGGCCGCGCGCGGATCGGGCTCAAGGACCGCGCCGGCGCCGTCGAGGCGTTCGAGAAGGGCGCCGCGGGCCAGGGCGTCACCCGCGCCCGGCTCGAGGCGCTCCTCGAACTGGGCCGCCTCTACCTCGAGGACGGCAAGGCCGACGACGCCGAGGCCCGCTACAGCGCCGCCGCGGAACGGGCCGCCGATGCGAAGTTCGCCGATCAGAAGGCCCGCGGCCTCTACGGCCTCGGCTGCGTCGCCGCCACCCGCCAGCAGTGGGAACCCGCGTCGCGCTACTTCCTCAGCGTCGCCATCCTCTTCGATCACCCCGTCGTCTCCGCCGAGTCCCTCTACCGCGCCGCCCAGGCCTTCGGCCAGATGAAGCAGCCCGACAAGCAGACCCAGATGCTGGAGGAGCTGAAGCAGCGCTACCCCGACAGCGAATGGGCCCGGAAGGCCGCCGCCCCCGCGCCCTGACGCAGCCTTGCCTCCGTCCCCCGAGGCCCGCTTTCCTTCGCCGCCGGGCGGCGTATCATGGGACCATGAACCGGACGGCGGAGATCGATGCGCGGCCTGCGGACATGACGGGGCGTGCGGTGATGAACCATGACGGACGGCTCGTTCGTGGGACGTCCGGCGAATTCGCGAAGGGCGTGCGCCCCGCGCGGCTCCGCCTTCTCAAGGGATCCATCCGGGGCGTCTTTCCACGCATCGTCCACGGTCCGACGGCTGGCTAGCCGATTTCTCGGGAAACCGCGGCCATGCAATCCATCACCCGTCGCGACCTCCTTCTCGCCGTTGCGGCCGGCATGGCAGGGATCGCCGGGGCGGGACCGCGCGCAGCCCGGAATGGGCTGCTGCATCTCCCGAAGCGCCGGCTGTGGCTGGCGGCCGCCGGGCCGTGGCGGGCGGCGGTGGCGGATGGCGGCTGGATCGGGTGGCTGGAGCACGAAGCGTCCGGCCTCGTCGTCGGCTCGGGCGTCGCGGAGGATGGCGAACCGCTGACGCCCCGCGTCGAGTGGATCGACGGCGGCGAGCGCTTCTCCAACCTCCACGATGCGGCGGCGTCCGTCGCGGGGGTCACGGATGGGGACGAGATCCGGTTCGACGTCAAGACGCGCCTTCGCGGTCCCGGCGGGCGAGACCCGTCCGCCGGCCGCTGTCCGTGCGATCTCCAGTTCTGTTTCGTGCCGGGCGGGGTCACGATCGAGGCGTTCATGACCGGCGGGGACGGCCGGCTCGTCGTCCCGCTGATCGTCGGCGCGGCGGATACGGTCGAACGGATCGATGGCACGACGCTGCGCATCCGGCGGGCACGATCGGTGCTGACCGTGGAAGGCACCACGCCGCTCCAGGTTCCGCGGGGCCTCGAGGGGCGCATCCGCGGCGCGTCGTCGGGGCTGCGGGCCCTGCCGGTGGAACTGCCCCCCTGCGCGGCGGGGCGCTGCCGGGCGAGCCTGCGAGACGAGAGCTGAGAGCGGAGAGCGAAGGGCGGAGAGCGGGGAGCGGGGAGCGGAGAGCGAAGAGCGAAGAGCGGAGAGCGAAGAGCGAAGAGCGGAGAGCTGAGAGCGGGGAGCGGGGAGCCGAGAGCCGAGAGCCGAGAGCGAAGAGCGGAGAGCTGAGAGCGGGGAGCGGGGGCGGAGAGCCGAGAGCGGAGAGCGGTCCCCGAACCTGCGAACCTCCGGACCTTTGAACCTGTGAACCCCGCCCGCTCAGGGCAGGAACTTCGCCTTCTTGAGCTTGTCCGGCAGGTACACGTCCATGACGTGGTTGAGGCCGTGCTTGGCGAAGGCCTGCTGCTCGATGCGCACGCCCATCTTGAGCATCTGGTTGAGGGCATCCTGCCACTCGCGGTGATGCTTCACGAAGGGGTCGTTCTTCAGCGCGTCCTTCGCGCGCTTGACGTCGGCCTCCTCGAGCGGGTGGGTGGCGTCCTCGAGGTCGTAGTCGACGATGTCCTGCGGCGTCACGCCGAGGTAGTGCGCCTGCGGCACGCAGAAGAGGCGGTTGATGTGCGCGGCCTGCCCGGAGCCGACCTTGAGGGTGCGGTAGATGTTGCAGTAGCCGTAGGGGTCGCCGTCGGTGAAGGCGAGGACGGGCAGCTTCGCGTCGTCGGCGAGGCGGCGGACGAAGCGGCGGCAGGCGCGCGTCGGCACGCCGCTCATCGAGATCAGGACGCATCGCGCCTTCTCGTACCACCGGTGATGGACGAGACGCTGGAAGAGCGAGGAGGTCTCGACGACGAGGACGAACTTCGCGCGGGACTCGAACGCGAGGTGCTCCACGCGCGAGGGGATGCTCCAGGCGCCGGTGCCGAGGCGCGCGCAGTCGATGCGGATCGGCTCGCCGCTGCCGGGGTCGCGGTCGATGACCGTCAGCGGGCCGCAGACCTCGCCGCCGCGCTCCTCGGGGATGTAGCCGAGGACCTCGCGGTTGATGCCGAGCATCGCCTCGATGTCGTCGAGGAGCGTGTCGCTCTCGGGTTGCTCGTCGAACCGGCATTCGCCCCAGCTCTTGCTGTTGTAGTAGACCTCGCGCTTGCCGGCGATGTCGTCGCGGTCGAGGAGGTCGTTCTTCGTCGTCGCGAGCAGCCGCATCGACTGGGCGAACGTCTTGACGGTGTTGTAGGAGAGGGTGCGCGTCGCGTGGCGTCCGAGGATCTCGAAGTGCCCCTTCTTCGCGTCGTAGCGGACGTTGGCGAGCGAGCGGACGGGGAACCGCATCGACGGCTTGCGGCCCTTGCGGACGATGTCGTCGCGCACCTCGCGGGCGACGTCGACGATCCTGCGCGCGGCCGTCGAGCGGCCCGCGCCCCCCTCCGCCTTCCCGGCGGGCTGCCCCTTCTTCGCGGCCATGGGTCGGTCCTTCCGTGGGCGGCCCGCGGTGTCGCGCGGGCCGCGGCGACTAGAGCGCCCGGCCGTTCAGCGTGCCGGTGGACTTGCGGAGCATCGCGGCGATCTTCGCGGCGTCGGCATCCGGGAGCGGCCTGCGGTTCAGCGCGGGGACGAAGTGGTCGCGCATCAGCACGACGACCTCCTGGATGTTCGTCTTCGACCCGTCGTGCAGGTAGGGCTGGGTGACGGCGAGGTTGCGCAGGTTCGGCACCTTCATCTTGAACCGGTCCACCTCGGCCTTGCTCTCGTTGAGCCGGCCGAAGTCGTCCTTGCCCGGCGCGCGGCCGAGGGCCTTGTAGAAGGCGACGGCGTCGACCGGCTTCTCGAACGTCTGGCCGCCCATCGACTCGCCGGCGTGGCAGGTGGCGCAGCTGTGGCGCTGGAAGAGCGCGTAGCCCTCGGTCTCCTCGGCGGACAGCGCGGCCTTGTCGCCCTTCAGGAAGAGGTCGAGCGCGCTGTCGGGGGTGAGGAGCGTCTTCTCATACTCGGCGATGGCGTCCTGGATGTTGGCGGCGGTCCACGTGTCGGATCCGTAGACCTCCCTGTAGGCGGCGGTGAGGTCGGCGTCCTTCGCGAGCTTGCCGGTGATCTGGGGCCAGTTGGAGTCCATCTCGATCGAGTTGAGCGGCGGGCCGCCGGCCTGGTCGGCGAGGTCCTTGGCGCGGCCGTCCCAGAACTGGACGAAGTTGAAGGCGGCGTTGAAGACGCTGGGGGCGTTGATGCCGCCGACCTGCTTGCGCACGCCGACGGAGAACTTGAGCTGGTCGGTGCCGCCCTTGGCGAGGTCGTGGCAGGTGGCGCAGGAGACGGTGTCGTCGCCCGAGAGTCGCTTGTCGTTGTAGAGCCGGTCGCCGAGCGCGATCTTCTTCTCCGACAGCGGCGCGGGCCACTTGGCGGGCAGCGGTTGCACGGCGTGCGCCGCGAACGCGGGGGCGGCGAGGCCCGAGGCGAAGGACGCCGCGCGCACCTGGCGGACCCACGCGAGGAGGTCGGCCTTCTCGGCCGCGGTGAGCGCACCGTCCCAGTGGGCGAGCATGTAGGGGAGGATCGGCATCGTGTCGAGTTCGGTGGACTGCTCCAGCTTCGCCAGGGCGACCTCCTGGCGGCCGCCGGCGGCGACGAGCTTCTCGGCGTCGAAGATCAACTGTCCGGCGAGGATGTGCTTGCCGATGGCGGCGGACGCGACCGGCATCTTCGCGTAGAACGGAAGGGCCGGATCCTCGCAGTGGCACATCAGGCACTTGGCGCCGAGGATGTCCTTGGCGCGGGCCGCCTCGGGCGTCTCGACCTTGAGTTGGGTGTAGGCCGGCTTCACCGGAACGCCGACGGCGAGGTTGATCAGCGGCACGGACAGCCCCGCCAGTCCCGCGATCACCACCAGGATCAGGATCTTCCGCTTCATGATTGCATCTCCCGGGGCCACCGGCGGACCGATCCGCCGGGGTCCCCGCCCGTTGCCGGTTGGCGGCCCTCGTACCAGAATGCGTGGCGCGTCGTACAGGACAAAGTTGCGGGACCGGCCGCCGCGGGCGCCTCTGGGGTTCACGGACCGGATCCGTGCGAGCGTCTGCGTCATCGCGGCATCGGACCGGGGATGCCCCCCCCCGCAGCGGGCCGCGCAAGGGGCTTGCGTTTTCGCGGGGGTGTGGTACTCTCCGCGCGTCTGCAGTCAGAAGCAGTCGCAGTGTGCGTGGTAGATTGTCAAACGCAGCCCGTGTTCGTGCTCGGTGACAGTCCGAAACCTGAATGGTTCAGGAACATCCACTTCGGCCTCCTGCCGCAGCGGTTAAGAAAGTAGAGTACGGATCATGGCCACCAAGTTGTTCGTCGGGAACCTGTCGTTTGACACGACCGAGAGCGAGTTGCTCGAGATGTTCAAGCAGGCCGGACAGGTCGTCAGCTGCGAGATCGTCATGGACAAGTTCAGCGGCCGCTCCCGCGGCTTCGGCTTCGTCCAGATGGGATCCCAGGACGATGCCAACAAGGCGATCGCCCAGTTCCACGGCCAGAACTTCGGCGGCCGCGCCCTCACGGTCAACGAGGCGCGCCCCCGCGAGGAGCGTCCCCGTGGTGACTTCGGCGGCGGCGGCGGTGGCGGCGGGTTCGGCGGCGGCGGCCGGCGCGAGTTCGGCGGCGGCCGTGGCGGCCGGTACTGAGCCGACCAACACCCCTCGGGGGTGACGGACTGAAGGATGGGCGCCCCGGGCAACCGGGGCGCCCTCTTCGTTTCTCAGACCTTGTCCGGCACGACGAACGGGGCGCGGTACTCGCGCGTGAGCATCGCGTTGGCCTCGGCGTCGCGCGGGAACGTCATCGTCGCCGGGTCGAAGTCGACCGTGCGGCCGAGCCGGTAGGCGATGTTGCCCAGGTGGATCAGCGAGCAGGAGTAGAAGCCCTCCTCGATGCTCTTGTTGTACGTCGCGGGGTCGCCGGAGCGGATCGCCTCGATGAACTCCGCGTAGTGGTCGGCCGCCCCGGACCCGGCCGGCCCCGGCTCGCGCTTCTCGCCCAGGAAGGTCCGCCATTCGCCGACCGTCTTGGCCATGTAGCCCTTCGAGCCGTAGAACAGGTTGCCCACGGTGTTTCCGGCGCTGGTGGCCATGTACCCGTCGGTCGATGCCTTCTTCATCCACATCCCGTCCTCGGCGTTCGCGATCCACCCGCGGACCTCGAACTGCAGGATCTTCTTCTTGTCGCCGCCGCCGGCCGGGTTCGGGAACTCGAAAGCCGCGAGGAGCACGTTGGGCGTCGTCTGGTCGTCGTCGAACATCATGTGCCCGCCGACGGCGTGGATGCGCGTCGGCAGCGTCACGCCGAGACCCCAGCGGGCGATGTCCATCTCGTGCACGCCCTGGTTGCCCATGTCGCCGTTGCCGTAGTCCCAGTTCCAATGCCAGTTGTAGTGGAACCGGTTCTTGTTGAACGGACGCGCCGGCGCCGGCCCCTGCCAGAGGTCGTAGTGGACGCCGGCCGGGACCGGTTCGTCGGGCTCGCGGCCGATGGTCTTGCGCCACTTGTAGCAGAGGCCCTTGGCCATGTAGACCTCGCCGAGGCCGCCCTCCTGGAGGAATCTCGCCATCGTCTGCGAGCACGGATTGCTGCGCTGTTCCGCGCCGTCCTGCACGATCACCTTGTACTTCTTCGACGCCTCGACCAGCTTTCGGCCCTCGTAGATGTTGTGGCAGCAGGGCTTCTCGACGCTGACGTGCTTGCCGGCCTGGATCGCCCAGATGGACGCGAGCGTGTGCCAGTGGTTCGGGGTCACGACGGACACCGCGTCGATGTCCTTGTCCTCGTAGAGCCTCCTCAGGTCGGTGTAGGTCTTCGGCTTCGGGCGGTTCTTCTTCGTGAAGTACTTGTCGATCACGCCCTCAAAGAGGTTTTCGTCGATGTCGCACAGGGCCGCCACCTCGACGTTCGGCAGCGCCTGGTAGGCCTGGATGTGCGACTGCCCCATGCCGTGGATGCCGATCACCGCCACGCGGACCCGGTCGTTCGCACCGGCCCACGCCTTGTTCGTCCCCCACAGCATCGCGCCCAGCCCCGCCGCCCCGCCCGCCAGCACCTGCCTCCGGTTCATCGTCGCGCTCATCTCCGTCCTCCCGTTTCTGCGATGCCGGCAAGCAAGCCCCCGGGCGCGGCGCAAGTCAAGTCCGCGCCCGCCGTCTCCCTCCCCGACGTTGCATGAAATGTAACGATCGTTACATTTCATGCAACGTTGCGGAGGACGGCAAGGCCGTCCAAGGCCTGGAAACGAGGCGCCGGGAGACGTCCAAGGGGTGGACGCTCCCGGCGATACGGCGCGGGGCGGGGATCAGCCGCCCAGCTGCGCCGCGAGGAGGCCGGCCGCCTTCGCGACGGCGTCGGGCGCCTTCGCCGGATCCTTGCCGCCGGCCTGCGCGCGCGCGGGCTGCCCGCCGCCGCCGCCGCCCGCGAGCTTCGCCACGGCGCCGATCAGCTTGCCGGCATGGACGCCGCGCTTCACGAGGTCGTCGCTGACGGTCGCGATGAAGGCGGCCTTGCCGTCGCCCGCCGAGCCGAGCACGACGACGCCGGAGGCGAGCTTCGCGCGGACCGCGTCCGCCAGCTCGCGCAGCGCGCCGGCCGGAACCTCGCCGGCGAATCCGGCGACCAGCGGGACGCCGGACACGTCGCGCACGCCCGCCAGCAGCGCGTCGACCTGCCCGAGCGCCGCCGCGGCGGCCTTCTGCTTGAGCTCCTTCTCGAGCCTGCGGTTGGCCTCGACCAGCGCGTCGATCCGCGCGCCCAGCTCCGCAGGGTTCGAGCTGAAGCGGCGGCAGAGGTCGCCGACCAGGTCGTGCTCCGCGCGCGTCCACTCGTAGGCCGGCAGGCCGCACATCGCCTCGATGCGGCGGACGCCCGCCGCGACCGAGCTTTCGAAGGCGATGCGGAAGAGCCCGATCTGGCCCGTCTGCGCGGCGTGCGTGCCGCCGCACAGCTCCTTCGACACGCCGTCGACGTCGATCACGCGGACGGTCTCGCCGTACTTCTCGTCGAAGACCGCGATGATGCCCGACCCGGCCACGTCCTTGAGTGCCATCGACGAGACGCGCACCGGCCGGTTGTCGAGGATCCAGCCGTTGACGCGGGCCTCGACCTTCGCAAGGACCGCGGGGTCGATGCCCTCGAACCAGGTGAAGTCGAAGCGGAGGCGGTCGGGCGAGACCATCGAGCCGGCCTGCTTGACCTGCGGGCTGACGAACTCGCGCAACGCGGCGTTGAGCAGGTGCGTCGCGGTGTGGTGCCGCAGGATCGCCGCGCGGCGGGCGCCGTCGACGCGGGCGCGGACCCTCAGGCCCTCGGCGAGACGGCCCCGCGCGACGCGGCCGCGGTGCATCAGGATGCCGTCCGCCGGCTTCTGCGTGTCGGCCACCTCGAACGCGGCGCCGCCGGCCTCCAGGCGGCCCGTGTCGCCGACCTGGCCGCCGGCCTCGCCGTAGAACGGGGTCGCGTCGAGGAGCACGTCGCCCTCGGCGCCCTCGGGCAGCTCGGCCACGCGCGCGCCGTCGCGGAAGAGCGCGAGCACCGTCGCCCCGCCCTCGAGCGCGTCGTAGCCGGTGAAGGCGGAGCGGAGGCCCGCGGCGACGAGGTCCGCGACCACGTCGCCCTCGCGGCCGGCGGCCCCGCCCTTGCGCGCGGCGCGCGCCCGCTCACGCTGGGCGTTCATCAGCGCCTCGAAGCCGGCCTCGTCGGTCGCCAGGCCCTTCTCGGCGGCCATCAGGCGGGTCAGGTCGATCGGGAAGCCGAACGTATCGTAGAGCTTGAAGGCCTGGTCGCCGGGGAAGGCCTTGCCGCCCTCGCGCGCGACGCCGGCGGCGACCTCCTCGAACAGCGCGATGCCGCGGTCGAGCGTCGCGGCGAAGCCCTCCTCCTCGGCCCGGAGCGCGCGGAGCACCTGCACGCGGTTGCGCGGCAGCTCGGGGAAGACGTCGCCCATCGCGGTTTCGAGCACCGGGACGAGGTCGCCGAGGAACGGCTCGCGCAGGCCGAGCTTGCGTCCGTAGCGGACCGCCCGGCGGAGCAGGCGGCGGAGGACGTAGCCGCGTCCCTCGTTCGACGGCAGCACGCCGTCGGCGATCGCGAAGGCCAGGGTGCGGACATGGTCGGCGATGACGCGCATCGCGATGGCGGCCTCGCCCTCGTAGGGCTTCCCGCAGCGGGCCGCGACGGCCTCGATCAGCGGCATGAAGACGTCGGTGTCGTAGTTCGAGGGCTTGCCCTGGATCACGGCCGTCACGCGCTCGAAGCCCATGCCGGTGTCGACGTGCTTCGCGGGGAGGTCCTCGAGGGAGCCGTCGGACCGGCGGTTGTGCTGCATGAACACGAGGTTCCAGATCTCGATGCAGTCGGGGCTGCCGGCGTTGACGAGTTTCGCGTCGCAGCCGGTCGGGGTGCGGTCGAAGTGGATCTCGGAGCAGGGGCCGCAGGGGCCGGTCTCGCCCATCTCCCAGAAGTTGTCCTTCTCGTTGAACCGGAGGATGTGCGCCGGGTTGACGTCCGTCACCTCTCGCCAGATGCGCTCCGCCTCGTCGTCCTCGCGGAAGACGGTGACCCAGAGGCGCTCCTTCGGCAGCTTCCAGACGCCGGTCAGCAGCTCCCACGCCCACGCGATCGCCTCGCGCTTGTAGTAGTCGCCGAACGACCAGTTGCCCAGCATCTCGAAGAACGTGTGGTGGTAGGTGTCGTGCCCGACCTCCTCGAGGTCGTTGTGCTTGCCGCTGACGCGGATGCACTTCTGCGTGTCCGCGACGCGCCGGGCGGTGGCCGCGCGCGCGCCGAGGAAGATCTCCTTGAACTGGTTCATGCCCGCGTTGGCGAAGAGCAGGGTGGGGTCCGCCTGCAGGACGACCGGCGAACTGGGGACGATGTCGTGGCCCTTCGACCGGAAGAAGTCGAGGAACGACTGGCGGATCTCTCGCGATGTCATCATGGTCGGCTCCGTCGGATTTCGATACGGCCGGCCATGATACGGCCATTCCGCCGCAATCCAAGCCCGGAGATGCGCGTTTGGGCTTGAGGGGGGCGGCGGCGGGCGGGTAGCGTGCGGGCGCGGGGCGGGCGCCCCGCGGGGGGAGCGCATGAACATCCGGCGGCTGCCGCTGTACGCGAGGGCCTGTCTGCGCGCCCTGGTCTCGAGCGGGCCGCGCGACTACCTCCGCATGCTGTCCCGGTCGCCCTACACGGTGCGCGACCTGCCGCGGTACGGCGTGTCGATGCTGGTCGACGTGCGCGATCCCGCCATCTCGAAGCCGATCCTGGCGCTCGGGGACTACGAGGAGGCCTTCGCCCGGCGCCTCCTGTCGCGCGTGCGGGAGGACACCCGCTTCCTCGACGTCGGCGCCAACATCGGCTTCTTCACGCTGGCCGTCGCGGCGCGGGCCGTGCGCGGCCGGGTGTGGAGCGTCGAGCCGGACCCGCAGAACCTCCGCCTGTTGCGGGCGAGCGTGGCGCTGAACGGGTTCGAGGACCGGGTGGAGGTCCGCGCCGCGGCGGCCAGCGACGCGCCGGGCGAGGTCTTCCTCTCCTCCCTCGGCGCCGGGGCGAACCTCGGGGCGCGGTTCACCGCGCGCGACCCGGCCGTCCTGCAGGGCCGCACACCGCCCGGGGCCGCCGCGCCGACGCGGGTGCCGGCGGTGACCGTCGACGCCCTGGTCGGCGACGCGCGGGTCGACCTGGTGAAGATCGACGTCGAGGGCCACGAGCCGCTGGTCTTCGCGGGCATGCAGGGCATCCTGGGCCGCCAGCGCCCGGTCGTCTTCTGCGAGTTCGCGCCCGGGACGATCCGCCACATCTCCGGCGCCGACCCGGCGGCGATGCTCCGCGGGATCCTCGACCGCGGCTACTCGATCGCGGTCGCCGACGACGCGGGCGGGCTGCGGCCGGTGGGCCGGGACGTCGACGCCTTCGTCGCGGGGTTCGACGCGCACCGGCACCACGTCGACCTCGTCCTCGAGCCCGAAGGCGCCCCGGGCCCCTGAGCCGGAGCGCGCCCCGGGCGCATGACAAACGTTTTACATCTCCGTTGCGGCCCCATGACCCGCGGCGGGCGCGGATCGCGTCTAGTACGCGTGGACAGGGGCGGTGGATCCCGGGCGGACCGGGGCCGCGCCCCGCACGAAGGGAGCGGGACCATGAAGACGAGCGCGATGGGATGGATGGCGGCCGCGGTGATCGCGGCCGGGCTGGCGCCGATGGCGCCGGCGAAGACGACGGACGGCGTGCAGTGCCGCGTGGAGCTCGACCG
>VGWF01000119.1 GCA_016873715.1 Lentisphaerota bacterium | reverse complement strand
CGTCGCCGTCGCCGCGGCCTACCGGGCGACCGACCTCCTCAAACCGCAGATGGGCTGGTGGGCGCCGCGCGGACCGTCGGTCCACGCGCGGGGCCACTTCCTCGACGAGATGGAGTACTTCGCCGGCAAGAACCTCGGCCTCGACGCCGCGATGTCGGTCCAGGGCGTCAACGTCACCCGCGCCCCCCTCGCCCCGTACCTTGAGGATCAGATCACGCTGCTCGGCTGGTACGAGCGCCTCCGTCTCGCGCGGCACTTCGACCCGCGGACCGTCGCGCGCGTCGCCGTGCCCGGCGACGAGTTCCGTCTCCGGCAGGACCGCGGCGGCGCATGGCGGTTCACACCCGTCCGGATGGACGCCCGGCGCACCGCCGCCTCGGACGGATCGCCCGCACGGTGGACCTGGTCCAACCCGTACGGCGCGCAGCCGCTCGGCGCCCGGATCGAGGCGCTCTACGCCGCCGCACCGGGCGAGAGCCCCCACCGGCGCATCGCGGCCGATGCCGCCGACCTCGCCGCCTTCCGCATCGCAACCGCGGGACCGGAGGCCACGCTGACGCTCGCCGCGGAGACCGCCGACACGCGCGGGACCGCGACCAACCTGCACCTCACCGCCGCGTGCTCCGGCTCGGTCCGGACCGCGGCCTGGACGCGCGCCTCGCTGACGATCCCCGCCCCCTACCGCACCCTCGCCGGCACCGGGGCGCTGGGCGTCTGGGTGCGCGGCGACGGCGGCGGCGCCCTGCTGAACATCCAGATCGCCTCGCCCCGCGAGTACATGCACGGCCGCTCCGACCACCACGTTCGCCTCGACTTCACCGGCTGGCGCCACGTCGAGCTGCTGCTGCGCGAACGCGATGTCGACGCGATGGGCGGCTATGCCTGGCCCTACGGCGGCGGATACGACCTCCACCGCAACGCGGTCGATCTCGCGCACGTCTCGGAGATCAACCTCTACCTGCACGACCTGCCGCCGGGCCGCCGGACCGACGTCGTGCTCGGTCCGATCGTCGCGCTGCCGGTCGTCGCAACGGAGATGCGAAACCCGTCGCTGACGGCGAACGGCCGTCGCCTGGAGATCCCGGTGACGATGAAGTCCGGCGACTTCCTCGACGTCGAACCGTCGGGCCTCTGCATCCATCGGAACGACCGCGGCGACATCCTCGCCCGCGTGCGTCCGGCGGCGCCCGATGCGTGGCCGGAATGGCGGCCGGGCGCCAACGGGATCCTGTTCGGTTCGTCGTCCGCATCCGGCCGGACCGCGCGGGCGGAGGTCACCCCGATCGCCTGCGGCGAACCGTTCGGGGAACCCGACGCGCGCCGCCGGGCCGACGCCGCGCGGATGGACCGCGAATACGAGATGACGCGCACGATCCTGGAGCCGGACGGCCCGGACAACACATGGGAGATCGCGGTGCGGCCGGGCGGGACGGCCCGGCTCGAGATCGAACTCTCCGGTGCGATGGCCGCCCCGGCGCTGGCGATCGGCGGCTGCGTCGTCCGCTTTCCCGTCACGCTGAAACCCGGCGAACGGCTCCTGTGCCGCGACGGCCGCACGTGGCGCGTGCTCGACGCGAAACGGGCGACGGTTGCGGAGGGACGGCTCGACACGCTCGTCCCCGCGTTGAAGCCGGGGCCCACGCCGGTCGCGATCCGCTGCGCCGCGCCGGACAAGGCGCAGGTCCGGCTGACCAAGGTCTACCGATAGCCGCGGTCAGTCCAGGTGCGCCTTCGGCTTGCCGGCCTGTTCGTCGGTGATCTCGGCGGTGTTGGCGGCCGGGTCGAAGGCGCCGAGGCCGAGGGCCTTCAGGCGCGCGAGCCCGGCGGGCAGGCGGGACCGGAACGAGGCGAGGTCCTTCCGGGCCTCCGGGGTCCACGCCGCCTCGGCCAGCGCGAGCAGACGCGGCCACGTCATGAAGTCGCGTCGCTCCTGCGTCACCGTAGTCTCGGTCCAGAGGCACGCCTGCATGCCGAGGACCTTCGCCTCGTCGTCGGCGGAGAGCTGGAGCGCCGCGGGGAAGGCGTAGACATCCTCGATCGGATTGAACCCGCCCCAGCGGCGGCCGACCTTGTGGCTGTCGTGCTGGACGAAGTCGAAGTAGCACGGGCGACGCGGGCACAGAACGACGGGATAGCCCGCGTCGAGCGCCTGGCGGAGAATCTGCGGTTTGTCGTGGCGCCACCAGAAGATCACGGTCTTGTCACGCGGCAGATCGCGCGCGGCGATCTCGTCCCAGCCGGCCGTCTTGAAGCCGAGCCCGTTGATGACGCCCGCCATGCGCCGGTTGAACCACGTTTCGACGCCGGCGAGATCCTTGAGCCCCTCCTTCGCCATCAGCGACTTCACCCCGGGCAGGTCCGGCCACTTCTGCCATCCGAAATGGACCTCGTCGCCGCCGAAGTGGATGACGCCCGCATCGGGGAACAGCCCGGCGACCTCCTTCAGCACCGTGTCGAGGAACGCCAGCGTCTCCGCCTTCGCGGGATGGAAGGTGAAGCGCGGCCACTTGTCGGTCCGCCCCTTCTGCAGGAATCCGCCGCCGTCGAGTTCGGGATAGGCCAGCACGGCGGCGTCGGCGTGGCCGGGCATGTCGATCTCCGGGACGATCGTGATGTGCCGTTCCCGGGCGTAGGCGACGATCCCGCGGATCTCGTCCTGCGTGTAGAACTGGCGCGGGGCGTCGGGCCGGCGGTCGGTCTCGCTGCCCCGCGCGCCGATGTCCGTGAGCCTCGGGTAGGCCTTGATCTCGATGCGCCAGCCGGGCGAGTCGGTCAGGTGCCAGTGGAACCGGTTCAGCTTGGCCTCCGCCATCGCATCGAGCAGCCGCAAAACCGCCGCCTTGCCGGAGAAGTGCCGCGATTCGTCGAGCATGTAGCCGCGCCAGCCGAACCGCGGCGCGTCGGCGATCTCCATGCAGGGAAGAACGCATCCGCCGCCCTCGCGCGGCGCGCCGCGGAGCAACTGGGCCAGCGTCTGGAGCCCGTGGAAGTGACCGGCGGGCGTCGCGGCGGACACGATGGCGGTTTCGGGCGCCACGCGGAGGTGATAGCCCTCGCCGGACGGCTGCGCGGCGCCGGCCGTCGCGGCCGGCAGGAACTGGACGGCGCAGGGCGCGACCGCCGTGGCCGGGCGCAGCGGAACGCCGGCCGCGTCGGACAGCGTGCGCAGATACAGGGCCGTCGCGTCGCGCGGCACGGACGCGCACGCGCCGGGGCGAAGCGTGAAGCGCCCCGCCTGCTCCGTCACCGCCGCCGGTCGCGGGATGACGGTCGGATCGGCGGCGCCCGCCGCCAGGCCGGCCGTCGATGCGAGCATCAGCACCGTCACGCCATGGAGGGCCACATTGGAGTTCATCATCTCCACCATCGCTTGCGGCCAGGAAAGCGCAAGCACGAACCCATTCCGCTGCTTACGCCGGCGCCCCGCCATCCCGGTCCGGACGAGCCGCCGGTGGCCGGGCGCGCCCGTCACGGAGCCGGCGTCAGCCTCAGGCAGTCGAGGCCGAACATGTGCGACGGCTTGGCGGAGGGGTTGGCGCCGACGACCGTGATCTCGAGCTTCACGCTGCCCGCAGGGAGATCGGCCGTGCCCAGGTCGATCATGCGGGCGATCACGCCGTCGTTGAAGAAGTCGACGCGATCCTTGAGAACCCGGCCGCCCATCGAAAAGCTCATCACGCCGTAGTCGATCGCGAGCGTGCAGTTGGCCTCGACCTTGTAGCGACCCGCCTTCGCGATCGGAACCTCGAGCACGAGCCGGTCGCCCGGTTTTCCGTGCGTCCACCAGAGCTGCTCGTCGCGGCTCCAGATCGGCTGCGCCCACCCCTGGGTCTTCGTGCTTCCCCCCGTGCACTCGACGATGCGCAGGGTCTCCCCCTCGATCGCCCCCGCGATCCGCAGGACCGGCTCCGCGCCCTCCGGCGGCTCGGGCACCGCCGCCACCGGCCGCGCCGCCTCGGCGGGCGCCGCCGGCACGTTGCACGTCGCGCCGGGCCGCGCGTACCAGAAGGTCGCGGGCGCGTAGTGGACCCGGGTCTTCTTCCAATGCCACAGCTCCATGTCGACCTTCAGCGCCTTCGTGAACGGGATCGCATCGAGCGACCGCCACCGCGAGTTGACACTCATCCCGGGCTTGCTGTTCCCCTCGCCCGTCGGCTGGGCGTGGAACGGCGCCGAGAACGGGGCGGAGAAGCACCACGCGTAGCCGTAGTAGTCCTCGGTGCCGGTGCCGAAGTGCGACGGGAACGCCTCGCCGTCGACGAAGATCTTCTCGTCGCCCTCGCCCCACCACGCGCGGACGCTGTTGTCGACGGTCAGCGAGTCGCCGGCGTAGACGCCCTGTCCCGCGACCTCGACGTAGTTGACGTCGAACGCGCCGTGGTCGGCCCCCGCGTTGGTCTGCGTCATCAGGTCGGCGTGCTGGCGCCACGTCGCATGGAAGTGCATCGCGCGGTCGTCCCACGTCCACGCGCCTCGCGTGACGCGGCCGCCGGCGACCTCCACCGGCGCGGCGCCGACGTTGCGCAGACGCACCACCGCGGACCGGGCGAACGGCATCACCCACCGGCACGCCAGGGTCCCGTCGGCCTTCGCGTCCGAATACCAGCTCTCGTAGGGCCGCAGGCTGTGGCCGACGCCGAAGAAGGCGCCGACGGGGCACCACACCGCGCGCGCACCGTCGAACTCGATCTCCAGAACGGTCGAGCGCAGCGCCTGGTCCGGATCCGCCGCGGAGAGCCGCATCGCGAGGCCTCGGATCGCGCCGGGGCCGTCGAGCGTCACCTCGCGCGCGGCGCCGGGCGCCAGGGCGCCGTCCAGCGATCCCGCGGGCGCCCCGGCGGCCGTGCCCGCGGCGTTCGTGAGCGTGGCGCAGGCGGCCTCGATCCGCGTCCTCGCCCGCGCCAGGACCGCCTTCGAGAACGACTCGACCTCCGTCCCCGCCGCGTAGGTGCGGTGGTTGATCTGGTAGTAGAACGGCCCCTGGTCCGGGGCCTCCCACGTCACGCGGCAGCGTTTCGCGTACGGGATCGGCAGGTAGAGATCGTGGCCGCGCGACCGCTCGGCGGAGAGCGGCGAGCCCGCGAGCGCGCCGCCGCTGATCACGGCGCCGTCGTTGCCCTCGACCACCGGCCCGGGCGCGTCGTCGATGTAGATCCTCAGGGTGCCCTGCGGATCCTTCCACGTGCACCACCAGCGCACGATCGCGCCCGGGCCCGCAGCGTCCATCAGGACCGACTCCCGGCGGCCGTTGACCGCGTCGACCCGGAGGAACTGGCGCTGGTCGCCGTTGGCGTACCACGTCGCGGAGTTCGTCGCGCAGTCGGCGCGGCGGTCGTAGCTGCTGAACTGGCGGCACGTGTAGGCCGGCGACGGCGTCCGCGCGATCGCGTCGCGGTCGACCATCTCGTCGAGCAGCGACTCCAGCGTCACCGGCCCCGCGGCGCAGACCCCCGCGGCGGCCAGCCCCATCGCCCCGATCGCCGCGCGCAAGCGTTTCATGATGGCTCCCTCCCCGGATCCCGCTTCAGGCCCCGAGGCCGGCATCTTCCGCGATTCCGGGCATGGAGGCAACCGCGTTGGCGGCGCGCGGCGCAGGTTGCTATAGTGCCCGCGGAGACCTGCGATGAACGAGGACGCTGTTCTGATCCGCGACCTGAAGGCCCACGACGGGCGCGAGGTGTCGATCCGGGGCTGGCTGCACGGGCGGCGGACGAGCGGGAAGATCGCCTTCCTGCTGGTGCGCGACGGGACGGGCACCGTGCAGTGCGTGGTCGAGGCCGCCAACGGCGATGCCTTCCGGGTCGCGTCCGAGATCGGGCACGAGTCGTCGATCGGGGTGCGCGGGACGGTCCGCCTCGACGAGCGCGCGCACGGCGGCGCGGAGCTGTCCGTGACGGGCCTCGAGGTTGTGCAGAACGTCGCGGACTATCCCATCGCCCGCAAGGAGCACGGCGTCGACTTCCTGATGACCCACCGCCACCTCTGGCTCCGGTCGCCGCGGCAGTGCGCGATCCTCCGGATCCGCGACACCCTGATCCGTTCGATCCAGGCGTTCTTCGCCGAGCGGGGGTTCGTCCGCATCGACACGCCGATCCTCTCCCCCGGCGCCGCGGAGGGCGCGAGCACGCTCTTCCCGGTCGACTACTTCGGCGAGAAGGTCTTCCTCGCGCAGACCGGCCAGCTCTACCTCGAGGCCGCCGCGATGGCGCTGGGCCGCGTCTACTGCTTCGGACCGACCTTTCGCGCGGAGAAGTCCAAGACCCGCCGCCACCTGACCGAGTTCTGGATGGTCGAGCCCGAGGTCGCCTGGGCCGGGCTTCCGGACCTGATGGACCTTGCCGAGGGGCTGATCTGCCGGCTCGTTGCCGATGTTCTCGCCGGACACCGCGCCGACCTCGCGCTGCTGGATCGCGACCCCGCGCCGCTGGAGCGGATCGTCGCTCCGTTCCCGCGGATCACCTACACCGAGGCCGTCGAGCAGCTTCGAAGTCCCGAGACGCACGAGCGCCTTCAGGCAGGGCTCGAGGCGGACCGGCAGCGTCTCGCCGCCGACCAGGCGCGCCTCGCCGACCTCGAGGCGCAGCTCGCGGCGGCGAAGAAGGGATGGCAGCAGGAGAAGCTGGGCCGCGAGATCGCCGCGCTGCGCGAGGCCGTCCGCGAACTCGGCCAGGATCTCGAGAACCGCCCGGCGCACATCGAGGGAGCCCGGACGTTCGCGTGGGGCAACGACCTCGGCGGGGACGAGGAGACGATCCTGACGCGCCTCCACGACCGGCCCATCCTGGTGTCGCGCTATCCGCGCGGCGTGAAGGCGTTCTACATGAAGCCCGATCCGGCGGATCCGCGCGTCGTGCTCAACGTCGACGTGCTGGCGCCCGAGGGCTACGGCGAGATCGTCGGCGGGAGCCAGCGCGAGGACAGCCTGGAGGCGCTGCAGGAGCGGATGCGCGCGGAGGGCATGGATCCCGCGCCCTACGAATGGTACCTCGACCTGCGGCGCCACGGCACGGTTCCCCACGGCGGCTTCGGGCTCGGCCTCGAGCGGACGGTCGCCTGGGTCTGCGGCCTGCGCCACATCCGCGAGACGATCCCCTTCCCCCGCCTGATGGGGCGGATCTACCCGTGACGTCCGCCGGGGCCGGCGATCCGCAGCCGGAGGTGACCCTCTTCACCGACGGGGCCTGCCTCGGCAATCCCGGGCCCGGCGGATACGGCGTCCTCCTGGTCGCCGAGGGCGGTCGACGCGAACTCTCCGGCGGCTTCCGGCGGACCACGAACAACCGCATGGAGCTGACGGCGGTGCTCGAGGGCCTCGCCGCGCTGAAGCGCCCGTGCCGGGTCAGGGTGGTGTCCGACTCGCAGTACGTGATCCGGGCGCTGACCCTGGGCTGGGCGGATCGCTGGAGCCGCAACGGCTGGATGCGCACGCGCAGGGACCCGGTCGAGAACGCGGACCTGTGGCGGCGCATGCTGGACGCGATGCGGCCGCACCGGGTGGCGTACGAGTGGGTCCGCGGGCATGCGGGGCATCCGGAGAACGAGCGCGCCGACGTGCTGGCGGCCACCGCCGCACGGGGGAAAGACCTGCCGGCCGACGAAGCCTTCGAATCGGGCGCCACGACCGCCGGCGCGTCCGCCGCCGCCCGGCCGGACGGATGGCTGAACCTCTAGATCTGCAGCAGGCCCGCCGCGTAGGCGACGAGGATGCCGACGCAGGCCGCATCGATGCCCAGCGCGATGAACGGGAGGCGCCCGCCCACCCGCGAGCGCACCGCGAGCTTGGCCGCCGTGGCGAGCCCCGCCACCGAAAGCGTCAGGCCGAGCATGATCGAGAACGCCGCGCGGTTGCTCGCGAAGTGGGCCGCCGTCGTCGCGCCCGGCGAACCCGAGCCGTGGGCCGCCGCGGGGCCGACCAGCGGAAGCATCATGCACAGCAGCAGGAACAGCACGCCCGACGCGATCGTCAGCGTATCCCCCACGCGGGGCGTCGCCCACCGAAGCCCGCCACCCGATGTCCTGCCGTCCATTGCCGTCTGCTCCATGGCTGCCGCTCCCGCCCCGACCGCCCTTCGCCGCTGCGACGCACCGGGGAACGCGCGCGCAGGCGGACTGTGTCACGTTCGGCCGCGCATCGCAACCCGGGCCCGGCCGGGGAGGCCGCCGCGCCGGGGTGGTCAGCCCAGCCGCGACCGCGCCGACCGCGCGTGCGCGGGAAGATCCTCGACCCGGGCGAAGGCCTCGATCGAGGGCATCATCTGCTCCAGGTCCCCGCGCGACAACTCCAGGACGCTCATGCGGCGGCGGAAATCCTCGACGGTGAGTCCGGCGAAATAGCGCGCCGTCCCGCCGGTGGGCAGCACGTGGCTGGGGCCCGCGACGAAGTCGCCGGCGCTCTCGGGCGTCCACGGTCCGAGGAACACGGCGCCGGCGCACCGGATGCCGCGCAGCACGCGGCGGGGATCGGCGGTCAGGATCTCCAGGTGTTCCGGCGCGAAGCGGTTGACCACGGCGACGCCCGTCGCGAGATCCGGAACGACGACGAGACGCGTTCGCTTCGTCAGCACCTCGGCGATCGGCCCGCGCCGCGGCAGCAGGGCGGCCTGGCGGACGAGCTGGCGGCGGACGCCCTCGGCCAGGCGCATCGACGTCGTCACCAGGAGCGTCCGTTCGTGCCCCGTTCCGTGCTCGGCCTGCGAGAGGAGGTCCGCCGCGACGCCGTCCGCCCGGGCCCCGCCGTCGGCGAGCACCGCGACCTCGCTCGGGCCGGCGACCATGTCCAGGGCGACCGTGCCGTAGACGAGCCGCTTGGCCGCCGTCACGAACGGCCCGCCGGGGCCGACGATCTTGTCCACCGCGCGGACGGTCTCGGTTCCGAAGGCCAGCGCCCCGATCGCCTGGATGCCGCCGAGCCGGAGGATCTCCGTCGCGCCGGCCTCGCGGAGCGCGTGGAGGATGTGCGGGTTGACGCTGCCGTCGCGGCCGCACGGCGTGGTCGCGACGATCTCGCGAACCCCGGCGACCGCGGCCAGCGGGACGGTCATCAGGGCCGTCGAGGCCAGCGGCGAGACGCCGCCGGGCACGTAGACGCCCACGCGGTCGAGCGGGAGGAAGCGTTCGCCCAGCCGTCCGCCGCGCGGCGCGCGGATCGCCCAGTCGCGGCGCATCCCGGCCTTCGCGAAGCGGCGGACGCGGCGGAGGACGTCCGCCACCGCGCGGCGGAACGGGCGGCCGACCGAGGCCGCGGCGGCCGCGATCTCGGCCTCCGTGACGCGGAAGCGCTCCGGGCCGATCCGAACACCGTTGAAGTCGCGCATGCACCGCGCCACGGCGCCGTCGCCGCCCCCGCGGATGCGGTCGAGCACGACCGAGGCCAGCTTCTCCGCCGCGGGATCGACGGCGGAGGCCTTCAGGAAGCCCTCCAGGGATGCCGGTTCGCGGCCGCGACGCAGGTCGACCATGGGAATCTTCATGCCCTCACTTTCGCCGTTCGCCGCGCGGCGGTCAATGCCGGAGGCCCCGCCGGACCTCCCCGGACGCGAGACCGCGGACACTTGCCTTGACGCGTCCGCGCCGCGGTGCTAGGAAGCGGCCATGGAGTTCTCGGCGAAGGCGCGGCGGAGGGGCACGGCGTTGGCTGCCGTGGCCGTCCTCTGCCTTGGCGCGGGCTGCGGAGGGGGCGGGGGCGACGAGGCGCGCCAGGAGAACCACCCGATGATGCGGCGCGCGCTGGCGCTGAAGCGCGCCAACGACATCGAGGGCGCCATCGAAACCTACCAGAGGCATCTCGACCGCTACCCCGGCACGGCGCGCGCGCACGTCCAGCTCGGGATGCTCTTCGACCAGGAGCCGCGCGAGGACTTCGCGCGGGCGGTCTACCACTACGAGCGCTATCTCGAACTGGGGCGCGACGCGAAGACGCGGGAATACGTGGAGGAACTGGTCAAGCGCGCGCGGCTCTCCTTCGCAGCGAGCCTGCCGGACCGGCCCTCCGAGGCCATCCGGATGATCGCCGATCTCAAGAAGGAGAACGCGGCGCTGCGACAGCAGATCCAGCCCGTGCGGGCCCCGGCGTCCCCCGCGGCGCCGGCCACCACGGCCGCGGTCTCCCCCGCCCCGGCAGCGGCTTCGCGCCCCGCCCCGCGCCCGGCGGCAACGGCGGCCGCCGCCCCCGCGACGACCGGCGCCGCGGCCCGCGCGACGACCCTCGCACGGCCGTCGCCCGCCCCGGCCGTCGCGCAGGCGCAGACCTACACCGTCCAGTCCGGCGATACGCTGTCGGTGATCGCCGGCAAGGTGTACGGCGACCCGAACGCCTGGCGCCGCATCTACGACGCCAACAAGGGGCTGCTGCCCGATCCCGGCAGCGTGCGTCCGCAGCAGGTGCTGGTGATTCCGCGATGAAGGAGGCCGAGCATGCCGAACCGTGATTTCATCGACCACGACCTGTACACCCCGCGCGAGGAGATCGCGCGCGTGAAGATGGGCCCGGGCGACGAGCCCGCCCCGCCCCATGCCGAGATGCTCGCCACCGAGGGCACCCGGGGCGTCTCCGAACTCAACCTCCCGCTCATGGCCCGCCACAAGCAGGCGATCGACCAGCAGGCCGCGCAGAACGCCCAGGAGATCGAGCGCCTCCGCCAGATGCAGGAGGACCTCGAGCGCGAGAAGCGCGAACTCGAGGACGCGCGCCGCAAGCAGGCGGACTTCGTCAAGGGCCGGCAGGAGATCCTCGACCATCTCAACCAGAGCCTCGTCATGATGGAGCGCAACGAGCTCAAGGCCGCCCAGGTGGCCGAACTGCTCCAGAACACGCGCACGCGCTTCCGGTCGATGCTCGACGAGATCTCGGCGATCCACGAGGAGGAGTGGACCGACGACAACGTCCGCGAGCGGATCAAGGACGCCCTCGTGCGCATCGACGACATCCGCATGGAGTACAACAAGTCCATGGCCCGCGTGGAGGCGGTGACCGGCGGCGAGGACCGCCCGGGCGAGCCGCACCACGCCCCCGTGATCTTCGACGACCGCCGCTCGTCGCCCGCGCCGGAGCGAACGCTGGGGTCGTGGTTCACCATCGGCCTGGTCGTGAGCCTGCCGGTCATCCTCACGCTCGTCGTGCTCACCGCCCTCTTCCTGATGCACAGCGCCGGCCTCTTCTGAGGGCGCAACGGACCGCGGAATGCCCAGGCCCGTCCAGAGCAACGCGACCGGCATCGACGCCAAGCTGCAGGATATCGACCGGCAGCTGCGCGACGTCCGGAAGGCCCTCAAGGATGCCGCGCGCGGCAAGGCGGCGCCGATCGCGCGCGCCGCCGCCGCTCCCGCGCGCAGCGCGCGCCCCGCGCGGCCGGTCGAGGCGCCGCCCGCGCCTGCGGACCCACCCGCCCCGGAGGCTCCCGCGCCCGAGTTGTTCGCCCCTGCGCCCCGGCCCGCGCCCCAGGCGTTCAAGCCGCCGGCGGCCGCCTCTGCGCCCGCCCGGCCGGCGCGGCCCGCCGCCCGCACCCCGCGGACGCCGCCCGAGGACAAGGAGCGGTTTGCCAGCTACTTCAGCGGCAGCTTCATCGGCGGACGCCCCCTCCGCGAGGAACGGCGCGTCCAGCGCAACCGCGCCATCGTGATGATGGTCGTCGTCGTGATCGTCGCCTACGTGGTCTACTCCCTCGTCAGGCACTGACGCCCGCCGCGTTTGACTTCCCCGTTCGCAGGGGGCATCCTCCCGCCTTCCGTGCCCGGACCCATGCACCAAGGGCGGGCGCGACCGAAAGGATATCCGAATGAAGTCGATGATCCGGCGTCTGGCCGTGACGGTGGCAGCGTTCGCAGCGGCCGGGCTTTCCGGGGCGGCGGACAAACCGGCAACCCCGCCCGCCCCCGCACCGCTCGCCCTCCCCGAGAACCTCTTCGCGCAGCCGTCCCCCGCCGTCGCGCCGACCACGGTCGTGGCCGTCGTCGAGGGCAAGGCCCTGACGCAGGGCGAAGTCGACGAGCAGGTCGACCGCGCCATGCGCGCGAACCGCGGACGGATTCCCCCGGAGCGGGCGGACGAGATCCGCACCCAGCTCGGAATGCGCGCCCGCGAGGAGATGATCGTCCAGATGGTGCTGGAACACGAGGCCGACGCCCGCAAGATCACCGTCAAGCCCGAGGAGATCGAGAAGGCCCGCGCCAGCATCCCGCTGCCCCCGGGGCAGACGCTCGAGCAGGCCCTGGCCGCCCAGGGGGTCACAATGGCCCGCCTCGACGCCGACCTGATGCGCGCGCTGAAGATCAAGGCGATGCTCGACGCCGCCGTGCCGAAGGCCAAGATCACCGACGCCGCCGTGAAGGAGTTCTTCGACGGGAACCCCGACAACTTCCGCGTGCCGGAGCAGGCCACCGCGCGGCACATCCTGATCCGCATCCCCACGGGCGCCGACGACAAGGCGAAAGCCGAGAAGAAGGCGCTGGCCGACGACGTGCGCAAGAAGCTCGTGGACGGCGGCGACTTCGCCGCGCTCTGCAAGCAGTTCTCCGAGGACCCCGGCAGCAAGGACAACGGCGGATCCTACACCTTCCCGCGCGGCCAGATGGTGAAGGCGTTCGAGGATGCCGCGTTCACCCAGAAGATCGACGAGATCGGCCAGCCGGTGGAGACGCAGTTCGGGTACCACATCATCCAGACGACCAAGCGCGAGGAGGCTCGGACCGTCGGCTTCGACGAGGCGGCCCCGCGGATCCGCACGATGCTCGAGAACCGCTCGCAGGGACAGGCCGTCCAGGAGTTCGTCCGCGGCCTCCGCGAGAAGGCCAAGATCACGATGCCCGGCGCGGCCGGCGTCTGATCCCCGCCGCCCCGGGCCCGCACCCGGGGGTCCGCGCGTCGGACCGACTCAGCGTTCCGACGCGCGCCGCGTGCGGCGGTGGGCGCGAAGCATGCCGTAGAACCGCAGCGTGTCGGAGACGGGGTTGATCTTGCTCCGCTCGTCGCCGTAGATCGTCCGGATCCGCACCGAATCGATCGAGATCCCGCGCGCCGCGACGTGCAGCAGCACTTCGGATTCCGCCGCGAACCGTTCCGCCCGCGTCTCCACGTGCGGAATCAGGTCGCAGCGGAACAGGCGGTAGCCGCACTGGGTGTCGGGGACGTACCGTCCCATCTCCCGGCTGAGCAGCCAACTCATGAAGCGGTTCGTCATGCGCCGGATCCACGGCATGCCCGCGGGGTTCCACAGGCGGTTCCCGATCAGCACCGGGATCCCGGTGCGCTCGTACGCCTCGATGAACTTCGGAATCTCCGCGGGATCGTGCTGACCGTCGGCGTCGATCGTCACCGCCGCCTCGAAGCCGCGGACACGCGCCTCGCGGAAGCCCGTCAGCAACGCCGCGCCCTTGCCGCGGTTCTCGGGGTGCCGGACGACGATCGCACCGGCGGCGGCGGCGGCCTCCGCGGTGGCATCGTCGGAGCCGTCGTCGACGACGATCGCGGGAATGCCCTGGGCCCGGACGGCGGCGACGGTCCGTCCCACGCGGCCGCCCTCGCGATAGGCGGGGACGATCGCGCAGTACCGGCCGCCCTCAGGCTTCGCCGGACCCGGCGACGTCGCCCCCGGAACGGCGACAGTCCCCGGTGTCCCAGAAGTCGTGGAAGATGAACCACTGATAGGGATACTCCCCGATGACATCTTGCATGGAGGATACCACCTGCGATTGGAGTTCGTCCACCGTGCACCCCGCCCGGGGCAGGATCGGCGGGTGGAACTTGAGCAGGAAACGGTCGTCGACCTGGCGGAGCATGAAGGCGGGAACGATCGGCGCACCGGTCTTGATCGACAGGATGGCCGCGCCCATCGGCAGACGGGCCGGCGCGCCGAAGAACGGGCACGGCTGACCGCGACCGGTGAAGTCCCGGTCGGCGAGAAGCGACACCACGCCGCCGGACCGCAGCGAGCGCAGGAGCCCCGGCACCGCGCGGCCGAGAGGGATCAGCCGGATGCCGCGGCTCTGGCGCCGGTCCGTGAACATGCGGTCGAGATGGCGGATCCCGAACGGACGGTACACCGCGGTCACCGGATGGCCGAGACGCGCGAGCATCATGCCGCCCAGCTCCCAGTTGCCGACGTGGGCCGTGACCACGATCGCGCCCCGCCCCCGCTGCACGGCGCTCTCGATGTGCGAGAGGTTCTCGATGCTGACCTTCCCCTCGATCTCCTCGCAGAACGCGCTGGAATACCGGAAGAAGTCGACCAGGTACTTTCCGAAATACTGGTAGGTCTTGCGGACCATCCCCGGCAGCGACCCCGGCGCCGGCTCGATCCCCCGGTGCGCCAGGATCCGCGACAGGTTGGACGTCACCCCCGCGCGGCCGCGCCGGTCCAGCGCATGGAAGAGATCGGCCAGCCGGAGTCCCAGCCAGTAGGAAAAGGGCAACGGCAGATGACGGCTCACGAACGCCGCCACCCCGTACATGGCGTATTCCCACATCGATCCCGCCCCCCGCGTCCCGGCACCCTCTCCGCCCCAACGCGGCGGAGTGTCTCCCGAAGACCGCCCCCTGTCAATTTCAGGGGCGGTCCGGGGCCGCCCGCCCCTCTCCGGCCCCCTTCCGGTCCCCAGAAAAGACCCCGGCTGAGCTTGGCTGATCAGGAACGGACGATGCTTCGAGGGTCTTGTGCACGGCGCCGACGGAGCGGCGCCCTCCAAGCCGTCCTCGCGATATCCATCAAAAGGGTCCTGGAGGGCCGCGCTCCGTCGCGGCCGTCCGCGCGGCGGAGGTCGAGCGCCACGAATGAGTCCTGCCGCAGATCATCGGCCACGTCGGGGCGATCAGGGATGAACATTGCTTCGAGGGCCTCTCGCACGGCGCCGACGGAGCGGCGCCCTCCAAGCCGTCCTCGCGATATCCATCAAAAAGGTCCTGGTGGGCCGCGCTCCGTCGCGGCCGTCCGCGCGGCGGAGGTCGAGCGCCACGAATGAGTCCTGCCGCAGATCATCGGCCACGTCGGGGCGATCAGGGATGGACATTGCTTCGAGGGCCTCTCGCACGGCGCCGACGGAGCGGCGCCATC
>VGWF01000118.1 GCA_016873715.1 Lentisphaerota bacterium | reverse complement strand
CCACCCGGTGCGCGCCGCGGCATCGCCTTCGCCTTGATTCAAGGATCGTTCGGCTGGGATCTCCCTTTCCCGGCGATGGAAGGGGAATCCTGAGGATCCCGCGCACACGGCCCGGTTTCGACAGGAACAAGATGCGTCTGCCCTGCGCCGCCCCCCTTGCCCCCCGGACCGAAAGGTACTATATTCGATACTGAACCCCGTACTCGATGGGATGGCGTCATGAATGCGATCGCGGCTCAGGACATCAAGCGGCGCGGAATCACGGCCGTGGACGAACTGCTGGTTCGGGGTCCCGTGCAGGTCGTGAAGAACAACCGGCCCCGGTACGTCGTCCTCAGCGAGGCGGACTACGGCGCCATGATCGATGACCTCTCGGAGGCGCGGCTGGCGGCCTCCAAGGCGGACCTGAAGGCCGGCCGCATCGCCCGGGGGTCGGCCGCCGCGTTGATGGCGGAACTCCGCAGGGACGGGTGACATGCCGCCCCCACCCCGCGCGTTTGCGCTGGTTTGGACGGAGAGCTTTGCCCGAACCGCGCGGAGGTTCCTTCGGAAGCACCCGGATCTCGATGGCATCCTCGCGGACGTTCTCCGACAGCTCGAGAAGGACCCGAAGGCGCCCCGCCTCCGGCTGCATGCGCTTCACGGCCGGCACCGCGGAACGCAGGCGATCAGCCTGACCTACGAGTACCGCATCGTCCTGATCGTCCGCTTCACGCCGAAGGAAGTCGTCCTGCTCGACATCGGCTCCCATGATG
Organism: Lentisphaerota bacterium; assembly: GCA_016873715.1. GTDB lineage: Bacteria > Verrucomicrobiota > Kiritimatiellia > PWTM01 > PWTM01 > VGWF01. The sequence goes on along the minus strand of VGWF01000118.1, from coordinate 14,419 downwards.
AGGTCTACCGGGAATGAACACGCCCATGAAGCGCATCCTGCACGTCACGCTCGCCCTGCTCGCCGCCGCAGCCCCCGCCGTCCGCGCGGCGGAGGCGGCGCGGCCGAACATCGTGTTCATCATCGCCGACGACATGGCGCGGGACATGATGAACTGGACGCGCGAGGGACGCGGGAAGAACCTGACGCCGAACCTCGACCGCCTCGCCGCCGAGGGCGTGATCCTGGAAGGCCAGCACATCGTGTCGCCGGTCTGCACCCCGAGCCGCTTCAACTGCCTGACCGGCCGCTACGCAAGCCGCGACCGGAGCCCGGAGTTCGTCCGCCTGACCGAGCAGGCCGGCCAGACGATCATCACGTGGAACGCCCACATCCTGCCGGACGATCCGACGCTGCCGAAGATGCTGCAGAAGGCGGGCTACCGGACCGGCTTCGCCGGCAAGAACCACACGATGGATTCGCCGCGCCCGCCGGCCGTCGCCCCGGAGGCCGACGCGCGCGCGCCCGCGGTGGCCGCGAAGCTGCGCGCCTACGGAGCGGCGATGCGCGAGGCCGTCCGCGCCTGCGGCTTCGATTTCGCCGGCGCCGTCTATGCCGGCAATGCGGAGCAGCACAAGCCCGCCGCGCTGCGCGTGCACAATATGGACTACGTCGCGAAGGCCGGCCTCGACTTCCTCGACGAGGCGAAGGCGGGCCCGTTCTTCCTCTACTTCGCCCCGACGCTCTGCCATTCGCCCTATGCGCCGCAGCAGGCGTGGAACGCGGACCCGCTCGCGACGCCCGAGGGCTACCTCGACAAGGCCCCGGACGTCCTTCCGCCTCGCGCGACGCTGCCCGCGCGGCTGAAGAAGGCCGGGATCGCCGGCCGCAACAAGGAGATGGTGCTGTGGCTCGACGACGCCGTCGGCGCGCTGCTGGCGCGACTGGAGGCGAACGGCATGCTCGACCGCACGATCGTCTTCTTCTTCAATGACAACGGCCAGGAGGGCAAGGGGTCGATCTACCAGAGCGCGACACACAACCCGTCGATCGTCTGGCGCAAGGGCGGCTTCCCCTGCGGCCGCACCTGCGCCGCGCGCGTGACGAACCTCGACTTCGCGCCGACGATCCTCGACCTCGCCGGCTCGCCCGCGCCCGCGGATGCGTTCGACGGCGTCAGCTTCCGTCCCGCGCTCGAGGGCGGGCCGTGGAAGGACCGCGAGGCCCTTTTCTTCGAGCTCGGCTTCACGCGCGGGGTGCTGGCCGGGGACTGGAAGTACATCGCGCTCCGCTACCCGCCGAACCCCGAGACGCTCGTCGACCTCCGCAAGACCGAGGAGTACGGGCCGATTGCGAAGATCATCGCGCAGAAGGCCGGTCCGAACCCGCCGCCCTACGGCCACATCGGCGGCAACAACAACGAGTTCAAGACGCTGAAGGGGCAGGCCGCCTATTTCGACGCGGACCAGCTCTACGACCTCGCCGCCGATCCCGGAGAGCAGGTCAACCTCGCGGGGAAGCCGGAGCACGCGGCGCGACTCGCGGAGATGAAGGCCGCGCTGCGGACGCACCTCGACCGGATGCCCGGCGGTTTCGCGGACCTCAAGCCGGCGCGGTGAGCCGGCGCGCCGACCGCACGGCGGACCGGCGCGGTCAGTGGCGCAGGCGGACCCGCGGACCGCTGTCGGGAGGCGGAGGGGGGACGTCGGATCCGGACGCTCCGGGCATCGGCGCCGCCACGCCCGACGCCAGCTGCTCGCGCATCTGGATGTAGCGGTCGTTCATGTTGCGGTAGGACTGGACGATCTCCGCGTGGGCGCGCTCGAGGTCCTGCAGGCGGCGACGGGCCGCATCCAAGGTGGTCTTTTCGCGCCGCGCCTGGTCCTCGGCGAGTCGGATGCGCGCCTCGCTGTCCGCCTGGACCGTGGCCAGCTCCTCCTGCACGAGCCGCAGTTCCTCGTTCTTGTCCACAAGCTGGCGGGCCAGCACGTCGTAGTTGACCGTCAGATCGCGGTAGGAACGGAGGAACCCGGGGTCCTCATCCGGGGCCGCGCCGGCCTCGACCTTCCGGGCCTTCTGGAGCGTTTCGATCTCGTTGCCAAGCCTCTGGATCTCGGTCGAGGCGGCGAAGTGCTCATCCTCCGCCCGGCGGACCGCCGCGGCAAGCTTCTCGTCGAGCCGGCGTCCCGACGCGCACTCCTGATCGTAGAGCGCCTTCCACTTCTCCGCCTCCCGCTCGAAACGGTCCCGCTCGCGCGCGATCGCCTGCCAGGTCAGCGTGCGCTCCGGCACGGGGGCGGGCGTCGGCGGCGGAGGGGACGGCGGGAGCGGCGGCGGAAGCGGAGGAGGAACCATCGCGGACGTCGCGACCGCGGGCTCCGGCGTGGGCGGTGGCGGCCCGGCGGGCTCCGCGGGTTCGGGCGCCGGCACGGGGGCCGGGGCCGGCTCGGGCTCGGGTTCGGGCTCAGGCCCGGGCTCCGGCAACGCGGCCACGGGTTCAGGCTCATCCGGAAGAGGCTGTGGAGGAAGGACGGGCTCCGGCTCGGGGGCGGGCGGCAGCGGCGGAGGGGACGGCGGGAGCGACGGCGGAAGCGGAGGAGGGACCATCGCGGACGTCGCGACCGCAGGCTCCGGCGCGGGCGATGGCGGCCCGGCGGGCTCCGCGGGTTCGGGAGCCGGAACGGGAGCCGGGGCCGGCACGGGCACAGGCGCGGGCTCAGGCTCGGGCTCCGGCAACGCGGCCACGGGTTCAGGCTCATCCGGAAGAGGCTGTGGAGGAAGGACAGGCTCCGGCTCGGGCAACGGCTCGGACCCGGGTTCGGGCTCCGGCTCCGGCGCAGCGGCAGGCGCTTCCGGCGTCTCCGCGACGGACGGGACGATCCTCTGGGTGTCGCCCTTCCGGACGGACTCCCCGGCGGCCGGTACCGCCCCGCGGAGAACCAGGATCTCGCCGGTCAGCTGATGCCGGAGCCGCAGGGGCGGATCGAGCGCACCCTCGGCCAGCATGCCCTCGAAGGCCTTCCAGTGCGCGGGGCCGTAGGCGTGGTCGTCCTCGAGTTCGAGAAGCCAGGCCATCCCGAGCGCCTCCATCTCGAAGGCCGGGCGCCATTCCAACTGGTCGGCGGAGACATGGTCCTCCGGCGCCACCCGGCCGTCCTCCGCCCAGGCCTGGAGGGTGGGCAGGTCGACGGGGCCATAGACCGCCCCCGCCTCCTTGCGCAGAAACCAGCCCGCAGGGTCACTCATGAGGCAGGCGCCCTCACTTCTCCGGGATGAAGAGCTTCTGGCCGACACGCACCTTGGACGGATCGCTGATGCCGTTCTCCTGCGCGATCACGCTCTGGGTGACGCCGTACGCCGCCGCGATCGCGGAGAGCGTCTCTCCGGCCTTGACCACGTGCTCGTAGCCTGTCGAGCTCGACGAGCGGCGGACCGGCGTCGTGGATCGCGACGCGCCGGACGACGAGCCGGCGGACGACCGCTTCAGCATCTCCGCGACGCGGCGGCTGATGTCATCGACGATCGCCTGCCGGTCGCTCTCCCGCGCCGCCTCAAGCTGACGGATGCGCGTGCCGAGCTCCTGCACCTGCCCCTGGACGAGGCGGCCCTGGCTCTCCCCCGCCGACGACGCGAGGCTCCGGACCGCCTCAAGATCGGTGGCGAGACGCTGCGTCTCCATCTCGATCCCCTCGATCCGGCCCGACAGGCGCTGGATCTGCTCGCGGATCGCGCGCAGGTCCTCCTGCTGGCGGACCTGCTGCGCGTTCATGTCCTCGTAGTACGTGGCGCACCCCGGCCCCGTCGCGAGCGCGAGCGCCGCGAGGACAACCGGAACCCCTGGGCGAAGTGGAATTCGGATCATGGTTCCACCCTAGCGGACGAGCGGGGCAATTCAAGCGGATTCACCGCGCAACATCCAACCTCGAACACCGGACGCCCATCATCCGACGGCGGAAGGAAGCCCGAGACCAGCACGGAAGAAGAACCCGAAGAACCCTCCGAACCGCCCTGGAGCCCCGGGACATCCTCCCTCCGCCTCCGCCCGCGGCATCGTCCCTGCGATCTCCGCGTCTCGGTGTTCTCCCTGCCTCCGGAACTTGAAACGCGGAACTTCCGGGTGCCATGATGCCTGGCGTTCAGCACGGGAGGCATTCATGTCGCGATGGGCGGTTCTTGCGGCGGGACTGGCGGCCTGGATCGGAATCGCGGACGCGGCGGACCCGCGGCCGAACGTGATCGTGATCATGACCGACGACCAGGGCACGATCGACGCGAACTGCTACGGGTCGGAGGATCTCGAGACCCCGGCGATCGACCGGCTCGCGCGGGAAGGCGTCCGGTTCACGCAGTTCTACTCTGCCGCCCCCGTCTGCTCGCCTTCGCGCGCCGGATTGCTGACCGGCCGCTACCCGCCCCGCGCCGGCGTGCCGAACAACGCGCCGTCGGAATCCGGCAAGGCCGGGATGCCGCCCTCCGAGGTCACCCTGGCCGAGATGTTCAAGGCCGCCGGCTACGCGACGGCCCACATCGGGAAGTGGCACCTCGGCTACTCGCCGGAGACGATGCCGAACGCGCAGGGCTTCGACCGCTCCTTCGGCCACATGGGCGGCTGCATCGACAACTACTCGCACTTCTTCTACTGGCAGGGCCCGAACCGCCACGATCTCCACCTCGACGGCGTCGAGATCCACCGGCCCGGCCGGTTCTTCCCGGACCTGATGGCCGAGGAGGCCGCCGCGTTCCTCCGCGCGAACCGGTCCCGCCCGTTCTTCGTCTACTTCGCGATGAACCTGCCGCACTACCCGTACCAGGGCGACGAGAAGTGGCGGAGGCGCTACGCGTCGCTGCCGCACCCGCGCAACCTCTACGCGGCCTTCGTCTCGACGCTCGACGAGCGCGTCGGGCGGCTGCTCGACGAACTCGACGCCCTCGGCCTCGCGTCGAACACGGTCGTCGTCTACCAGTCCGACAACGGCCACTCCACCGAGGAACGGGCGCACTTCGGCGGCGGCTCGGCCGGGGAGTACCGCGGCGCCAAGTTCAGCCTGTTCGAGGGCGGCATCCGCGTCCCGGCGATCGTCCGCTGGCCCGGCCGCATCCCCGCCGGGGCGACGCGCGACCAGGTCGGCCACGGCTGCGACTGGCTGCCGACGCTGGCGGAGCTGTGCGGCGTGCCGCCGCCGGAGGTCCCGCTCGACGGACGCAGCCTCGTGCGCGTGATCCGCGACGCCGCCGCATCGACGCCTCACGATGTGCTCCACTGGCAGACCGGCGGGCCGTGGGCCGTGCGCGAAGGCGACTGGAAGCTGCTCGGCCAGCCGCAGGACACGGGCGTCCGCCCGCCGGTGACGCTCCCGAAGCTGTTCCTCGTCAACCTGCGCGACGACCCGCGCGAGCAAACCAACCTCGCCGACCGCGAGCCGGACCGCGTCCGGCGCCTCCAGGCCCTTCACGACGCATGGGCGGAGGAGGTTCGCCCGCCGCCGCCCGGCGCCCGGTGAGGTGGCCCCCGCCGCCCGCGGCCCGGCCGGCCCCGCGGCGGACCGCCCCGGTCGCGGGACACAATCCCGGCGCCGACGGAGCGGCGCCCTCCAGGACTCGCCGAATGCATCTGCGTGGGACGGGTTGCTACGAGAGTCGGTTCCATGGCGCCGACGGAGCGGCGCCCTCCAGAAACATCCGACTGAATCTGCGTGGCAGAGGTTGACCCCATGTTTGTTGCACGGCGCCGACGGAGCGGCGCCCTCCAAGGGCCCGCGGGATCCGCGGAACCGGAGATGCCCCCGGAGCCCTCCCGCGGCTTGACCGGCGCGGGGGGGCCGGACCATGCTCCCGGTCGAACCGGAGGAGACGGACCATGGCCAAGATTGCGATGATCGGGGCGGGCAGCCTGGTGTTCTGCAAGACGCTGATGAACGACTTCCTCGCGACCCCCGCGCTGGCGGGCAGCGAGTACCGGCTGATGGCGCTGACGCACACGCGGCTGGACAAGATGCACGCGTTCGTCGAGCGCATGATCCGCGACAACGGCGCCCGGGCGACCGTCACGAAGACCACCGACCTGCGCGAGGCGCTGCGCGGCGCCGATTACGTGGTCGTGATGATCCAGGCCGGCGGCATCGACGTCTTCCGCACGGACTACGAGATCCCGATGAAGTACGGCCTCGACCAGTGCATCGGCGACACGATGGGCCCCGGCGGCGTGTTCCGCGCCGCGCGCCACGTCCCCGAGCTGCTGAAGATCGCCGCCGCGATGCGCGAGCTCTGCCCGAACGCGCTGCTGCTGAACTACGCCAACCCGATGGCGATGTGCTGCTGGGCGCTCGGCCTCCAGGAGGGCCTGCGGTTCGTGGGCCTCTGCCACGGCGTGCAGACGACGCTCGACCTCATCGCCTCCTACGCCGGCGTTCCGAAGGGCGAGATCGATCACCTCGCCGCCGGCATCAACCACATGGCGTGGTTCCTCCGCCTCGAGCACCGCGGCCGCGACCTCTACCCCGGGCTCCGCGCCAGCTTCGAGAAACCCGAGTACTACGCGAGCGAGAAGGTGCGCGGCGAGGTCTTCCGCCACTTCGGCTACTTCATGACCGAAAGCACCGGCCACCTGTCGGAATACCTGCCCTACTTCCGCAAGAACCGGAAGGCGCTGGACCTCTACTGCGACGAGCCCGCGTTCGGCGGCGAGTCGGGCGCCTACATCAAGTACTGCGCGGACCTCGCGATCAAGTTCCTCAAGACCGATCCGCTGTCGATCGAGACCACCGCGCTCCAGCCGCGCAGCGCCGAGTACGCCTCGCACATCCTCGAGGCGCACGAGACCGGCCGCACCTTCCGCCTCGCCGGCAACGTGCGGAACGACGGCTACATCACGAACCTCCCGCGCGGCTGCTGCGTCGAGGTCCCGTGCTACGTCGACCGGCTCGGCCTCCACCCGACGGTCGTCGGCGACCTGCCCGCGCAGTGCGCGGCGCTCAACATGACCAACGTCAACGTGCAGGGCCTGACCGTGAAGGCGTGCCTCGAGGGCGACGTGGAACTGCTCGTGCAGGCCGTCGCGCTCGATCCGCTCGCGTCGGCCGTGCTGACGCTCAAGGAGATCCGCGACATGACCGCCGAACTCCTCGAGGCCCAGCGCGACTGGCTGCCCCAGTTCGCCGGGAAGACGGTCCGCCCGACGCCGACCATCGCGATTCCGAAGGACCTGAAGCGCGTCGACGTCCCGCTCGACCCCGCCCTCGCCATCGCCAACCGGTTCGGGAAACTGGCGAAGGCATGAGCCGCGCGGCGCGGGAGTGGCTGGCTCGCGAACTGCCGGACTGGGTCCGGAAGGGGCTGGTCACACCCGACGCCGCCGCGGAGCTGGGCCGGCGCTACGACCTCGTCGACGCCGGGCGCCCCCGGAATCTTGCCGTGGTCGTGATCGCGGTCTTCGGCAGCCTGCTCGTCGGCCTCGGGGTCATCCTGCTGCTCGCGCACAACTGGGCGGACCTCCCGCGCGGCGCGCGGCTCGGCATCGCGTTCCTGCCGCTCTTGGCCGCGCAGGGGCTCGCGGCCTTCGCCGTGGTGACGTCGCGCAACGGCCTCGCGTGGCGCGAGGGCGTCGGCACCGGCTGGATGCTGGCGGTCGGCGCGTGCATCGCGCTGGTCGCGCAGGTCTATCACATTCCCGGCGACGCCGGCGTCTTCACCCTGACATGGATGCTGCTCTCGGTCCCGGTCGTCTACCTGCTGCGGGCCGTCCTGCCGGCCGCCGGGGTGCTGGCGGGGCTCGTCTTCTGGGCCGGCCACGAACAGGCGTTCGCGGGCACCGCGGTCGGCTTCTGGCCGCTGGCCGCGCTGCTGGCGCCCTTCGTGCGGGCCCAGCTCCGCCAGGAGCCCGCCTCCGCGCGGACCGCGCTTCTGCTGTGGGCCGTGGCGCTGGCCGTGCTCGCGGCGCTCGGCATCACGCTCGAACGCGTGACCCCGGGACTGTGGATCGTCGTCTACGCCGGAGCGCTGGCGCTGATGTCGATGGCCGGCGAGGCGATGCCGTTCCTGTCCGGCTTCTGGCGCCGCCCGTTCGCGTCGGCCGGCGCGGTGGGCACGGTGATCCTCGGGCTGATGCTCACCTTCGAATGGCCGTGGAAGGAGATCGGCTGGCACCATCTGCGCCGCGGCGGCGGGCACATCGCACCCGCGGCCGTCTTCGACTACGCGGTCGCCATCGCCCTGCCCCTGGCGGCGGTCGCGCGATGGGGGCTGTCGCTCGTCCGCCGGACCGGCGCCGTGCCGCTGGCCTTCGGCGCGTCCGCCGTGCTCGCGACCGCCTCGTTCGCCGTCGTCGGCGCGGCGCCCGGGGCGGAGGGCATCGCGCGGATCGCCTACAACGTCTTCGTCGCGGCCCTCGGCGGAATCCTGGCGGCGCGCGGCATCCGCGACCGGCGGCTCGGCGAGATGAACGCGGGACTGCTGACCATCGCCGTGCTCGTGATGCTCCGGTTCCTCGACGAGGACGTCTCGTTCGTCGTGCGCGGACTGGTCTTCGTGGGCCTCGGCGCCGCGCTGCTGACCACGAACGCCGTCCTGGCGCGCCGCCTGCGGCGGGAGGAGGCCCGATGAACCTCCGCGCCCTGCTTCCGTTCCTGCTCCCCGCCCTGTTCCTCGCCCAGGTCGGCACGCCGGTCTTCATGATCGCGCAGCGCGAGAAGGTCCTGCGGCGCGGCGAGGAGTTCCGCTTCCGCGTCGCGCCCGTCGACCCCTACGACGCGTTTCGAGGCCGGTTCGTCTGGATCGGCGGAACATCCAACCGCGTCACGACGGCGGACGCGGCGACCTACGCGCGCGGCGAGCGGGTCTACGCGACGGTCGCGCGCGGCGAGGACGGGTTTGCGCTGTTCTCCGCCGTCTCCCGCCGGCGTCCGGACGGGCACGACTGGATCCGCACGCGCGTCGAACACGCGTCGGGCCACTATGTCGCGGTCGACACGACCCTCCACCGCTTCTACATGGAGGAGTCGGAGGCTCCGGCGGCGGAAATCGCCGTCCGCGACGCCGCGCGACGCGACGCCACGAACCGCACCGCCGCGGTCGTCGTCCGCGTCCGCAACGGCATGGCCGTCATGACCGACCTCGAACTGGACGGCCGTCCCATCCGCACGGTCCTCCGCGAACGGGCCGCGGCAACGCCCTGACAGCCCGGCCGCGGGGCGGAGGATGGTCTTGAGTTGGCATGCCCGGCCCGGCATTCTCGCGCGGTGAACCCATTTCCCCGCGCCGGTCTCCGCGGACGCTCACCCGAGTCCTCCCCGCACCGGGGTCCGGCCGTGCGATCGTCTCGCACCCTGACCCTGCTTCCGGCCGTGGCGGCGGTGTGCCTGCCGCTGGCGGCCGGCGCCGCGGACTGGCCGATGTGGCGCCACGACGCCGGTCGCAGCGCCGATTCGCCGGAGGAACTGCCGGCGCAGTTGTCCCTGCGCTGGACGCGCGACTACGGGCCCCGCACGCCGGCATGGGAGGATCCGCTCAACCAGGATCTCATGCCCTTCGACTCCGTCTTCGAGCCCGTCGTGCTCGGGGACCTCCTGTTCGTTCCGTTCAACGATCGCGACAGGCTGGCGGCACTGGACATCCGCACGGGGCGCGAGGTCTGGGCGTTCCACGCCGACGGCCCCGTGCGGCTGGCGCCCGCGGCGTGGCAGGGCCGGGTGTACTTCGCCAGCGACGACGGATGCCTGTACTGCCTGCGGGCGGCGGATGGCGCCCTCGAGTGGAAGTTCCGGGGAGCGCCGTCCAACCGCAAGGCGCTCGGCAACGGCCGGCTCATCTCGGCCTGGCCGGCCCGGGGCGGGCCGGTCATCCGCGACGGCGTGGTGTATTTCGCCGCCAGCATCTGGCCGTTCATGGGCACGTTCATTCACGCGCTCGACGCCACGAACGGACGGGTCCTCTGGACCAACGACGGCACGAGCGCCGACTACATCAAGCAGCCGCACAGCGCGCCGTCCTTCGCCGGCGTGGCGCCGCAGGGCGCGCTGGTCGCCACCCGCGACCTTCTCCTCGTGCCCGGGGGCCGCTCGATCCCCGCCGCGTTCGACCGGGCCACCGGACGCCTGCTCCACTTCCGCATCGCCGAATCCGGCAAGGGCACGGGGGGCTCCACCGTGATGGCCAACGAGAAGGAGTTCTTCGTCCACACCCGCGGGCGGGGCGTGCGCGCGCACGAGCTGGCCACGGGCGCGCGGATCTCCTTCGCGATCGGCGAGCCGGTGCTGGGGCGCAGCCACTACTACTGCGCCGCCGACCATCCGAGCACCCGGGGCGCGCTTTCGGACGCCGAGGACAAGCTGGAAGCCGCCCGGTACGGGGAGCGCAAGGCGAAGGGCGCCGTCGATGACGCCCGCGACAGCGGCGACGACAGCGCCGTGAAGCGGGCGGAGTCGGCTCTGGCCGGCGCGGGTCGGAAGGTGCGGCAGGCCGAGGACGTCGTGGCCGAGGCGAGGAAGCGGGTGCCCGCCGCCGACATGACGAAGGTCGTGCAGGCCTGGCGCGCCGACCGGACGCTCCAATGGGAGATCGAGGCCGACGGCGCCGGCGATGTCATCCGCGCGGGACGCCGCCTCTACGCCGGCGGCACGGGATCCATCACCGCGATCGACCTGCCCGCGGCCGGCGGGCGGCCATCGATCGCGTGGCGCCTGCCGGTCGAGGGCCGGATCGGCCGGCTGCTGGCCGCCGGCGGACTTCTCTTCGCCGTCACGCACGAGGGGCGGATCCTGGCGTTCGGCGAGAAGGACGCGACCGCGCCCGGGATCCCCGCCGGGAAGCCGGGCCCGCCGCCCCCGCCGCCCGCGGCGCTGGAGAAGGCCCGCGCCTTCGTCGATCGCAGCGGCGACGGCGCCGGCTACGCGCTCTGCCTCGGCGTCGAGGACGCCGCCGGCCTCGCCGCCCTCGCCGCCGTCTCCGACCTGCGGATCGTCGGCGTGGACGCCGACGCGGACAAGATCGCGCGACTCCGGCGCGAGGTGGATGCCGCCGGGCTGTACGGCACGCGGGTGGCGCTTCTGGCCGGCAGCCCCGACGACTTCGGCGCCCCTCCCTACATCGCCAGCCTCATCGTGGTGGGGCGCGCCTTGGCCGCCCCCCTGTCCGCGCCCGAGGCGCTGCGGAGGATCTACGAGTCCGTTCGCCCCTATGGTGGCTCGCTGTGGTTCGCCTCGCCGCCGGATCCCGCCGGGCTGGCCGCCGCGGTGCAGGCCGCGGGGCTGGCCGGCGCGAAGATCGGGATCGTCGGCGACAGCCTCCGGGTTGTCCGCGAGGGGCCGCTCCCGGGCGCCGCGGACTGGACGCACCAGTACGGCGACGTGGCCAACTCGCTGAAGTCCGACGACCGTCGCGTCCGCCTTCCGCTCGGCGTCCTCTGGTTCGGAGGCAACACCCACATGGACGTCCTCCCGCGCCACGGCCACGGCCCGTCGGAACAAGTCATCGGCGGGCGCCTCTTCCTCCAGGGCATGGACGGATTCAGCGCGCGCGACGTTTACACCGGGCGCCGCCTGTGGAAGACCGCCATCCCCGGCCTCGACACCCGGGGCATCTACTACGACGACACCCACCTCGACGACCCCCTGACCACGCTGTACAGCCAGCGGCACATCCCCGGCGCGAACGCGCGCGGCGCGAACTTCGTCGCCACGGACGACCGCGTCTATGTCGCCGTCAGCAATCGCTGCGTCGTGCTCGACGCCGCCACCGGCCGCGTCGGCGAGTCCATCGCGATGCCCGCCCCGGAGTGGGCCCACATCGCCGTCTGCGACGACGTGCTTCTGGGCGGCGCGGGCTTCGCCCATTTCAACCGCCGCTTCGCGCAACCCGACCTCGCCTTCCTCGCAACGATCGGCGACTACGCCGCCAGCGCGGGCCTCGCCGCCTTCGACCGGCATTCGGGCCGGATGCTCTGGCGCGCCGACGCCCGTCACGCGTTCCTGCACAACGGCATCGTCGCCGGCGGCGGCCGGGTCTACGCCCTGGACCGCCTGCCCAGGAGCGCCGAGGCCAAGGCCGCCCGCCGCGGCGCGACCCCGGGCGCCTACCGCATCGTCGCGTTCGACCTGCGGACCGGGCGGACGCTGTGGGAGCAGACGAACGGCGTCTTCGGCACCTGGCTCGGCTACTCGAAGACGCACGACCTCCTGCTCCAGGCCGGCGCCCACGCCACCGACCGGCACCGGGACGAGGTCGGCCAGGGCATGGCGGTGCTTCGCGCAACGGACGGCACGGACGTCTGGAGGCGGGACGCCATCCGGTACAACGGCCCCTGCATTCTGCACAACGACCTGATCCTCACCACGCCCGGCTCCTACCAGGTCTCCGCCGGCGCCTACGGGCTTCTGGACGGGGAGCCCCACCAGATCGTCCCCCCCCTGACGGGCGAGCGCCAGCCCTGGCGAGTCCATCGCACCTACGGCTGCAACACGCCGGTGGCCTCCGAGCACCTGATGACGTTCCGGTCGGGGGCGGCCGGCTTCTACGATCTGACCGGCCACGCCGGCACCGGAAACCTGGGCGGCTTCAAGTCCGGGTGCAGCGCCAACCTCATCGTCGCCAACGGCGTCCTGAACGCCCCCGACTACACGCGGACGTGCAGCTGCCCCTACCAGAACCAGACCTCGCTGGCCTTCGTCCCGATGCCCGAGGCCGATCTCTGGACCTGCAACCTCTCCGGGCTCGACGCGCCCCCGGGGCGCCGCATCGTCCGCGTCGGCCTGAACCTCGGCGCGCCGGGTGACCGCATGGACGACCGAGGGACCCTCTGGCTCGAACACCCCGCCACGCCGGGCTTCTCCCCGCGCCTGGCGGTCGCCGTCAGCCCGGCGAACGCCACGCCCTTCCGCCGGCACGCCAGCGCCGTCGGCGGCGAAGGCCCGGCGTGGGTCGCCGCCTCCGGATTGCAGGGCATCGAATCCATCCGGATCGTTCCGCAGACGCTCCAGGCCGAGCGCCCGGACGCGTCGGCGTCGGACTCCGATGACGACGACAACGCCCGGAGTGCGCCGAAGAAGACACCCGACGGCACACCCGCCGCGCCCGCCACCGCCCAGGCCTCTCTTGCGCCCGCCTCCTACACCGTCCGCCTCCACTTCCTGGAGCCGGATCCCCTCACGCCCGGCCGGCGCGTCTTCGATGTCCTCCTCCAGGGCCGCCCCGTGCTCACGGCCTTCGACGTGGTCGCGACCGCCGGCGCGCCGAACCGCGGCGTCGTAAGGGAATTCAAGGGCGTGCGCATCGCGGGGGAACTGGAAGTGCAATTCAGGAAGTCCCCGGCCTCCGCGCTGGGCGCCGTCCTCTCGGGGATCGAACTGATCCTCGAGTGATCCGCATCACCCGCCCCGGGCGGAAAGACACCCTCTTTCCGCCTTCCGTTTTCCGTCTTCCGTCTTCCGTCTTTCGTCAGTCTTGCGGCGCGGGGCGCGCGAAATCGCCGGGCTTGAGGCCCTTCCGGAACGTGCCGAAGCCGTAGAAGGTCGGGCGGTAGGGCCAGAGCGGCGTCACGTCGGCCTTCGCGGGCACCGGCAGGCCGGCGCCGCGGAAGACGCCGTTGACGACGAGCCGCCGCAGGCCCTCGTTTGCGAGATCGGTCGCGGAGCCCATCGTCGTGCAGAGAATCCAGTTCACCCGCCCCGCCTCGTTCGTGGGCTGTCGGGTCCAGGCGACCGGCTGCATCGGCGCGTTCTTCGCGCCTTCGACGGGCGGCGACGCCGGATCGAGGCTCTGCGTCACCTGGCCGCGCAGCAGGATCCGGCAGTCGGACGGCGGATTCGCGGTGTAGACGTCGGTGTCGCCGAAGAGATCCGCGACGCCGCCGAGGATCGGATCGCCCTCGGCGCCGGGTTCGACGACGCCGCGCGTGCCCTCGAACTTGTGCTTCCCGTGGTGGGCCACCCATGTCTCGCCCAGCACCTGCCGTCCGAAGCCGCCGGGCCAGTCGGTCCGGTTCCAGCCGTACTTCGCGAACGGGCTCGCCGAGTCCTTCGGGTAGGCGAAGGCGTGCGTGCTCGTGCGCAACGCGACGATCGGGACGCCGCGGAGGTAGGCGTCGGCGAAGTCCTTCATCGCCTCGTCCGGCCAGCAGCGGAACCGGACGGCCAGCACGACCGCGTCCGCCGTCCGCAGCGCGTCCGACCCCGGCAGGCTGCGCACGTTGGCCGGGTTCACCGTGCCGTCCGGATCGAGCGCGAAGAGCACGGTGCAGGTGAAGCCGTGGCGTTCCGCGAGGATCGCCGCCAGCATCGGCATCGACTCCTCGCTGCGGTACTCCTCGTCCCCGCTGACGAGCACGACATGCCGCCCGCGCCCCGGCCCGTCCCGTCCTTCGAAGACCAGCCGGTCCGGCAGCTCGCGCACCCCGGCCTCCGCCGCCAGCGCGGCGGCCATCGTGAGAGCCGCTGAAGTCCTCATAATCATCG
>VGWF01000117.1 GCA_016873715.1 Lentisphaerota bacterium | reverse complement strand
GTCGCCTCCGCCCACACCACCCCACGCCACGTCGTAGTCGTGGCGCTACCGGTTCCGGGTAGCCGCGGGGCTACGACCCGCGGCGCCTCGGCAGTCGCCAACCGCGGTCGCCTCCGCCCGCGCCACCGCACGCCACGTCGTAGCCGTGGCGCTACCGATTCCGGGTAGCCGCGGGGCTATGACCCGCGGCGCCTCGGCACGTGCCGATCGCTGCCACCTCCGCCAACGCCACCCCACGCCACGTCGTAGCCGTGGCGCTACCGATCGGGAGCACGAAAGGCTGCGTCGTCGACCCGCGTCCAAGGCCAATCCTGCCAGCGCCTGACCAACCCGGCCTTTACGGGGTTGTTGCGGATGTAGCGGGCCGCACCTTCGACCTTGTCGGCACTTCGGCACCAGTGATCGAAGTCCTCCCGCGCCCAGAATGGACCCGTCCGACGCAGGATGGCATTCGCCTTTCGTCCCGAGAAACCCTTGAACAGGGCCAGATCCTCCAACAAGTACCCGGTCCGCCCGCGCGTATTGCGCATCAGCAGATGCACGTGGGTTGGCATGATGGCTGCCGCGAGGATCAGCCACCCACGCTCGCCTTCCATCCATTGCAGGTTCCTGAAGACCAATCCGCCGACCTCGGGAATGGCCAGCCACGATGGACCCTTCTGCGAGGCATCGAGGACTGCCTCGATCCGCCGAAACCGGCGCCTGTCAACCTCCAGCCACCGTGAATCACCCTCGGGCAACACTCCCAGAAGACGATCTCGTTCGGCAGCAAGTTCCTTCGTTACGGCGAGCGGAAGGCTCCCGTGAATCCGAATCGTGACGAAGAAGGTCGCATCGGCGACAAGCCAGTGTGGCAGGCTGCGCCGAACGAACCGCAGCGTGCAAGGCCGCTCCATCATCACCTCCCCCGCGCCACGTCGTAGCCGTGGCGCTACCAATTTCGGGTAGCCGCGGGGCTACGACCCGCGGCGCCTCCGCAGTCGCCAACCGTAGTGGCCTTCGCCCGCGCCACCGCACGCCACGTCGTAGCCGTGGCGCTACCAACTCCGGGTAGCCGCGGGGCTACGACCCGCGGCGCTTGGGCGGTCGCCTCCGCCCACACCACCCCACGCCACGTCGTAGTCGTGGCGCTACCGGTTCCGGGTAGCCGCGGGGCTACGACCCGCGGCGCCTCGGCAGTCGCCAACCGCGGTCGCCTCCGCCCGCGCCACCACACGCCACGTCGCAGCCGTGGCGCTACCGGCTCCGGCCCATCGTCACGAACTCCTCCTCGGAAAGGACACCGTCCTTGTTTGAGTCAAAGGTCGGGAAGCGGCGGCGGCCCTCGGCCTCGTCGGGGAACTTGTGGAGGTACTCCTCGAGGCTCATCGTCCCGTCGCCGTTCGTGTCCTTCTGCTTGAACGTCGCCTTGCGGTCGAGCGGCGGATTCCCGCCGGCGGGCGCGGCGACGGGCTTCGCGGACCGCCGGGGCGGCACGTCGGCGGCCGCCCCCGAGGCCGCCGCCTTGTCGCGGGTCTCGCAGGGCGGCAGGGTCTTCACCCACGCCAGGGCCTTCGCGGAGAGAGCCTTCACGACCTCCGGGTTCTCCGCCGCGACGTTGCGCTCCTCGCCGTGGTCCTTCGGGATGTTGTAAAGCTCGGCCTGGGTCCCGTCGTGGCGGGTGAAGAGCTTCCAGTCGCCGTCGCGGATCGCAACCATCGGCGGCGTGTAGTCCTCGCCCTGCACGCGGAAGAGCCACTCCCAGTGCAGCGGGCGCGCGCGCGGACGCGACGCCGCAAGCCAGATGTCGCTGACGTCCTCGCCGTCAAGCTCCACGGAGCCGGGCAGCGCGACGCCGGCCAGCTTGCAGACCGTCGGAAGCCAGTCGACGCCGCCGATCACGCTGGTCTCGTCCCGGCGCCCGGCCGCGACGTGCCCCGGCCACCGCAGCAGCCCGAACGTGCGGATGCCGCCCTCGTACATGCTGCGCTTGCGCGCGCGCAGCGGTCCGGTGGAGCCGACGCCGGCGTTCGAGGCGTTGCCGATCCGGTAGTCCTCGGCGCCGTTGTCGCTGGAGAAGAAGACGACCGTGTTGTCCGCGAGACCGAGGTCGTCGAGTTCCTTCATCAGGCGCCCGATCTGCGTGTCGAGGTCGGTCAGCGAGGCACAGAAGATCTGCATCTGGCTCTTCAGGTCCTTCGCGGCCCCGAGGTACTTCTGCATCCACGGCCCGAAGGCGGGGTCGTCAGCGCGCGGCGCGAGGGACTCGTAGACGGCCAGCTGCTCGGGCGTCGGCTTCAGCGGCGCGTGCGGCACCAGCGTCCACAGGTTGAGGTAGAACGGCTTGTCCTTGGTCCCGCGGATGAACTTGATGCATTCATCCACGAAGAGCTCCGTCGACTTCGCCCGGAAGTAGGGATCCTTCGATCCCTCGTCGAAGAAGGACTTGTTGCCGGTCGCATGGCGGACGAAGTCGAAGCCGTAGGCGTCCGGCGTCGGAGCGTCGGGGCCGCTTCCCAGGTGCCACTTGCCGACGTGGGCCGTCGCGTAGCCGGCCTGCTTGAGCAGCGAGGCCACGGTCGGCACCTTCGGATCCAGCCAGTCGGGCATGCTCCGCGCCGCGTTCTGCTCGTGGGAGGAGATGTGGCCGTGCATGTGGTGCCGCGCGGGAACATGCGAGGTCATGAACGCGGTCCGGCTCGGAGAGCAGACCGTCGCCGCAACGTAGAACTGCCGGAACCACGTGCCCTGCGCCGCGAGCCGGTCGAGGTTCGGCGTCTTCACGTAGGGGTGGCCGGCGAAGTGCGCGTCGCCCCAGCCCTGGTCGTCGGTGAGGATGAAGATGAAGTTCGGCCGCCTCGCGGCCTCCGCCGCCCCGGCCACGAGGGGTGCCAGCGCCAGCAGTCCCGCCACCACGGATTTCGCGATCATGATGCCCGTCCTTTCCGTCCGCAATGCCGCATTCAACGCACGAGCGATTCAATCATTGTCACGGCGGCGCGGCGAGCGCGATGGCATCGGCCGGAACGGGAGAATCGCATGAGAGCGACGGCGTGGCTGGCGGCAGCAGCGGGCCGGCCCTACCCCGGCACAGGGTAGGGCGGGGCGGCTCGCCCCGCCGGCCGGGGAGCCCGCGCGGAGCATCTCCGTCATCATGCAGGAACCGAAGATGCGCCCTCCCGCTGCCGGGAGCGCGTTTCGTCGTTGCGCGGCGGCCGGGCGGGACGGCATCCTTGCCGCATGAAGACGATCTCCGCCCTGCCGGCCGCCGTCCTGCTCGCCGCCGTCGCGTCCTTCGCCGCCCCTGCCCCGCCGGCGAAGGTCGATCTCTTCGAGGCCGGCGCGGAGGGCTTCGCGCTCTACCGCATCCCGGGCATCGTCGTGACGCCGAAGGGGACCGTGCTGGCCTACTGCGAGGCGCGCCGCAGAGACAAGGGCGACTGGGGCCCCATCGACATCGTCATGCGCCGCAGCACGGACGATGGCAGGACCTGGGCGCCGCCGCAGACCGTCGTCCACGTCGACGGCGACCTCCCGATCAACCCCGTCGCCGCCGCGCAGAATCTCGACAAGCCCGGCGAGAACACCGCGAACAACCCCGTCGCCGTCGTCGACCGCGAAACCGGCGCGGTCCACCTCCTCTACTGCCTCGAGTACATGCGCTGCTTCTCCATGCGCAGCGACGACGACGGCCTGACCTGGACGAAGCCCGTCGAGATCACCGCCGCGTTCGAGGCGTTCCGCCACGGCTTCGACTGGAAGGTCCTCGCCACCGGCCCGGCCCACGGCATCCAGCTCGAGCGCGGCCCGCACAAGGGCCGGCTCGTCGTGCCGGTGTGGCTGTCGCTTGGCACGGGCGAACACGCGCACCGGCCCTCGGTCGTTGCGACGATCGTCAGCGACGACCACGGCGCGACGTGGCGGCGCGGCGACATCGCCGTCCCCGACGCCCCGCCGTTCCGCTGGCCGAGTGAGACGGTCGTCGTCCAGCTCGCCGACGGCCGGGTGATGCTCAACGCGCGCAGCGAATCCGATGCCCACCGCCGCATCGTGGTCACCGGTCCCGACGGCGCGACCGGCTGGTCCGCGCCCCGGTTCGACGACGCCCTCGTCGAGCCGGTCTGCATGGGCGCCCTCGTGCGCGTCGGCCTGGCGGCGGACGGCGGCCGCGACCGGATCGTCTTCTCCAACCCCGACAACCTCGGCCGCCGCGACGGCAAGGAGGCCCCGGGAAGATCGCGCGACCGCGTGAACCTGACCGTGCGGATGAGCGAAGACGAGGGCGAATCGTGGCCCTTCGCGCGGACGATCGAGGACGGCTTCAGCGGCTACAGCGACCTTGCGGTCGCGAAGGACGGCCGGATCCTGTGCTTCTACGAGCGCGGCTCGACCGACGGCGCCAGCAACTACAAGACCGGCCGGCTGACCGTCGCGCGCATCGACCCCGAATGGCTCGCCGCCGGGAAACCCGCCCCGCTGCCGGTCGCTGACTTCTCCGTCGACGCGAAGCGGCGCGTCGTCATCGCGCAGGGCACGGCCGAGACCTACCAGGGCCATCCGACCACCGTGCTGCTGCCGGACGGCAGGACGATGCTCTGCGTGTGGACGATCGGCCACGGCGGAACGTGCGGCCCGATGCGGCGCAGCAGCGACGGCGGCCGCACGTGGGGCGAACCCGTGAAGGTGCCGGAGAGCTGGACGCGCGCGCGGAACTGCCCGGCCATCTACCGCCTCGCCGATCCGCAGGGCCGCGCGCGGCTCTTCGTCTACGCGGGCCAGGGAGAGGACGGCGCGATGGCGGTCGCTCACTCCGAGGACGACGGCGCGACGTGGTCGGAGATGAAGTCGACCGGCCTCGTGTGCGTGATGCCGCTCTGCACGATCGAGCCCGTCGCCGGCGGGAAGCGGCTGCTCGGCATGACCAACATCCGGCGGCCGGGCGAGACGAAGGAGAAGCTGTCGAACGTGATTGTCCAGAGCGTCTCCGACGACGGGGGCTTCACGTGGTCCCCGTGGCGGATCGTCCTCGACCTGCCCGGGCTCGCCCCCTGCGAGCCGGAGATCGTCCGCTCGCCCGACGGCCGGCAGTTGCTGTGCCTGATGCGCGAGAACTTCAAGATGGAGGCGCAGTTCATGACCAGCGACGACGAGGGCGCCACGTGGTCCGCGCCGCGCCGCCTGCCCGAGGGCCTTGTCGGCGACCGCCACAAGGCTCGATACGCGCCCGACGGCCGGCTGGTGGTCTGTTTCCGCGACAGGACGAAGGCCTTCGGCACCCACGGCCACTTCGTCGCGTGGGTCGGCCGCTACGAGGACATCGTCGCCGGCCGCGACGGCCAGTGCCGTGTGAAGCTCCTCCACAGCCATGCCGGAGGCGACTGCGGCTACCCCGGCCTCGAACTCCTGCCCGACAGCGCCTTCGTTGCCACGACCTACATCAAGCTCAACCCCGGCGCGGAGAAGCAGTCCGTCGCCGCCGTCCGCTTCACGGTCGACGAGATCGATCGCAAGCTGCGCTGAGGATGAGGCTACGAGGGCGGCCCGTTTCGGCCGCCGGCTTTCCGGGCCCCGTTCCGACTTCGGGCGCGCCGGATGGTGGGGACAGGGATGGCGGGGACAGAGATGGAAGGCGTCCAAGACAAGTAGGGTGCAACTCGTTTGAATTCCAAGGCTTGGAACCTCCCGGCGCCGCCGGTTTCCCTGCGTGGCCCCGGCCTCGGTCTTCCGCCACCCTTACATCTGATGGTGCGATCGCATCATCAGATGTAAGACCGGAAGGCACGTCCGGGTACCGTTGGGGGCGTGCGGAGGAGAGCCGCGGACGGCGACCTGAGCTATCGGGCGGCCGGTGCGCCCGCCGCAAGGATGGCGGTGACGGTTTCGCGGATCGCGGCGCCGAGGAGGTCGTAGCCGGCGGCGTTGACGTGGACGCCGTCGGCAAAGAGCGCCGCATTGGGGGTGCTATCGCGGATGGTGGGGACAGAGATGGAAGGCTTCCAAGACAAGTAAGGTGCAACTCGTTTGAATTCCAAGGCTTGGAACCTCCCGGCGTCGCCGGTTTCCCTGCGTGGCCCCGGCCTCGGTCTTCCGCGACCCTTACATCTGATGGTGCGATCGCATCATCAGATGTAAGACCGGAAGGCACGTCCGGGTACCGTCGGGGGCGTGCGGAGGAGAGCCGCGGACGGCGACCTGAGCTATCGGGCGGCCGGTGCGCCCGCCGCAAGGATGGCGGTGACGGTTTCGCGGATCGCAGCGCCGAGAAGGTCGTAGCCGGCGGCGTTGACGTGGACGCCGTCGGCAAAGAGCGCCGCATTGGGCGTGCCGTCGGGGTTGCGGAAGGCGGCGCCCACGTCGCAGACCGTCAGCCACGGGACTCCGGCGAGGCGGTCGAGGAGGATCGCGTTGACCCTGTCGGTGACCGACGGCCGCGGCGGCTTCTCGTCCCTGCGCGGCAGGATGCCCAGCAGCAGCACCTTCGCGGCGGGCTGCTTCGCGTGCGCGGCCGCGCAGACGGCCTCGATGCCCGCGGCGATCTCCTCCGGCGTGTTGTTGACCGCGGTGTTGTTCGTTCCGATCTTGATGACGACCACCTTCGGCGCGATGCCGTCGAGTTCGCCGTGGTCGATCCGCCACAGCACGTTCTCCGTGCGGTCCCAGCCGAAGCCCATGTTCGTGACCTCGAGCCCGGCGAAGCTGTTCGACCACGCCTGCGGCGCCCACGCCTTCGGGGCCTTCGGCTCGCCGCCCCAGTAGTGGATGATCGAGTCGCCGAGGATGACGACGTCGGGCTTCACCGCGCGATGGCGCGCGAGAATCTCCCCGTGACGGGTCTTCCAGTCGTAGGTCTTGCGGTCGCGGTCCTGCGTGACGGGCGTCGTGGTCGTCAGGCCCGCGGCGCGCTTCGGGCCGGACGGAGCGGCCGATGCGATGCCGCCGGGGAGCTCGAGTAGCCCGTCGACCGCAGCCGCAGGCCAGCCGGCGGAGAAGGCAGCCGGCGCGCCGCCGCCCGGGGTCCAACGCATCCAGTCGGCCCGCTTCGCGCCCTCGGCGGAGATGGCGGCGAAGTACAGCTCGCTGTTCCCGCGCCAGGCCGGCATCGTGCGCGACTTCGCGCCGCGCGCGGGCGACACAACCTCGAGGGCGCCGGTCGACAGCTCAAGCACCGCAACGGCGTCGGATCCGCTCTCGGCGATCGCGACGCGGCGGCCGTCCGGGCTCACGGCGAACGCGGCGAGGTCGATCGGAAGCGCCGCCGGATCCCCCGGGATCGCGACGGGGCCGGAGTTCGTGCCGCCGGCCATCGAGATCACGAAGAACCGCGACGCCCCGGCGACCTCCGCCGCGGGCAGGGTCACCGGCACGCCGGCGAAGAGCACGCGGCCGTCCGGCAGGCAGCGGACGCGCGGCGGGAAGGCGAAGGCGGACAGGGCCAGCGGTTCGCTTGCGCCGGCCGCGGCGACGCCGTTGGAGCCGACAACCCCGCGGCGCTGGACGTGGGCAAGGTTGAGGCCGGTGGTCCCCCACTCGTCCGTGAACCGGACGGCGAAGACCAGGGCGCAGCCGTCGGGCGTCCAGTCGTAGCTGCCCGCGACGCGCTCCGCGACCTCGAAGCGACCGGTGCCGCCGTCGAGCGACGCGACCGTCAGCGTGTCGTCCCTCGTATAGGCGACGACCGCCGCGGACGGCGAGGGCCTGGGGCCGGCGAGCTTCCGGAGCGTCCGCTCGATCACGACCGGCGCGCCGGACGGACGGCCGCCGTCGAGACGCATCACGCTGACCTCCCGGACGACGGCGCCGGCGGCATCGCGGAGTTCCTTCTCCGTGCCCGGTTGGTTCGTTGCGGACTGCAAGATGGAGACCAGGTCGGTCCACATCGCAGGATGGGCATCGTGCAGGCACAGCAGCGCGGCCTCCAGCGGGAGCTTCAGCGCCTGCAGCGGCTCGACGATCCGGTCTCCGAAGGCATCGTAGTCGTTGCCCGCGGCCGCCAGCCCCGACTTGAGGACGGCGGGGAGGGCGCCAGCCACCGCCTCGACCGGAACAACCTCCTCGCGCGGCAGCATCCGCACCGCCTCGCTCCAGTTCGTCATCGCCATCTCGCGGAGGAGCACGAGCCCGCGCCCGTCCGGCAGCCAGGCAGCGTCGACCACATCCGTGGCGACCGGCGCGGACAGCACACCGTTCGTGTCCGCCAGGCACAGGTTGCCGCCGTCCGTCTCGACGGCCGCGCGGGTGCCGTCGGGCGACCAGGTCATCTTCTCGTCGACCGTGCAGCCGGCGGCGAGGACAAGCAGCCCTGCGAGCGAAAGCACGCAGGACCGGATCCAGGCGGTCTTCATGGCAGGGTTCATGGGTTCCCGGCCGCGACGGAGCGCGGCCCTCCAGCCGGTCGTTGTCGTGCAGCGGTTCATGGGTGGCGGGCGACGGTGTAGGCGCCGCGGCGGGCGTCGTAGGCGACCTGGTAGCGCGCCCAGGGATTCGCGGCGCGCGCGGCCGGCGAGCCGGTCGCGGCCACGGCCGGCCCGGCGGGGATGCCGGCGCTCCCGACCTCCGCGCGACGGCCGATCCAGATGCCCCCGCCCAGCAGCAGGACCGCCGCGGCGGCACGGGCGAGCCAGGACGTCCAGCCGGGCAGCGGGACCGGGCCGGGACGCGGGATGGGCGCGAGCCCCGGGTGGTTTCGCACGGTGGCTCGCGCGACGCCGACGGCCGCGGCCATCGCCCCGGCGCTCGCGCGCGCCTCCGGGCTGAGCCGCAGGTAGGCCTCAAGCAGATCGGCCGCCTCGGGCGACAGCTCGCCGAGTTCGCGGTCGACCACCAAGGCTTCAAGCGCTTCGGGATTCATGATCGGGGCTCCCTTCCGATGCGCCGTCCTCCTGCGCAAGCCGGGCGCGCAGCAGACGCATCGCGTTGTGCAGTCTCGAACGGACCGTCCCCACCGGCACGCCGAGCGTCTCGGCGATCTCCGCATAGGACAGGTCGTGCTGGAACCGGAGGTCGAGGATCTCGCGCTGCAGGTCCGGCAGTGCCGCGATGGTCTCGCGGGCCGCCGCGAGGCGCGGATCGGGCTCCGCCGCGGCGAGCGTCTCCAGCACACGCCCGTCCGCCGCCGGCGGCTCCGCGCTCCGCCACGCCTCGGCGCTGACGTGGCGGGCGATGCCGAACAGGTAGGCCCGCGGCGAGCGCGCCTCCCCCAGCCGGTCCGGCCGCCGCATCAGCCGGAGGAAGGTCTCGTGAAGCAGATCCTCCACGACGTGGATCGCGCGATGGCGCCGCCGGAAGTAACCGGCCAGCGCCTCCCGGGTCTCCCGGTACAGGCGCTCGATGCCGTCGGCTGGCGGTGCAAGTTCCATCGTCATCCGTCATCCGCGGCGGAAGGAACCGCGGATCGCACGGGATCCGCGGATGAACGGGGAGGCGGCCGGCCTGCGGGACCTCCGCCCCATCCGTTCCCTCCGTGGAATCCGTGGTGCGCCACCTCAGTCCTTCGCCCGCGTGAAGACCATCGGGGCACGGTGGAAGTCGTCCTTGCCCTTCGCGGCTTCGAGGGCCTTGGCGAGTTCGTCCGTCGTGGTGGCCGAGGCTCCGGCCACGTCGCCGTTGACGATGCGGACGGTGAGCTTCCCGCCCTCGATGGCGTACGAGGCCAGCTGGTAGACCTTCCTGTCCTCCG
Source organism: Lentisphaerota bacterium (assembly GCA_016873715.1). Taxonomy (GTDB): domain Bacteria; phylum Verrucomicrobiota; class Kiritimatiellia; order PWTM01; family PWTM01; genus VGWF01. The sequence goes on along the minus strand of VGWF01000117.1, from coordinate 5,705 downwards.
GCACCCCGCCCGTGCCGGTGCCGATCCACTCGATCTGCAACAGCGAAAGCCCCGCCCCCTTCGCCGCCCAGGCGCGGCCGTACATGGCATCCTTCGAGGTCGCCGGGTACGCGACCATCAGCTCCTGCTTGCCCAGCGGCAGCACGACGAGGTTCTCGACGATCCCATTCTCCGTCCGCTGCCACAGTCCGACGAGGGCCGCGTCGGCGGCCTTCACCGGGGCCTTCGCCAGCGGCACCGTGTAGTCGCATCCGGCCAGCGCCGCGCAGGCGGCGGCCATCATCAGCTTCTTCATCGCCCGACTCCTTCCGCTTCCGGGGACCGCGCCTGAACCGGCCCGGCCTGCCCGTCATCCCTTGCGTCGCTCCGGCCGCTCGAAAGGTTCACTTCACCTCCCACCGCTCCCCGAAGAACCCGGCGGCGGCGATCGCCCCGGGGGCGCGGGATGTGACCGGCGACCGGAGGTCGACGACCGCCCAGTCGGGCAGCTTCGGCGTCTGGCGCGCGTTGTTGAGATAGTCGTACTCGCGCCACGTGAACCCGCTGTTGAGCACGACGTAGCGCTTCGGGTTGAGCGGATTCGGGAAGATCAGCACGGGGACGTGGTGGGCGGCCGGCCAGGTCCGCCCGCCGAGGGCGACGGCGGTCGCGTCCCAGCGGACCGGCAGCCGGTCGACCATCCTCGCCAGCAGCGCGTTGCTGCGCGGGTCGCCCCAGAGGACGAGATGGTGTTCCGCGATGTCGGCATCGGTGACGGCGGTGTCGTCCTTGACCCGCGCGTCGCCGCGGTACTGCCGGCGCCATTCCCGGACGGCGCGGTTCATCTCGGACGTGGCCCACGCGGCGACGTTGGTGTTCAACGCGGGGCCGGTCGGCCGGACGAACAGGAAGCTGTCCATGAACGCGTCGTCGACCGGTCCCTGCAGCCCGTGGCGCTTCGCGGGCGACGCCGTGTCGACCGCCGCGACGGACTCCCATTCCCCATCCGTCTTCCGGAAGTGCGCGGCGTAGGCGGCGCCCGCGCGCGGCGCGGCGAGGATCCGGCCGTCGAGGATGATCGCAACCGGGGCCTTGCCGCCGAACGGGACGCGACCCTGGTCGAAGACGAACGAGAGCGCCGTCACGCCCTTCGTCGTCGCGCGGATCGTCTGCTCCTGCGCGTCCAGTTCAGCATCGACCCGGGCGCGCTCCCAGTGCCGCTCCAGCGCGTCGACGACGACCCACGCCATGCGGTTGTAGCGCAGCGTGAAGGTGGTGAAGCGGACCTTCGGCGGCATCGGGTCGCGTCCCTTCGCGGCGGCGGCATCAACGAACGCCTCGACCTTCGCCTTGGCGCCCGGCTCGTACTTGTGCGCGGTGGCGGGGCCGATGATGTGATTCAAGACGAGCCCCTCCGCGGCCATCGCCTTCTCCATCATGTCCGCCGCCTGCTTCTGGCGGTCGATCTCGCCGCTGTAGGCCACCAGCGGCACGTGGAAGACGTTCGCGGCATGCTCCGTCGCATCGTAGAGCCGCCACAGAGCCTGTTCCCACGGCGAGGGCCGGAGGGTCTCGTCCTGGAAGACCTTGAGGAAGTCCGCCGTTTCCGAGAAACCCGCGCCGGGGGCCGCGGCGGCCCACATCCACGCGTGGTGCGTCGCGAAGCCCCAGCACGAGGCCCCGCCCATCGAGAAGCCGCGCACGACGATGCGGTTCGGATCGACCGCATACGTCCGCTTCACGAGGTCCATCGCCTCGAAGACATCGGTTTCGCCGGCGAATCGCGCGGCGTTGCAGTAGCGGTTGTAGACGTGCAGCACGATCGCGCCCGGCGGCGTGAACTGGCCGGGGTCCTTGAGCCGCCCGGCGAGGAAGCTGACCTCGCTCAACGTCTCGCCGCGGCCGTGAAACCACACATCGAGACGGCGGGGCGCCCCGTCCGCCGGCGCGGGCGGCACGACGAGGCCGCAGGGCTGGACCGAGCCGTCGATGCGCGAGCGGTACCCGCGGACGACGAGCCCCGTCGAGGTCAGCCACGGCGCCGCGCCGGCCCGGAGCTGCGCCGCGCGTTCCATGCCGAGCGCGAGCAGGTCCTTCGCGGACCGGATCTCGTTCGTCTTGAAGAACTCGCCGCCCTCCAGCGCGTAGCGGACCGCCTTGTGCAGGATCTCGACGTCCGGCAGCAGTTCGGACCGCTTCGGGCTCGCCGCGCGAAGCGCCTCGATCTCGCGGCCGAGCGCGTCGAGCCCGGCCTGCAGGTCGGCGCGGTCCTTCTCCGGCACCGCGATGCCCGGCGGCGGGATCGGCCGGACCTTCTCCGCGACGTTGTCCGCCGGCCCGTCGGCAAGGGAGGCGAGGGCGGTCGCCAGGACGAGTCCGGAAGGCAGGAGGTTCTTCATGCCGGCAAGGGTGCCGCCAAACGCCCGGGGAATGCAAGTGGGCGGCGCCGGGCGCATCTCCGGTCGTGTGCGGGGTGACGGCCGGGGCGGGCGACAACGTAGTCCTCACGCTCCGCGTGAGGACATCTCCGCAATCCGGATGGTCATCACGCGGAGCGTGATGACTACGATGCGGGGCCACCGCCGGGCTTGCGCGGGGGGATGGCCGGACGGGCGCATCTCCGGTCCTGCGCAGCGATGACGAAGGCGCCCGCGTGATCAGGTCCATGAATCGGAGATGCGCCCGGCGGCGCTTGGAGCGGCGCGGCGGCAGCGGTAGGATTGCGGCGGTTGCACCGGAGGATCGCGTCATGAAGTTCGTCGCCGTCCTGTCGCTTGCCGTGGCCGCATCGGTCCCGCTCGCCGCCGCGCCGGCGCCGGACCTGGAGGCCGGGTTTCGCGCCCCGCCGGATTCCGCCAAGCCGCACACGTGGTGGCACTGGATGAACGGCAACATCACGAAGGAGGGCATCACGGCGGATCTCGAGGCGATGCGCCGCGTCGGCGTCGGCGGCGCCCAGATCTTCAACGTCGACTGCGGCATCGTCCCGGGCCCCGTCCGCTTCATGACGCCCGAATGGCGGGCGATGATGAAGCACGCCGTCGCCGAGGCCGACCGGCTCGGCATCGAGATCTGCCTGCACAACTGCGCGGGCTGGTCGAGCAGCGGCGGGCCCTGGGTGAAGCCGGAGCACGCGATGCAGGTGCTCACGTGGACCGAGACCCGCGTCCGCGCCGGGGCGAGGTTCACCGGGAGGCTGCCGCAGCCCGAGACCCGGCTCGGCCACTACCGCGACATCGCCGTCCTCGCCCTCCCCCTCCCGCCGGCCGAGCTCGACGCCTTCGAGGACCACAGGCCGGCGGTCACCGCCACCGCCCCGAAGTTCGACGGGGCCCGTCTCGTCGACGGCCGGATCGACACCTCCGCCGCGCTGCCGCGCCCGGAGAAGGGCGCCCGGGAGTCGGTCACGCTGACCTTCGCCCGGCCCTTCCCCGCGCGGACGCTCGAACTCCTCATGCCCACCCGCCGCGAGGGCGAGCGCGGGGAGATCCACGCCTCGGCCGACGGCTCGTCGTTCAAGCGGCTCGCCGCGTTCACCGTCCCCGGCAAGTCCCGCGCGGGCACCGTGACAACCGTCGGCTTCGAGGCCGTCACCGCGCGCGTCTACCGCATCGACTTCCTCGCCGGCGCAGGCGAGAGCCACAGGATCACGATCAACGATCTCCGGCTCTCCGGGGGCATCCGCACCGCGCAGTGGAGCTCCAAGGCCGCGTTCGTCCGCGGCTCCGACCCCGCGCCGACGACCGCCGCGACGCCCGACGGCGCCGCAATCCCGCGCGCGGACATCATCGACCTCACCGTGCGGATGAAGCCCGACGGCTCGATCGAGTGGGACGCCCCCGCGGGCGACGGGCCGGGGCGGGGCGGCGACTGGGTGATCGTGCGGTACGGCCACACGCCGACCGGCAAGACCAACCACCCCGCGCCGCCGGAGGGCACCGGCCCCGAGTGCGACAAGATGAGCCGCGAGGCCGCCGACGCCTTCTGGCGCGACGGCGTCCAGCCGCTGCTCGACGACGCCGGCCCGCTCGTCGGCCGGTCGCTCAAGCACATCCTGATCGACAGCTACGAGGTCGGTTCGCAGAACTGGACCCCCCGGTTCCGCGAGGAGTTCCACCGGCGCCGGGGCTACGACATCCTGCCGTGGCTGCCCGCGATGACCGGCCGCGTCGTCGACGGCTTCGACCCGACCGAGCGCTTCCTGTGGGACCTGCGCCGCACGGTCGCCGATCTCTTCCATGAGAACTACTTCGGCCGCTTCGCCGAGCTGTGCCACGAGCGCGGGCTGCTGCTGTCCGTCGAGCCCTACGGCAACGGCCTCTTCGACGAGATGACCGCCGGCGGCTACGGCGACATCCCGATGGGCGAGTTCTGGGTCGGCGGCGGCGCGTCGGGCTCGACCCGCATCGCCGCGTCGGTCGCGCACGTCAACGGCCTGCGCTTCGTCGGCGCCGAATCGTTCACGGCGAAGTGGGAGGTCGGCCGCTGGCAGGTCGTGCCCTCCGCGATCAAGGCGCTCGGCGACCTGATCTGGTGCCAGGGCGTCAACCGCTACATCTTCCACCGCTACGCGCACCAGCCCTGGCTCGATGTGAAACCCGGGATGACGATGGGCCCCTGGGGCTTTCACTTTGAGCGCACGAGCACGTGGTGGGAGCCGGGCGCGGAATGGCTGCGCTACGTCGCGCGCAGCCAGTGGATGCTGCAGGAGGGGCGCAACGTGGCGGACGTGCTGGTCTGGTGCGGCGACGGCGCCCCGAACGGCGTGCGCGCGCCGGACGGCGTGCCGCCGGGCTACCAGTGGGACGCCTGCGACACGCGGCTGCTGGCGGAGCGCGCCCGGGTCGTCGGCGGGCGCCTCGTCCTCCCGCACAGCGCCGCCTACGGCGTGCTGTCCCTTCCGCCGCTGCAGGCCGTCACGCCCGCGTCGCTGCGCGTTCTGCGCGACCTCGTCCGCCAGGGCGCGGTCGTCGCCGGCACCCCGCCCTCGCGCACGCCGAGCCTGGCCGACGGCCCGAAGGGCGACGCGGAGGTGCGCAAGCTGACGGCGGAGATCTGGCCGGCCCCCGGAGGCCCGCGCCCCGGCGCGGCCGTCTTCGCGACGCTGGCCGACGCCCTCGCGGCCGCGGAGATCGCCCCGGACTTCCTCGTCCTGGCCAACGGCGCGCCGGCGCCGCGGATCGAGTGGATCCACCGGCGCTCGGACCGGGCGGACACATGGTTTGTCTCGAACCAGCGCGACCGGGCGGAGACGGTCGACTGCAGCTTCCGCATCGCCGGCCACCGGCCGGAGCTGTGGCACGCGGACACCGGCCGCATCGAACCCGCGCCGCTGTGGCGCGTGGCGGAGGGGCGCACGGTCGTCACGCTGCGCCTGGAGCCCGCGGGTTCCGTCTTCGTCGTCTTCCGCTCCGGGGCCCCCGCGGAGGCGCCGCTGGTTGCGGTTGCGCGCGACGGAGTGCCGCTGGGGCGCATCGAGCGCACCGCGGGCCCCGCGCTGGAGATCCGCAAGGCAGTCTACGGCGATCCCGACGACGCGACGCGGTCGGTCGACGTCACCGCGAAGCTCGCCTCGCTGATCGTCGATAACCGCCTGGGTGTCCAGGTCGAGAACAAGATCGCGGGCGACCCTGCTCCGCGGACGCCGAAGGTCATGACCGTCGACTACACCGTCGGCGGCAGGCCCGGCACGGTCACGATCGCCGAGAACCGCACGCTCGAGTTTT
>VGWF01000116.1 GCA_016873715.1 Lentisphaerota bacterium | reverse complement strand
ACCAACACCCAACATCGAGTGATGGAGGGCCGAGCTACGCGAGGCCGGGGAGGTTGTCACGGGCGCAGCGAGCGGGCTCGCCGTAGCTCGCCCCTCCAAGAACCAACACCCAACATCCAATGATGGAGGGCCGAGCTACGCGAGGCCGGGGAGTGCGTTCTTCGGCGAAGTGCGAGAAACCTCAACATCCAACGGGGTGATGGAGGGCCGAGCTACGCGAGGCCGGAAAGGTTGTCACGGGCGCAGCGAGCGGGTTCGCCGTCGCAAATTCGTTGGTGATCAGTTCAACCGCCATGTCCGCGCCTCGCGTCGAGCGTACCACAATCGTCCCCGGCGGGTCAGGGCGGCGCTACTCGAAGTGGCATTCGATGATGCGGGTGACGAAGGGGAGGGCGGCGAGGCGGGACAGCGTCCCGCGGTGGCCGCGGCGGGTGGTGCCGACGCAGAGGCACTCGCCGGGGCCGGCGCCGATGCGGCCGCGCGAGCCGGGCATGAACTGCACCTTGGGGTCGATGGCGCGGACCTGCGCCTTGCAGGCGTCGGTGTCGGGGATCGCGAACTCGTAGGAGAGCGAGGTCCGGCCGTCGGGCGGACCGCGAAGCCCGTCGTCGTCGAGCGCGGCGGTGTCGAACCCGATCTTGCGGAGCGGGTCCTCCGCTCCCGCGGCCGTCGCGGCGGGCAGGAGGGCGAGCAGCGCGGCCGGGTCGGCCGCCGCGAGGTAGACCGGCGAGTCGTCGAGCGGGATCCGGCCCTCCGCGTCCGGCGGGACGGCGGCGCCCATGATGTCGCAGGCGCGGACGCCGGCGCCGGTCGCGAGCGGGCCTCCGCGGTTCTTCGTGCGCCACGCGACGGCGACCGCCCCGCCGCGGGTCCGGAAGACGCGCGCGTGGAGCGCGTCCGCGTCGATCACGCCCTCGCAGCCCGCGGGCACGCCGACGAGGCGCTCGAACGCGGCGACGGCGGGGAGCATCTTCCGCGGCGCGCCGCCGTATTCGAAGAGGACGCCGCCGGCGTCCTGCCCGTTGATCGCGCCGCAGGTGCCGGCGTGGAAGAAGATCTTGCGGACGCCGCGGCCCGCGGCGACGGCGGCGTACTTCACGATGTGCGCGGAGGCCTCGCGCTCGCCGGGCCAGCGGCAGCGGTTCATCGCGGCGTCGCCGACCGGCAGCGGCCGCGCCGGCGGATCGTCGTCCGCGTAGCAGCCCCACTCCGTGATCCACACCGGCTTCGGCCCGCCGTGGGCGCGGCCCAGCGCCTCGAAGTCCCGGAAGGCCTCCTCGTGGCTCTCGGCGGGCCGGGGCGTGTCGTAGTTGTGCAGGTCGACCACGTCGACGAGGTCCAGGCCGCCGCGCTCGACGAACTCGCGTGCGAGGTCGTGGTCGAGGTTGCAGCTGATGCCGCCGACGATGCGGCACGAGGGCGCGGCGGCGCGGATCGCGCGGCCGGCGGACCCGAGCAGCCGGAGGTAGTCGTCGAGGCCGTACCCGAACTGGCGCGGGAGCGCGTAGCTCGTGTAGACGGGCTCGTTGAGCAGTTGGACGTGCGTGACCGGGGCGGGCCCGGCGGCGTAGCGCGCGGCGGTCGCGGCGGCGTAGCGGTCGAAGCCGGCCGGGTCCCGCGCGGCCCACGCGACGGTCATCCGGTCGCGGAGGTAGGCGCTGTCGCGGGCCTCGGCGGCCACGCGGGCGGGATCGGCGGCGGAGGACCACGCGGCGGAGGGGAAGGGCAGCAGCACCTCGACGCGGCCGCCGAGCCGGCGCACGCGGTCGATCTGCGCGTCGGCCTCGGCGTAGTCGACGCGGCCGGACGACGGCTCGACGGTCTGCCACTTGGCGGACCAGTCGCGCCACCAGCCGACGCCGGCGGCCTGCGCGCGCTGGACGAGGAAATCCCACGGGTAGGCGTGGTTGAAGCCGAAGAAGGTGTCGGTCCCGGCCGCGTGCGGTTCGATCAGCGCGCAGCGGACGGTCTGCGTGACGCCGCCGGCGATCCAGGCGGCGCGGTAGAAGCCGGGGCGGCCGGGGACGAGCCCGCTCTCGGCCCGGCGGGCCGCGCCGCGGGCGGGCGTCTCGATGCGGACCTCGCGCGCGGCGGCCTCGCGGTCGAAGAAATCGGTCAGGACGAGGCGTCCGTCGGCGGCCGCGGGCGCGTCGCCGTCGTTGTACGCCTCGACGGTGAAGGCGAGGCCCGCGGCGACGTTGGTGAAGAAGCCGCCGTCGGCCCGCGGGGCGAGCCACGACTCGACGGGCGCGCGCGGGGCGAAATCCGCGGGCGCGGCGCCGCGGTCGAGGCGGACGGCATCGATCCAGACGGTCGCGTTCGAGCGGGCGCCCTCCGCGTCGAGGTCGGGGCCGATGGCGGCGAAGAGGAAGGGCTGGGACGGGCGGACGGTGAAGGACTCGCGGCGCCACTCGCGTCCGGCGATGACGGTCCGGTGCCGGCGGCGGTCGGGGGCCTCGACGACGGCCAGGTGGACCGGCGTGCCGCCCGCCGCCGCCCGGAGCCACGCGGAGAGCGTGACCGGCTCGCCGGGGGTCACGCGGAACCAGCCGAGGTTGGCGGCGAGGGCGTTGGGGACCGGGTCGCGGATGGGGTCGTAGTAGTCGAACCAGTGGACCGGCAGCGAGGCGCGGTCGAGGTCGATGCGGAGGCTGCAACGACCGTGCGCGGCGGTGCGGTCGTCGATCGTGCCCGCGAGGCGGTACAGGTTTCCGCCCCAGCCGCGCAGGCCGTGGGCGATGCTTCCCCAGCCGGCGGCGCCGCACTCGAAGCTGGCGTTCGGCACGGGATTCGCGGCGCCGTCGAGGGGGATCTGCGGGAACCACTCGCGGCCGACGGCGGACTCGGAGAGCTCGACGTCGTCGAGCCACAGCGTACCGGTGCCGCGGAACCAGAACTGGAGGCGGCTCGTGGCCGCGGGGACGTCGTGCACGGCCTGGAACGCCAGCTCGTACGGCTTCCACCCGTCGTCGGCGACGAAGCCATCGGCAAGGCCGGCGTTCTCCCACGGGCGCGTGTTGGTCAGCGCGACCTCGACCGAGCCGCCGCGGATGGCCTCCGCGCGGGCGCGGAAGGCGAGGCGGTACCAGCGCCCGGCCTTCACGGCGATGCGGCCGGTCTGGCAGAGCATCGCGTGGACGTCCGGCCCCGAGCCGGCGAACTCCGTGCAGCGCAGCCGCGCGCAGCGTCGTCCGTCGGGGCCGGTGTCCGCGGCGAGGTCCTGCCGGACGGACCGGTTGCCGGCGGAGGACCATGCGTCCGGCGCGCGTCCGTCCGCGCCGGCGGTTTCGAACGAGGGGTTGGCGACGAGATTCTCCGCGGGGCGCGCGTCCACGGCCGGGAGAAGGGCGAGGGTGAAGGCGGCGCCGAGGCGCCGCCATCCGCATCCGATGGCCGGCCGTCGCGAGTTCATCCGGTGGCTCCTGCGTTGCGTGGGCCCGAGGGTCCCGCATCGCGCGAGGCGAGTCCAGCGCGAACGGTCGGGCCCGGCGCGGGTTGGGATGGACGGCACCCCCGCGGTGTCGTATACATGCGCGCATCGACGGGGACGGAGACACAGGCTCGTCCGGCGTACGCCGTGGCGCGCGGGACGGAAGCCGACACGATGGGGACGGATGAAAGAACTGGGGACCTACCTGCTGCTCCTGTTGACCTTCCTTGCGATTCTCGGGCTTGCGGTGTTCCTGCTCGAGCGCTATGCGGGGACGCCGTGACGCCGGCCGCGTCCAGCGCCGCGCCGCCGCGCGAGCCGTCCTTCCGCGAGATCATGTTCGCGCTGAAGAACCCGGCGGTCCTGTGGAACGTGCCGATCCACGTCTGCATCCTGATCCCGCTGACGTCGGTCATCGCGTGGCTGTCGACCCGGATCGACCGGCTGCTCGGGTGGGAGCGGGTCGTGCCGCTGCCGTGGGGCCTCGCGCTCTTCGCGGTGTTGTTCCCGCTGGGCATCTTCATCGTCTGGTACACCTACGGCTACCTGTCCATCCTGGGCGAGGGGAGTCCGGCGACGCATCTCGGGGGGACGAAGAAGCTCGTGACGACCGGTCCCTTCGCCTACTGCCGGCATCCGTCGATCATCGGGAAGTTCTCCGGCGTGCTCGGGTTCGGCCTGCTGGTCGGGTCGCCGGCGTTCCTGTTCGTCGTCATCCCGCTGCTGACGACCTACTCGCTTTTCGCGGCGCGCTTCCTGCAGGAGAAGCTGTGCGTGCGGCTCTGGGGCGGGGACTATCTCCGCTACCGCCGCACCGTCCCGCTGGTCCTTCCCCTGCGGGGCCGCGTGGCGTTCCGCTAGGCGGCCGTCCCGGTCAGCGCCGGTGCCGCGCGCGGATCGGCGGCAGGCGGAGTTCCCCGTCGCGTCCGCGGGCCGGCGAGAGGTCGCACCCGTTGCAGTCCTGGTCGATCCCGTCGCCGGGCGTCTCCGGCGCCCCGGGATGGATGGCCGGATCCCCGTCGTCGAAGTCCGGCCCGTCGTGATCGAGGCCGTGGAACCCGTCGCCGTCGCGGTCGTGGAGCGGGTTGTACGGCCGGGCCGGACGGTCGAGGAACCGCGCGCAGGCGGCGATCGCGGCGGGGGAGGTTGCGAGGGTTCCCGGCGCCGCGCCGGCGATCGTGACGTTCTTGGCCCCGATGAGACCGTCGCGCGCCGGGTCGGCCGCGCGGCCGGGCGCCGCGGCGACGGCCAGGGTGGGGAGACCGAACGGGACGCCGAGGACGGGGTCGGGATAGCGCGGCGTCTCGCCGTGGCGGAGGATCTCGCGCAGCAGCGTCGAGCCGGGCCGCACGACCCACGCCTGGGGATGACCCGCCAGCGCCTCCAGCGGATCCGGCGAGGGCACGGCCCCGTGGAACGGCGCGTCGAGGTAGACCTCCGCGGCGACCCAGTGGGCGACGGTGTACTTCAGGAGCGTGAGCCGCGCGAGCAGGCCGCCGGTGCCGCCGCCGACGATCTGGACGCGGTCGGCGCCGGTGTAGCGCATCACGGCGGCGAGGAAGAGCTTCACGTCGTCGGTCGCCTCCTCCAGGCTCGTCATCGTGGCGCCGGGCGGTGCGAACCCGATGGTCCAGATCTCGACCGGCTGGAATCCGGCGGCGCGGAGGCCGTCGTAGAAGGCGCCCTGCCATTCGGCGGGACCGCGGCCGGCGTCGGGGACGATGACCACGGGGCACCGCGACAGCCGTCGCGCGTCGTCGCGCGAGGTCCCGCCCCCGGCGCCGCCGAAGACGATGCCGGGCTTCGGGAAGTCGTCCGGCAGCCGGTCGCGGTCGGCGAGGGCCGCGCCCGCGGCGAGCGCGGCGGCGGCCCCGGCGGCCAGGATGACGCGGGTGCGGTTCACGGTGCGGCGGCCCTCCCGGGCGCGGCGGGGATGTCCTTCGCGCAGCGGAAGCCCTGCGTGGGATGAAGCGTGTCAGGCGCCATGATCCGCTCGTCGCAGGTCCGGAGGTCGTCGGCGGCGTTCTGCCAGGCGCCGCCGCGGACGGCGATCATCTCCGCCGGCGCTGCGTTCGTGCGGCCGGGGAACACGGCGGCGACCTGGCGGAAATCCCAGAGGTGCTGCGTTTCGGGATCGACGTAGCCCTGGCGGCGGGTCGCGGTCCACTCGCGCGCGTTGCCGCCCATGTCCAGCAGGCCCTCCGGCGTCGCGCCGGCCGGGTACGAGCCGACGGGGGCGAGGCGCGGGTGTCCGTCGTCGTTCTCCGTGTCGCCCCACGCGAAGCCGCTGGAGGCGTCGGCGTAGTTGCCGCGGGAGCCGTCCGGCGCGTCGTCGCCCCACGGGAACCAGCGGCGGGCGGCGCCGCGCGCGGCCCACTCCCATTCCTCGACGGTGGGCAGGCGCTTGCCGGCCCAGGCGGCGTAGGCGCGGGCGTCGTCCCAGCTGACGCCGACGACGGGGTAGAAGGGGCCGGGCGCGGCCTCGCGCGCCGCGTCGGGCAGGGGGCGGTGGCCGGTCGCCGCGACGAACGCCTCGTACTCGCCGCGCGTGACCTCGCGGCGGTCCATCAGGAACGGGGCGACGGTGACGCGGTGCGCGGTCTCGTCCTCGAACCAGCGGCGGTCGACCGGTCCCACCTTGCCGGCGAAGCGGACGGCCATCGCGGCGGCGCGGTCGATCTCCGGTTCCGTCGAGCCGGCAAGGAACTCGCCGCCGGGGATGGGGACCATGTCGTCGTTTGGGCGGAGCGCAGCGGCGGCCGTCGCGCGGCGCGCCTCGCGGAGGGCGAGGTCGGAGGCGGCGCGCAGGGCGTCCGCGGGATCCGCGGGGCCGCCGGCGCGGAGATCCATCAGGAGGAAGACGAGGATCGCATCGGGGCGTTCGACGACGGCGGTCTGCCCGCGGCGCGTCAGGGCGAAGAGGGGCGTCTCGATCTCCGGCGGGAACGTGCCGGGCGAGAGGTAGCCGAGGTCGCCCCACCGGCGGGCCGGATCGCGGGCGGCCAGGTCCTCCGTCAGGGCGAAGGTCGATTCCGGGTCCGCCTCGAGGCGGCGCGCGAGGGCGCCGGCCTCCGCGCGGGCGGCGCGGCGGGCGTCGTCCGGGGCGTCCGGCGCGACGGGCACGGCGAAGCGGTGCACGCGGATCTGGGGTTCGCGGCGGAAGGCGTCCGAGCGGGCGGCGAGAAGGCGGCGCGCCTCGCCGGGGGAGGGGTGCGCGTCGGGATCGAGCGCGGCGGGCGGCGGGACGCGGTGGAGGACGAACGCGGCTCCGGCGACGGCGGGCGGTCCGCACCACCGGCGGAGGGCGGCCCGATCCTCCGCGGTCAGCGGCCGGGCCTGCGGCGCATCGACCGGCGGCGCGTTGGGGACGGGGCCGTCCGGCGCCGGGTGGACGGCGATGAACTCGCAGCCCATGCGGTGGAGGCGTTCCAGGTGGAGCACCCACTCGCGGTCCGTCGGCGTGCCCGGCGGGAGGTCGGGGAAGCCGCACGGCGCGTCGAGGTAGCGGTTCAGCATCCGCGTGCGCGTCATCGCGGTGAGATGGATGTAGCGGCGGCAGTCCGTGCCGGCGGGCATGAACGGGAGATGCAGCACCGTTCCGCCGCGCCCGCGGAGCCAGCGGACCTCGGGCGGGAGCACGTGCGCCGTCGCGCGGACGGGGAACAGCTCCGGCCAGAGGAGCCGCCGCTCGGCGACCGCGGCGAGGACGATCGCGGCGCCCGCGGCGGACGCCGCCCACGCCGGCCGGTTCGCGAACCAGCGCCCGGTTCCGCCGACGGCCAGGGCGGCGAGCATCGCGAGGGCGAGGTCCGCGAACGGCAGCGCGCGGATCGGGAAGCCGAGCCGGTCGCCGCCCGGCACGTGCCGGGCGAGCGCGTCGTAGGGCAGGGGCACGGCGTCGAACGGCGGCCCCAGCGAGTGCAGGTGGCAGCCGAGCGAAAGGACGAAGAAGACCGCCGCGATCGCCGCGAACAGCGGGGCGTGCGGACGGCGGCGGACGAGCGCCGCGATCCCGAGCGCCGTGCCGAGGAGGCTGATGCCGGCCGGGAGATGGCGCGTCATCGGGATGAAGTCGGCGTAGGGAAGCGAGCGGAACGGGTGGCGCAGGTCGAGGCAGCCGCGCGGGGCCTCGACGATCGCCTGCGGGATGTCGTCGCCGTGCGAGATGCCGCCGGCGATCGACGGGACGAAGAGCCCGAGCGCCAGCCCCGCGGGCACCAGGGCGGGCCACGCGCGCATCAGCAGGCCGGGGACCTCCCGCGGGCGGCGCGCCGCGTGGACGGCCAGCATCACCGCCGCCGCGACCAGGGCGTAGATCGCGTACGGCGCGTAGGTCAGCAGCATCAGCGCCCAGGCCAGGCCCGCGAGCGCGGCGCGGCGCGGCGTGCGGTCCTCCAGGAAGCGGAGGGCCTCGAGCACGAAAAGCGGGATCCACCACAGGATCGTCTTCTGGAGGAAGGCGGTCTCCAGCTTCAGGAGCGCGTAGGGGCTGAGCATGAACAGGGCGCCGCCGAGGACCGCGGCGAAGAGCGAGGGCGTCAGCCGCCGCGCGAGCCGGTAGGCGCAGAAGCCGTTCAGCGCGAGCGTCAGCAGCATCAGCGCGTTGTACCGGAGCAGCGGGTTGGGGAGGACGGCGAACGGGAGGTAGTAGTAGAGGTGCAGCGAGATCCCGACGTAGGGGCGCAGGTCCTCGCCGTGCGGATGCGCGACGCGGCCGGAGAAGAACGGGTGCAGCAGCCGGCCCGCGAGCACGTTCTCGAGGAAGTCCTGCTGGTGGAACAGCTCGCCGTGGAGCCCCGGGTGGTCCGCGTTGCCGAAGGCCCGGGTCGCGGGGCGCCCGCCCCCGGCGACGAACATCAGCGCGGCGGCGAGCAGGAACGCGGCGAAGACCTGACGGTCGCGCGGCCCGGTGCGCTGGACGGGCGGCGTCACGGCGCCAGGGCCCCCGGGATCCCCAGAAGGCCCTCGTGGAGGGCGCGCGCGATGGCGTGGTAGCCGCGCGGCGTGCAGTGGCCGTCCTTAGGCCAGTAGACGGGCCCTTCCGCGGCCGCCGCCCGCAGCGCCGGCGTCGTGTCGATCACGGCAAGACCGAGCGCCGCGCACTCCGCCCGGAGGCGCTCGAGGTCGGGCCCGTCCTGCCCGTGGCCGAGGGGAAGGAAGGCGACGACCACGCGCGCGCCCGCGGCGGACGCCGAATCGCGGAGCCGCGCCAGTTCGGCGGCGACGCGCTTCCACGCGGCCTCCCGGGCCTCCGGCGAGACCTCGAACCTCCGGTGAAGGTCGGCCGCGTCGCCGCCGCCCAGGGCGTGACGGAGCCACCGCGCGGCGTGGGAATGCACGACGAGCCACATGACCGTGCGGCCGAGGCGGCGGGCCTCGTCGGTGCGGAGCGGCCCCTCGTGGATCCGGACCCGGTCGAGGCCGAGCGAGGCCTCGAAGAGGTCCGTCGCGTTGAAGCCGAGGAGGACGAGGTCGGGCCGGTAGGCGAGGCCGGTGTGCTCGACGAGCAGGCGCTCCGACTCGGTGCAGAACCCGCCGATCCCCGCCTTCACGATCTCCACGCGCGTCGTCGGCAGCGCCGGGGCGAGCGAGCGCTCGAGCACGCGGAGGTAGGTGTCCTCGAACTCGGCGCCCGCGCCGTAGGTGAAGCTGTCGCCGACGCCGAGAATCCGGAGCGTGCCCGGCGGCTTGGCGGTCTCGTGGTCGACGTCGCGGAATCCGTCGCGGTTGTGGCGGATCGTCTCGCGGAACTCGCCGGTCCGCGCCGCAATGGTCATTTCGACGGACGGCTTGAGGCGGTAGGGGAGCACGGGATCGGGAATGAAGACCCCGTCGTGGAACAGCTTCGGCAGCGGCGGCGCGGCGCCGGTGGCGCGGAGTCCGAGTTCCAGCACCGCGAGCGCGGCGACGACGCCCGCGAGCCCCGCCACGGCGCGCGCCCCGGTGCGCCGGTTCACGGCGTCCCCCCCGCGGCGGACGCCGCGCCCGGGCCGCCGGCCCAGGCGGAGAGCGGGGTCATCTCGACGGGCATGAAGTCCGCGAGCCAGGCGAGGAAGGCGCGGATGCGGGCGACGAGGCGGTCGGCGTCCGCCCCGGTCCGGCACCCCGGCGTTGCCCCGGGCATCAGCTCGGACGAGTGCAGGTGCATGTGCAGCACGCGTCCGCCGCGGCGGGCGTGAAGGCGCGCCGCGTGCCGCATCGCGGCGAGGCCGAACCACGCGGGCTGGACGCCGACGACGCCGACGCGCCGGAACGCCGCCCGGCACCGGGCGCCGAGGGCCGGCGGGAGGGCGCCGGCCGCGCGGCGCCAGGCCCGGGCGAGCGCGGGCGCGATCGGGATCACCGTCAGGGGAACCTCCTGCAGCGTGCCGGAGGGCGTGTCGATCGCGTGCGGATCGGCCGGCGCGTCGAAGCTGTCGGGACCGCCCGGCTCCGTGCGCATCGGCACGAGGCTCGCGTCGACGCGCAGCCCCGCCGCCGCGGCGAGGCGGGCGACGGCCGGCGTCAGGTGATAGCGGCCCATGCGGAACGAGACGGGCGGGGCGCCGGCGAGGCCGCCGACGGCGTCCAGCAGCGCCTCGAGCTTCGCGCGGAGGAGCGGCTCCGGGACGGCGTCCGGGTCGGTCGGGCCGTCCTCGCCGGGGCCGTCGAACGGCGGCGTCGACCACGGATGCAGGTGCGCGCCGATCTCCGCGCCGCGCCGGTCGCGCCAGTCGCGCAGGATCGCGCGGCAGCCGGGGTCCGCCGCGACGGCATGCGCGACGAGCAGCGTCGGGACCAGGCGGAACTCGTCCGCGAGGGGCTCGAGGCGGCGGAGCTCCGCCACGTTCGCGACGCCGGCGGGGCGGCGCGGATGGCGTCCGCGGAAGAGGCCCTCCTCCTCGACGTCGATGGAGAGGACGAGCTTCACGATGGCGGGCCGTCCGTTCCGTCGCGCGGATCGACCGCCACCTTGAACGACCGGTAGCGCGCCTTGTCGGAGGCCGTCCGGAAGGCGCGGACGTAATCCCGGAGCGGAACGACATGGGTGACGAGGTCGCGCCACAGGTCGGGCCGGTCCGCGAGCAGGCGGACGGCGCGCGCGGTCGTGCGTTCGCGCGTACCGCGGAACTCCGTCGTGCCGCACAGCGACGATCCCGTCACGCGAAGCTCGCGGAACCACAGGGGCGAGAGATCCAGCGGGCCGGCGTCGCCGGTGGTGGCGACGAGCACGAGCGTGCCCCGGGGGCGCAGCTGGACAAGGCCCTCCTGCAGCGCGTCGCCCCCGCCGGCGCAGTCGAGGAAGAGGCCGGCGCCGCCCTCGACCTGTCCGCCGCCGAGCGTCGTCGCCAGGAACCGGCCGCCCGCGGCCTCCGCCAGTTCGCGGCGGCCGGGCGAGAGCAGGGCGGCGTCCGCGCCGCCGGCCAGGGCGGCGTCGCGCTGGAACGGGTGGCGGGCGGCGACGACCACGCGCGCCCCCGAACCGAGCGCGCGCAGCGCGCGGACGACGTGCTGCCCGAGCACGCCGGCGCCGAAGACGATGACGGGGGCGTCGTCGGCCGGGAAGTTCGGAAGCAGGGCCTGCAGCGCGCACGCGAGCGAGTCGGCCAGCACGGCGCGGCGGTCGTCGAGGCCGTCCGGCACGCGGACGAGCTGCGCGGGGTGCGCGTGGCATCCGGCCGCCATGCCGCCGCCGGGTCCCGCGGTGTAGCCGAGCGAGAGGCCGGGCGCGAGGTTGCCGCGCGTGAAGTTCGCGCAGAGGTTCGGCTCACCCCGCGCGCAGGCGGGGCAGGGGGCGAGTCCGCGCGGAACGCAGCCGAGGACCGGTTCGACGACGACCCGGTCGCCCGCCGTCCACCCGCAGCCCGCCGGCGCGTCGGCGACGTCCGCGACGATCTCGTGGCCCGGGACGAACGGGAACGAGGCGTAGGGCTCCATCAGGAACGACTCGGCGCCGCGGAGGAGCTGGAGGTCCGACCCGCAGATGCCGCAGAGCCGCGTGCGCAGGCCGGTCCAGCCCGGCGGACAGCGCGCGGTGAACGGCTCCATGCGCAGCGGCGCGAGCGACGCGGGGGGATGACGGACGCCAAGCCGGCCGAGGGCGCGCGCCAGCAGGTAGCGCGGAACGGAACGGCGGTAGACCAGGGCGTCGCTCACGCCCGCAGGGTAGCAGCCCCGGCGTCCCGTGCGCAACGGCTCTGGACAGCGCGCGCGGTTCCGTGCCACGCTCGCGGCATGGGATGCTCCTCCGCGCGGACCGGGGATCCCCGCCGGCGCAGCGGCATCGGGCCGGGCGCGATCCTGCGGGGCCTGTGGCCCGTGCTGAAACGACCGTGGATCGCCTCGCGGCTCGTCGCGCTGCAGGCCGAGAAGCATCTCTTCGACTGGCGCTACCCGCCGAGCGCCGACGGGCGGGCGGGGGCCATCCGCCAGCTCAGCCTCCGCCTCACCGACCGGTGCAACCTGCGCTGCGGCACCTGCGGGCAGTGGGGCGAGCGCGGCTACCTCCACGGCGCGGACCTCCGGCGGCTGGTCGCGGACGAGGTGCCCGCCGCCCGCCACGCGGACCTCCTGCGCGGCCTCGCCGCGGCGGGCCACCGGCCGGTCGTCTACCTGTGGGGCGGCGAGCCGATGCTCTACGACGGCGTGCTCGACCTGGTCGGGACCGCCACGGACCTGCGGATGCCCGTCGCGATCGCGACCAACGGCGCGCGCGTCGCGGAGGCGGCGGAACGGCTCGTCCGCGCGCCGCTCTTCCTGCTGCAGGTGTCGATCGACGGCCCCGACGCCGAGCTGCACGACCGCCTGCGACCGACCGCCGGCGGCGGCGGGAGCTTCGCCGCCGTCGGGTCCGCGCTCTCCGCGGTGCGCGAGACCCGCCGCGCCGCGCGGCGCGACCTGCCGCTCATCGCCAGCCTCACGACGATCTCGCGCGAGAACGCCCCGCGCCTCGCCGACCTCTACGACGCCTTCGCGGACCGCGTCGACCTCTTCGTGTTCTACCTCGCCTGGTGGATCGACGAATCCCGCGCCGCGCTGCACGAGCGCGAGTTCGCGCGCCGCTTCGGCGACGCGCCGCGGCGGCACCGCGGCTGGATCGGCGGATGGAAGCCGGACGACGCCGCGGCGCTGCACCGGCAGATCGAGGCGGTCCGGGCCCGCGCGCGGCGGCCGGGGGCGCCCCCGGCCGTCCTGATCCCGCGGCTGCACGGCGAGGCGGACCTGCGGGCCTACTACACCGATCACGCGCGCGACTTCGGCTACCGGCGGTGCGTGTCGGTCTTCCAGGCGATGGAGGTCAACAGCAACGGCGACGTGTCGCCCTGCCGCGACTACAACGACTACGTCGTCGGCAACGTGAAGGACTCGACGCTGGCCGGCCTGTGGAACCACGAGCGCTACCGCGCCTTCCGCCGGAGCCTCGCGACGGACGGCCTGATGCCGGTCTGCACCCGGTGTTGCGGGCTGATGGGCTACTGACATGGCGCCGCCCCGTCCATGCCG
Source organism: Lentisphaerota bacterium (assembly GCA_016873715.1). Taxonomy (GTDB): domain Bacteria; phylum Verrucomicrobiota; class Kiritimatiellia; order PWTM01; family PWTM01; genus VGWF01. Next base: position 2,766 of record VGWF01000116.1, on the reverse strand, counting down.
GGTCGTCTTCCTGCTGCAGGACCTGAAACACGGCGGCACGCAGTCGCAGGCGCTCGCGCTGGCCCGCCGGCTGCCCGCGGACCGCTTCGCCGTCGAGCTGTGGACCCTGGCCGGCGGCGGCGACCTCGACCCGGCGCCCGTTCCGCGGGTCGCGCTGGCCGACGCGCCGGCCGTCGGCGCGCGCGCGATCGCGGCGCTCGGCCGCGCGCTGCGCCGCGATCCGCCGGACGTGCTGGTCTGCTGGACCGTGGTTCCGAACATCTGGGGCCGCCTCCTCGGGCGCGCCGCGCGCGTCCCCGCGATCGTCGGCAACTGCCGCGGCGGCGACTCGGCGCGGCGGCAGCACGAGCGGTGGCTGGGACGGCTGGCCGACGTCGTGGTCTGCAACGCGCGGGCGATCGCGGACGACGTGAAGCGGTCCGGCGTGCCGGCCGACCGCGTCGAGGTCGTCCGCAACGGCGTGGAGATCCCGGAGCGCGTCGCGCCGCCCGGCGCGGCGGAGACGGTCCTCTGCGTCGCGCGGCTCGTGCCGGAGAAGGACCACGCCACGCTGCTCGAGGCCTTCGCCATCGTCCGCCGGAGCCGGCCGGGGGCGCGGCTGCGGATCGTCGGCGACGGCCCGGAGCGGGACTCCGTGCGGCGCGCCGCGGAGTCGCTGTCCGCCCCGGGGATCGAGTGGATCCCGTCGCAGGCCGACGTGCGGCCGTTGCTCGACGGATGCGCCGTCTTCGCGCTGGCCTCGCGCGTCGAGGCGATGCCCAACGCCGTGCTCGAGGCGATGGCGTCGGCGCGTCCGGTCGTGGCGACCGCGGTCGGCGGCGTGCCCGAGGCCGTCGAGGACGGGCGGACCGGGATCCTCGTGCCGCCCGGCCGTCCCGCGGCGATGGCGGAGGCGATCCTCGGCCTTCTGGCCGACCCGGCCCGCGCGGCGGCGATGGGCGCGGCGGGCCGCGAGCGCGCGGCGCGCGGGTTCGCGATGCCGGCGATGGTCGCGGCCTACGCGGGAATCCTCGACCGGTGCGCGGCGCGCGCGGGCGGCCGGGTCAGTCGCGCGGGGTGACGCCGCGGCCCCCGAGGAACGCGCGGACCCCGGCGACGAGGCGCTCGTTGCCGCAGAAGTCGCCGCCCCGGATCCGGGCGCGGAAGCCGTCCACCCCCGCCTCGAACTCCGCGAGCAGCCGCGGCGGCGACCGGTGGGTCGCGCCGTTCCGCCCGTAGCCGAGGCGCTCGACGTGGAGCGCGTTGAGGTACTGCTCGACCGCGCCGCCGACCGGAAACGAGAGCACCGGCTTGCCGAGATGGAGCGCCTCGGAGATCAGGCCGTGGCCGCCGCCGCAGACGACGTAGCGGCAGCCGGCGAGGTCGTCGAGGAAGGCGTCGGTCGAGTCCGGCCGGAAGACCAGGTTGCCGTCGCGGTCGTCGCGGCCGAGGCCGTAGACAAGGACCGGGTGCGGGATCGACCGCAGGAGCGGCAGGAAGCGGTCGAACGTCGAGTAGCTCTGGTAGGCAACGACGGCGTCGCCGTCGCTCGGGGTGCGCGTGAGGATCCCGGGGCGCTGGATCGGCGGGAGGATCCGGGTGTGCGGGTCCGCCGGCCGGCGCGGCGGCGCGAAGAACGAGGTGACGAGGTGCTCCTCCGCGCCGCTGAAGAGATGGCGGATGGCCCGGCACGTGGCGAGGTGGTCGGGCCGGCGGTGGAGCGGGACGACGTCCCCGCAGAGCGGCACGACGTGCTGGTGGTCGATGGAGAGGCACGGCAGGCCGGCCTCGCGCGCGACGATCGGGACGACGTGCTCGTAGTCCGTGAAGACCGCGTCCGGCCGGAACGCCTCCACGAGGCGCCGCACCGAGCGCAGCGCCTCCGGCCGGCGCCGGAGGAACGTGACGAGACGCAGCGCGGTTCGCAGCGGCCGCACGCGGTGGTTCGTGACGACGGTCTCGGGCGTCGGGCAATCGAACGTGCGGCCGGCGCCGGCGAGACGGCGCAGGCCCTCGCCGTGGCTGACGAAGAGGAACTCGTGCTCGGGGAGGAGCGCGGCGACCGCCAGCGCCCGTGAGGCGTGGCCGTGCCCCGTTCCGTGGACGCCGTAAAGGATGCGCGCCATGTCGACGGCGAAGATACAGGCCCCGCGTTCCGCGTTTCAAGCTGGCGGAAGAGCGCCCGATCCTCGGTCACGCCCCCGGACCCGGCGTGGAACGACGCTCCGGGGGTCTCGCGCACGGTGCCGACCCTGCCTCGCGAAGTCCGCGGCTCAGGTCACGACGCGAGCCTGGGCGGCCGGACCCCCGGGCGGAGACCGCGGTCCGGAGGCGCAGGGCTTCCTCGACCCCGGGAGGGCGCGGGTGGCGGATGCCGACCGGAAGGGGCTCCCCCGATCGGGTCCGCCCCCTCGCGTCTCCGTGGAAGGCGATCGGGAGGGCCGCGCCGGGGCAGACGCAGCTTGTTCCTGTCGACACCTGGCCGTGTGCGCGGGATCCTCAGGATTCCCCTTTCATCGCCGGGAAAGAGAGATCCCAGCCGAACGATCCTTGAATCAAGGCGAAGGCGATGCCGCGGCGCGCACCGGGTGGCCCCGAGCCCGCGAGGGGCCCGGCCGGGAACGCGCATCGTGCCGAAGGCTGGCGTGCCACGCCGGAGCCCCGCCCTGCGGGGGCGAAGGCGGGACTCGTGTCCGCGCCCCCTTCGGCAACGCCGCAGGCGGGGCGGGATCCCGCGCGATCCGGCCGGCCTGGTGCGCGTCGCACCCCCGCAACCGCAAGGGCTCC